>DASREC010000001.1:0-5620 GCA_035652295.1 Polyangia bacterium
GCTCTACGATCAGTACGGGCACCAGGGGCCGCGCGGCTCGGGGTTCGGCGCCGGATTCGGCGGCGTCGAGGACATCCTGTCGCACTTCGCCGACATCTTCGGCGGGTTCGGAAATTTCGGATTCGGCGGCGGCGGGCGCCGGCAGCGCGTGCAGGAGGGCGACGACCTCCAGGCGCAGCTGACCATCACGTTCGCCGAGGCGGCGCACGGCTGCTCCAAGTCGCTCGACGTGACGCGCATGATCCACTGCGCGACCTGCGGCGGCTCGGGCGCCAAGGCCGGCACGCAGCCGAGCCCGTGCGGCACGTGCGGCGGGCGCGGGCAGGTGCAGCACAACCAGGGCATCTTCGTGATCGCGGCGACGTGCCCCACGTGCCGCGGCAACGGGCGCGTGGTCAAGGACAAGTGCACCGAGTGCCGCGGCGGCGGAGTCAGCCGTCACAAGGAGACGGTGGCGGTGAACATCCCCGCCGGCATCGACGACGGCCAGACGATGCGCGTGCCGGGCAAGGGGCAGGCGGGTCCGTCGGGCGGGCCGCCGGGGCATCTCTACGTCACGCTGCACGTCGAGGCCGATCCGCGCTTCGAACGCGAGGGCGACGATCTGCTGACGCGCTACGAGCTGACGTTCGCGCAGGCGGCGCTCGGCGCGCGCGTGGCGGTGCCCGGCGTCGACGGCGAGCACGAGATCGAGGTGCCCGCCGGCACGCAGCCGGGTTGGGTCAAGGTGCTGCGCGGGCGCGGGCTGCACAACGTGCACGGGCGCGGCGTCGGCGATCTGCACGTGCAGTTCACCGTCGCGGTGCCGCGGAAATTGTCGAGCGAGCAGCGCCGGCTCGTCGAGGAATTGGCCAAGCACGATCCCGAGAAGCAGGCCGCGCCCGAGCCGCGCGAACCGGAGCACGACGAGGAAGAGGGCGGCTTCTTCTTTCGGCGCAAAAAAAAGAAGCGCTGATATCCTGAGCGCGTGAAATCAGCGCGCGCTTTTTTTTCGTTCGCGTTGGCGCTGGCCGCCGCGGGCTGCTCGCCGCAGCATCCGTGCGCCACGCCGCTCACCAAAGGTCCCTGGGTCGAGCGCGTCGACGACACGCACGCGACGATCTTGTGGGAGTCGGCGTCGCCCGGCTGCGTCGAGGCCGCGTTCGCCGCCGAGAGCGGCGGCAAGCCGCAGGTCGCCATCGGCTCCTCGACCGAGACGCACGTCGTCTCGAGCTGGGGCATCAACCAGGTCAAGCAGCCCGATCTCCCCGGCACCTACTATCGCGACGAAATCCCGCTCAGCGGCCTCGAGCCGTCGACGTGCTACACGTACCGCCTCGCGTCGAGCGGCTCGATGTACTCGGGCGATCAGAACGGCCGCTTCTGCACCGCGCGCCCCTCGGGCGCCGACTTCACCTTCATGGGCGTCGGCGACACCAACCCGATCCTCGGCCACACGCTGCCGACGTTCAAGTACACGCTCGCCACCAAGCCCGACTTCATCGTGCACCTCGGCGACATGCAGTACTACTCGTCGGCCGCCGAGACCTGGGTCTACTGGTTCGGCGCGATGGCGCCGATGCTGCGCTCAGGCGCGCTGTTCCCGACGGTGGGCAACCACGAGAACGAAAACGACGGCACCGAGTACGACGACTACTACGGCCGGCTGTTCGTGCCCGCGAGCATGGACACGACCACCAGGTGGTATCACTACGAGACCGGCGGCGTGTGGTTCTTCTCCATCGACACCGAGGAGCCGCTCGACGCCGGCTCGGAGCAGACGACGTGGCTCGGCCAGGCGCTCGTCGGCGCGCAACAGCAGCCCGGCTTCCGCTTCTCGATCGTCTACATGCACCGGCCGCTCTACACGCTCGGCGACACCAGCCCGGAGCTGACCGCGCGCCAGGTGCTCGAGCCGATGTTCATGGCGACCGGCGTCAAGCTGGTGATCGCGGGGCACATGCACGGCTACGAGCGGTTCGAGACGCCGAGCGGCATCACCTACGTCACCTGCGCCGGCGGCGGCGGCATCATCAACGACGTCAACGCCAACGTCGGCAACTACCCGAACGACGCCCCGCTGCGCGTCGCCGTCTCCGACCACTACCACGACTGCCTCTACGCGGTGACGGCCGGCAAGATCTCCTCGACGGTGATCGACGAGCTCGGCGCGACCATCGATCACTTCGACAAAGCCGTGCCGTGAGCGATCGGGACGGTCGGTTGCAGCGGAGGCGCGGCTCGCCTACGATCCCAGCGTGGACGCTCCTCATCCGGATCTCCTTCGCGCGTTTCGCGCCGCCGTAGACGCGAGGATCGCGCGTCGTCCCGCCAGCCTCGAGGTTGAAGCGCTGCGCGCCGAGGTCATCGCGCGAGTCGCCGCTGGAGTAGCGCGCGCTCGCGCCAAAGGGTTGCTGCGACGCGCATGGCTGTTCGGCTCGTTCGTTTGGGGCACGCCACATCGAGAGAGCGACGTCGATTTGATGCTCGAGGGCGCCGACGATCCGTTCATTGCCGCCGCTGAAATCGAAGCGGGAATCGGACACGAGATCGACATCGTCCGCTTCGAGCGCGCGCCCGCCGAGCTGCGGCGCACGGTGTTGGCGGAAGGAAAGCTTTTGTGAGCAGCGGGCCGGGCGATCGCCAAAGACTCCACGACGAGTTGGTTCGTTATTGGGAGTTGGTCGAACGGCACCTCGCCGTCGCGAAGGAGGCCGATCTCGCGCAAGGCCGGCCGGCGATGGCGGTCGTCGCCGTCGGGCTACACCACGCGTACCAGGCATTCGAGTCGCTGCTGGAGAAGGTCGAGGCGTCGCTCGGTCTCCCGGCGCGCGCCGGTGGCGCGTGGCACGAAGCGATCTTGGACGCTGCTGCGCACGAGATACCGGATCGGCGGCCCGCGATCATTCCGAGCGAGGCGCTGCTGGAGTGGCACGCGGTGCGCAAATTCCGCCATTTCTTTCGCCACGGATCGGTCGCCGTCGAGTTCGAACCGAGGGAGTTGGCGATCGTCGTCGGTCACCTCGAACGCGCGGTGACGCTTTCGGCGACTTCCGTGCGCGCTCTGCTCGCGGCGCTCGCTTGAGTAGTGACTATCTTCGCGTCGGCTTCGGCAGCGGGAGCGGCAGCGGGGGGACGCGGTCGGTCGGGCTCGAGGTCGAGAGCCAGCGGTAGGTGAAGTAGCTCGACAGCACGCGCTTGGTGTAGCCGCGCGTCTCGTCGTAGGGGATGGCCTCGATCCATTCGTCGAGCTCGAGCGACGCGCGCTCCGGATCCCGCAGCCAGCGCCCGACGGCGCCCGCGCCCGCGTTGTAGCCGGCGATCGCCAGCGCCGCGTTCCCGCCGTACAGCGCCCACAGATCGCCCAGCTCGCGCGCGCCGATGGTGACGTTGATCGCCGGATCTTTCAGCGACGCGCGATCGTGCGGCAGCCCCTGCGCGAACCGCTCGGCCGGCGCCTGCGTGAGCTGCGTGAGCCCGACGGCGTTGGCGAACGACTCCATCAGCGGATCGAACGCGCTCTCCTCGCGCACGATGGCGAACTCGAGCGCGGCCGGCTGGCCGTTCAGCCGCGCGTGCTTCTCGATCAGCTCCGCGTAGCCGCGCGGAAACGCGAGCGCCCAGCGCTTGCGGTTGTCGCCCGTCGGATACGCGCGCGCCCACTCGGTCATCACGTAGCGCGGGATGAAGTGCGAGAGCGCGTACTCGCCCGCGCGATCGTAGAGCACCGCGGCGAGCCACAAGAGCTCCTGCGCGAGCGGCTCGGTCACGGTCTCGCCGCGGCGCGCGGGGACGTTGATGCCGGCCAGCGTCAGCTCGCGCTTGGCCTCGGGGCCGAGCCCGAGGCGCGCCAACTCGAGGCCGCGGCGAAATCCCGCGTCGGCGAAGAGCGCGCGCGGCGCGAACCGCCAGCCGCCCGCGTCGCCGGGATCGGCGGCCAGCTCGTCGACGAAATAGCGCGCGTCGTCCGCCGAAAATTCGTTCAGCCGATTGAGTGACTGCAGCGCGTAGTACGAGAGCGGATACTCCGCCGCCGCGCGTTTGAAGTAGGCCACGCCCTTCGCCTCGTCGCCCTTCTTCAGCTCGACGCGGCCGAGCCAGTACAGCGTGCGGCCCGCCTCCCACCAGCCGTCTTCGCGCGGCAAGAGCTTCAGCTCCAGCTCGAGCCACGCGCGCGCCCCGTCGAGATCGCCCTTGCGCCACGCGCGGAACGCCAGCCGCCACAGCGCCTCGCCTTTTTGATCGCCCGACGGAAACGCCTCGGGCAAACCTTTCAGCAGCTCGGTCGCCTTGGTGTCCTCCTTCAGCGAATCGTAGAGCTCGGCCTCGCGCAGCCGCGCGTCGTCGGCGTAGCTGTGCGTCGGGTGCTCGCGCCACACGCGCTCGAAGCGCTCGGCCGCGCGCCGCGTCGCCTGCACGTCCTTGTCGCCCTTGGTGCCCCACGAGCGGCCGCCCTGGTAGAGCGACTTGGCGTGCAGATCGTCGTCCTTGGCCTTGGCGCACGCGTCGGCGGCGGCGTCGAACAGCGGGGCGGCGCGCCAGCGATCGCGCGCCTTGAACACGCTCTGCGCGACGTGAAAGCGCGCGACGCAGGTGAGCGCGTCGGTGAGCTTGGGCGCGGCCAGCACGCGCAGCCACTCGGCCTCGCTCTCGGCGTTGCGCATGTTGTCGAACAGCGCGGTGGCGCGCGTCACCAGCTCGGGCGCGTCGAACTTGCGCGCGTCCTCGTCGAGGCGCGCCGCCGCCTGCTTGCCCCAGCTCTCGGTCGGCGCCTCGAGGTAGAGCCGGCGCCACTCGGCGACCGCCTCGGCGTGGCGGCCGGCGGCCTCGAGCATCTCGGCGAGATGGAAGCGCACCTCCGCGGCGCGCCAGCTCGACGGGTATTTTTCGAGGTAGCCGGCGTACTCGGCGGCGGCGTCGGCGGCGCGGGCGAGCGCGCGATCGGACTCACCGCGCAGGAAGCGCGCGTCGCCGTCGAGCGCGGAGGCGGGTGGAACTTGTTTGGCTCGCGCGAGGGCTTCGCTTGCTCTTCCTGCGGCGAGGTGGGCGCGCGCGGACCACACGCGGTGGTAATCGGCGAGCAGCGGGTAGCTCTTCGCCAGCGCGTCGAAATGCGCCGCGGCGGCGTTCCACTGTCCGGCCTTGAGCTCGGCGTAGCCGGCGAGAAATGCCGCCTGTTTGCCGTCGGCGGCGCGCGGATGATCGCGCAAATAATCCTCGAAGCCGCGCGCCGCCTGCGTCCACTCCTCGAGCCGTAATTGCGCAGCGGCGGCGGCGGCCGGCCCGTCGGAGAAGTAGGGCGCGGCGTCCTTGGGCTCGAAGCTCGGCGGGATCGGCGGCGCGGGCTTGGGCGCGGCGGACGACGTCAGCGACGGGAGCGACACGATGAGCGCGGCGGCGAGCGCTCGCTTGGAGTCCATCGCGCCACAAGTTAGCAGCGCGGGAGTACGTCGGCAAACCCGCCGGCGCGCCGCAGCAACCCTCTGGAACGCTGCTTGCTCAAACTCCCATCGTGCGGTCGCGACACATGGGGCTGATGGTGGCGCTGGCGCTGGCGATCTCGACGCCGGGGTTCGCCGATGTGGGGCCGATGGTCTGGCTCAAAGGCTGGGACGGGCGCGGGCAGGCGTTCGACCTCCAG
>DASREC010000002.1:0-13225 GCA_035652295.1 Polyangia bacterium
CGAGATCGGCGAGTTCGTCTTCGGATCGTGCAACGCGCAGCCGACCGCCGTCGGCTTTGCCGACGTCAACGCGCGGCGGACCGTGTTGCCGAAGAACACCATTCGCGGCGGTCAATGGTTTCAGCAGCAGCCGGCCACCAAGGTGGCCGACGACCCGGCGAGCGGCGCCACCGCCGCAGTGCTGGGCTGCGTCGGCATCGATCCGCAGCCGTTTCTCAAAGAGACGGTCTTCGATCCGAGCCTGTATCTGATGCGCGGCCGCGATACGCGCGGCATCGCACTGGCGTCCGCCGATCCGAGTGTGACGCAGACTGTGCAAGTGCTCAAAGCCTCCTCGCCGGGTCTCTATACACTGTCGTGGCCGCACGAGTTTGCGCAGTTCTTCTCGGCGCCATTGTTCTACTGGGATCCGCAGCGCGTCTTCTACGTGACGACCACGCCGCCGGCCGCGCGCATCAATATCGGGATCGTCGTCTTGAATCCGCAAACGCTTTCGCCGGGCGTGCTCAATCGCGTGACACAGGCGTATCTACCGCCGCCGAGGAATCCGATTGGAAAGCTGATCGGCCCCGTCAATGGTCCGCGGTTCGGCCAGCTCGCCGGTCCATCGCGCGCGGACATCGAAGCCACGCCGCTCGTCAGGTTGTTGCACGCACCGTCGCCGGCGGCGATCGGCCTCGTCGTGCAGACCGACGATTCGTCGACGGCGCCGTCGCAGCCGATCTGCCGCTTCTTTGCGTCTTCGCATCCGTTCGCGTGCGCGTTCCTCGAGCGATTGGACCAGTTCGGCGTCGACGGCTTCTACGCGTGGGCCGATGACCCGGCGCAGTCCAAGCTCGGCGTCAAGCCGCTGCAGCTCCTCGGCGCCGACGCGCCCACCGAGTTCGAGACCAACTACAAGCCGGTCGCGAACGTCGTCGATCCACGCTATCCCGAGGACAAAGTCGACTTCTCTCCCTGCGGCGCCTATTCGCAATACAACTGGGAAGTCTTTCTGCACGTACCGATCTATGTCGCCAACCGCATGCGCACCGATCAGAACTTCGAGGAGGCGCTGCGCTGGCTGCACTTCGTCTTCGATCCGACGACCTCCGATACCAGCGACGTCGCGCCGACGCGCTATTGGAAGATGCTCCGCCTGCGGCAGGAGAACCCGCAGAACGGCAACATCGTCGAGCTGCTGCTCGGCCTGGCGCAGGGACAGGATCCGGCGGGCAGCGACGACTGCGAGGCGGAGACGCTGCAGGCGCAGATCCTCGAGTGGCGGCACGATCCGTTCGATCCGCACGCCATCGCCCGACTGCGGCCGACCGCGTACATGAAGTGGGTCTTTAATCTCTATGTTCAAACGCTCATCGATTGGGGCGATATGCTGTTCCGGCAAAACACCATCGAGAGCATCAATCAAGCGACGCTGCGCTATGTAATGGCGGCGGAGCTGCTCGGCCCGCGGCCGGATCCGCTGCCGCTCATGAGCCAGGCGTCACCGGTGACGTATGGGCAGATGCTGAGCGGCAAGTACCCCATTGACGCTTTCTCTGACGAGCTCGAGAACATCGTCCCATCCAATCAGACCAACGATCCCGATACGTCGCGCTTCCCAGTGTCGTACGGCCCACAGGAGGTCTTCTGCGTTCCGCCCAACAGTCAGCTTTTGGGCCTATGGGATACCGTCGCCGATCGCCTCTTCAAGATCCGTCACTGCATGAACATCGAAGGCCAGGTCCAGCAGTTGCCGCTGTTCGAGCCGCCGATCAATCCCGCGCTGCTCATCGCCGCCGCGCAAGCCGGGCTCGATCTCTCGACGGTGGTGAACGAGATCGAGGCGCCGGTGCCGCGCTATCGCTTCAGCGTCATGTACGAGCGGACCAAGGAGATCGTCAGCGAGCTGCGTTCGCTCGGCAGCGCGCTCGAGGCGGCGCTCGAGAAGCGAGACGCGGAGGATCTGGCGCTTTTACGCTCGTCTCAAGAGCAGACGCTGCTCAATGCGGTTCGCGCCGTCAAGCAGCGGCAGATCGACGAGGCGACCGCCGCGGAAGAAGCGCTCACGGCGGCGCGCGCGGCCTTGCAGGTGCGCGTCACGTATTGGCAGCAAAAGAGCCAGGAGCTGATGAATCCGGCGGAGACCGCCGGTTTGAGCCTGCTCGTCGCCGGCGGCATTCTCAACATTGTCGCCCAGGGATTGCACACCGCGGCCGGCGCCGTCGGTATCATTCCGCAAATCAAGGCAGGCGCGACCGGCATTGGCGGCAGCCCGACGGCGACCGTCGAGATCGGCGGCACGCAGATCAAGTCGCCGATCGCAGCGGCGGCGAGCGGGCTCGAGATCGCCGCCAGCGCGCTCAACCTCGCGGCGTCGATCTCGACCACCATCGGCGGTTACCAGCGCCGGCAGGACGACATGAAGATGCAGGCCGACGCTGGCGGGCAGGAGCTGGCGAACTTCGACAAGCAGATCCTGGCGGCGTCGATCCGCGCCGAGATCGCGCAAAAGGATCTCGACAATCAAGATCTGCAGATTCAGCAGGCGAGCGATGTAAACGACTTCTTGCACTCGAAGTTCACCAGCCGCGATCTCTTCGATTGGATGGCGGGGCAGCTTTCGTCGGTCTATTTCCAGACGTATCAGCTCGCGTTCGACATGGCGCGCCGTACTGAGCGCGCGTTCCGCTTCGAGCTGGGGCTGTTTGACGATCAGCGCACGTTCATTCAATTCGGTTATTGGGACAATCTCAAGCAGGGGCTGCTCGCGGGCGAGCGTCTCGGCGCGGACCTGCTGCGACTGCAGTCCACTTATCTGGAGGAGAACAAGCGCGAGCTCGAATTGACCAAGCACGTCTCGCTCGCGCTGACCGATCCGATCGCGCTGCTGGCGTTGCGCCAGGACGGCGCCTGCTTTGTCACCTTGAGCGAGCAGCTCTTCGATCTCGACATGCCCGGTCTCTATATGCGGAGAGTCAAGAGTGTCGCCGTGTCGATTCCGTGCGTCAGCGGAACGTACACGACGGTCGCCTGCAAGCTGACGCTAATGAGCGACTCGGTCCGGATCAACTCCACGTTGATCAGTAATCAATACACGCGCCAGCCGCCGAGCACCGAGACGCGCTTCGTCGATACCAGCGGCGGCACGCAGAGCATCGTGACATCCACGGCGCAGGGCGACGCCGGGCTGTTCGAGGTCAACCTGCGCGACGAGCGTTATCTGCCGTTCGAAGGCGCGGGCGTGATCAGTCAATGGAAGCTCGAGCTGGTCAAAGAGGCGCAACAGTTCGATTGGACCACCATCAGCGACGTCGTCCTGCACGTTCGTTACACGGCGCGCGACGGCGGCGATCTCTTGCGCTCCAAAGCAGTCGCGGGGCTCACGCAAGCGCTGCGCAGCGGTGTTCGGTTCTTCAGCGCGCGCAGCGAGTTTCCCGATGCGCTCGCCGCGTTCTTGAATCCGCCCGCCGCCACGCCCGGCCAGGCGATGACCCTGGCATTGGAGGACGGCGATTTCCCGTTCCCGGTGCAAGGTCAGTCACCCAAGCTCAATGAATGGCTGCTGCTCATTCGCTGGACCGACGGCACCTTCGCCAATCTGCCGCTGTCGCTCGCCGCGCCGCCGCCGGCCGCGGGCCCGGCGCCTACGGTGACGCTGATGACTCCCTGGCCGCCGAGCCCGGCGAATCCGAACGATGCGATGGCGCTCGATTGGGCCGCGCAGTCGATCGCGGAGCAGGTGCAGGCCTATCGCTGCACCAACGCCGGCCTCGGCGCGTGGACGCTCACCGCCACGGCGGCCGCGCTCGCCAGCCTGCCGCCGAACAAGCTCGACGCCAATGGACACATCAAAGCTGATCAGCTCGACGACGTGCTGTTCGTCGTCGGCTACGCGAGCTGAGCCGTGGCCGAGCTCGACAAGCCGGTCGCGAGCGTAGACGCCAAGGCAAAGGACGAGGCGCCGCCGCTCCTGCCGAGCCCGACGCTTCCCAAGAGCGGCGGCGCGCTCGCGTCGATTGGAGAGAAGTTTCAAACCAACGCACACAACGGAACCGCCAGCCTGACGATCCCGATCTTCACGTCAGCAGGACGCGGCGGATTCACGCCACAGTTGAGTCTTTCGTATGATGCGGGGTCCGGTAATGGTCCGGTCGGTCTCGGATGGTCCATATCGGTGCCCAATATCGCGCGCAAGACCGACAAGGGATTGCCGCGCTATGACGACGCGCAGGACTCGGACGTCTTCGTGCTGTCGGGCGCGGAGGATTTGGTCCCAATCGGGACCAGCGCGCGCGGCGGTGAGACGGTCGTGCGCTATCGGCCGCGCGTCGACGACGCGTTCGCGCGCATCGAGCGTCACGTGCGCGGCGATGGGACCCAATATTGGGTCGCCTGGACTCGAGACAATATTCGCAGCGTTTATGGATACTCAAGCTTCGCGCGAATCGCGAATCCTGCGAACGATCGGCTGGTCTTCCGCTGGCTGCTCGAATGGACCGACGACGACAAAGGCAACGTCATCGCTTATGCCTATAAACCCGAAGATGACGTCAACGTAGCGCCGGCGCTTCCCGAGCAGAATCGGCAGCGCACCAATCTTTTTTTGAAGGCGATTGCCTACGCCAATCCGCAGCCGCGCGCGTCGCGTGACGTGCCGCCGCTCGATCTGTCGGGTGGACGCGCCGCCGCGCTGGCAAGCTGGCCGCTCGTCGTCTTGTTCGATTACGGCGATCATGACGCCAATGCGCCGACGCTCGCAGAGGGGACCTGGGCGGCGCGACAAGATCCTTTTTCGTCCTATCGCAGCGGCTTCGAGATTCGCACGCACCGGCTCTGTCAACGCGTCCTCATGCTGCACAAGTTCGATTCGCTCGGCGCCAATCACGTGGTCGTGCGCTCGACGAATCTCGGCTATCTGCCGACGCCCGCGGTTTCCTATCTGACTTCGGTTACGCAAATCGGCTGGCAATCGACGGGCGCAGGCTATACGACGAAGGCGATGCCGAGCGTCACGCTCGGCTACGGCACGGTCGGGGCGCTCGACAATCGACTACGCACGTTGGATCGCGAGAGCGCGCGCAATCTGCCGGACGGACTTGCCGGCCCATATGCACTCACTGACTACGACGGCGAAGGACTGGCGGGCGTGCTCAGCGAGGAAGCGGGCCGCGGTTGGTTCTACAAGCGGCCCGAGGGCCTCGACGCTTCGGGGCTTGGACACTTCGGTCGCGCCCGTCGCGTCGAGCCGCGCCCGAGCGCCGCGCTCTCCGATGGGTTTCAATTCCAGGACGTCAATGCCGATGGGCTCGTCGATCTCGTGCGCGTCGGCAAGAAGCCCGAGGGAGTCTTCGAGCGGCGCGACGATCAATGGACGCCGTTTCGCGCGTTCCCCTCTGTGCCCAACATCGATTGGAGCGATCCCAACCTGCGCTTCGTCGATCTCGACGGCGACGGTTTTCCCGACGTGCTCATCGCCGATCAAGACGTCTTTCGCTGGCACCGCGCGCTCGGCCTCGACGGCTACGCCGACGAGCTGCGCACGCCCAAGCCGCTCGATCGCCTCGGCCCCGTTCCGCTGTTCGCGACCGAGCGCGAGGCGGTGCTGCTCGCCGACATGACAGGTGACGGCCTCTCGGACGTGGTTCATATCGACAACGGCTCAGTCTCTTATTGGCCGAACCTGGGATACGGACGATTCGGCCGGCGCGTACAGATGGCAAACGCGCCGCGCCTCGACACGCCTGAAGACTTCGACCCGCGCCGCGTGCGCCTCGCCGACGTCGACGGCACCGGCACGAGCGACCTCGTCTACGTCCGCGCCGACGGAGTTCACGTCTATCTCAATCAAGCGGGCAACTCTTTTGTCGCACAACCGGTCTTGCGCGGCTTGCCTACGGTCCACGAATTCGCTCATTTCTCAGTGAGCGATCTGTGGGGCACGGGAACGGCGTGTCTGGTGTGGTCCTCGCCGCTCCCACAGGAGCGTCTCAAGCCACTTCGCTGGGTTGATCTCCTGAACGCCCACAAACCACATCTATTGGAGTCTATCGATAACGGTTTTGGCGCCACGACGACCATCGAGCACGCGCCGTCGACGAGCTACTATCTTGCTGATCGCGCCGCGGGGCTGACGTGGATTACCAAGTTACCGTTTCCTGTACAGGTGGTCGCGCGCGTCACCGTGGAGGACGCGGTCGCGCAGACGAAGTTGGTTTCAGTATATCGCTATCACCACGGCTTCTACGACGGTGTCGAGCGCGAGTTCCGCGGCTTCGGGATGGTCGAGCAGCAGGACACCGAGACGCTCGCCGCGTTCGCGGGAAAGAGCGGTTATCCACAGGGGCTAGATCAGACGTTGTACATACCGCCCGCGCTGATCAAGACGTGGTTCCATACCGGCGCTTTTCTCGACGCGACTACGCTGTCGAGACAATTCGCGAGCGAATACTTCGCGGCGGTCGCGCCGCTCGCCGATTCGACGATCGTCGGTACCGTGCTGCCGGAAGAGCTGCGCGAGGCGTATCGTGCATTGCGCGGCCGGCCGCTGCGTCAAGAGACGTATGCGCTCGACGGCAACGATGTCCCCTATGTAGTGACTGAGAACAACTATCTGGTCAGATTGGAGCACGCGCGCGGCCAGGGTCGTTATGCGTCGTTTTCAACCCATGCGCGCGAGACGCTCACGCACCACCTCGAGCGCGTAGTCGGCGACGCGCGCGTCTCGCACGAGCTGGTGTTGCGCGTCGGACCATATGGCGAAGTTCAAGAGCACGTGTCGATAGGCTATCCGCGTGCGGCGGCGGCGGCGCGGCGGCCGGAGCAGGCTCGGCTCTGGGCGATTCACACGCTCGCGACCACGACGCCCGATCACGACGTCGGCGATGACGACTATCGCGTCACGGTGCCATTCGAGTCGATTACCAGCGAGCTCGTCGGTCTGCCGAACGATCATGTCTTATCGTTCGATGAGGTCGTCACGGGAGCCGCAGTCGCCGCGCAGCCGTGGGCGCCGCCGGCGCAGCGCACGACGCCCGGCCGCTGGCTGGTGCGGCGAACGCAAGAGCGCTATTGGGATGATCTGGCGGCGACCGAGCTCTCGCCGGGACAGGCCGGCGTGCGCGCGCTCCATTCGCGGACGCTCACGCTGGCGCTCACGCGTCCGTACATCAATAGTGTGTGGCAGGGGCGCGCGACCGGTGTGGACCTGCTCGCGCAGCAGGGCGGTTACCTGGTCGACGTCGATCTGTTCTGGAGCTTCCGCGGAATCGTCGCTTATGACTCGACGCAGTTCTTTCAACCGACTTCACTCACCAATCCATTCGGCGGCGTGACCCGACTTCACTATGAAGCGCCACTGGCGCTGCTGCTCGACTCGACGCAAGATCCGGTCGGCAACAAGACGACAGTGGCGAACGACTATCGATTGTTGTCGCCAGGCGCGATCACCGATCAAAACGGCACCGTTCACAGCGTAACCACGGACGCGCTCGGGATCGTCACCGCAACCGCTGTTCAAGGCCGCGCCGGCGAAGGCGGCACACTGGCCACGCTCGATTATTCGTTCTTTGCCGGAGCGGCGGCGCCGGCGGTGATTCACACGACCTCGTATCAAGAGTTCGGAGGCGCGACGGTCGAGGAGACATGGCTCTATGCCGACGGCTCGGGCCGCGAGGCGCAGCGCAAGCGACGCGTCGAGCCCGGTCCGCTCGACCCCAATGATCCGGCGAGCCCCACGCTCGATCCGCGCTATGTGGGCACCGGAAGAACCATTTTCGACAACAAAGGAAACCCGGTAAAGAAGTACGAGCCGTACTTCTCGGCGACGCCGAGCTTCGATACTGAGTCGGCGCTCGTACGGCAGGGCATTACGCCGATACTTCACTATGACCCATTGAACAGACTCATTCGCACGGACTTACCGAACGGCACTTATTCACAAGTGCTGTTCGATGCGTGGTCGCGAGAGACGTGGGACGAGATCGATACGCTCGACGCGTCGACGCCTTGGTACACGGCGCGCGCGTCGGGAACGTACCCACGCGAGCCCGCGCTCGAGCAGGCGGCGGCGATCGCGGCGCTCAAGCTCGCGCAGACGCCGACGCGCACGCACTTCGATTCACTCGGCCGCGCGGTCGCGGTCGTGCGCGACGCGGGCACGACCGATCCGCAGCGCTTTCACGAGACCGCGCAGGCGCTGGACTGTGAGGGCTCGATCTTGTCGGTGACCGATCCGCGAAGCCTCGTTGTCGTGCAGCAGTCGTTCGACGTCGCGGGGCGGCGGTTGTTTGTCGACAGCGTAGACGGGGGCCGCACGTGGACGTTGCCGGACGCGCTCGGCCAGACGCTCTACGCCTGGCGCGTGAACCCGGGCGACGCCGTCGCGCTGCAACTGCGCAGCGAATACGATCTCGCGCGGCGCTCGGTCGGCGCTTGGGAGCTGCCGGACGGACAGCCGAATGAGCTCCTGCGCGAGCGCACCATTTATCGCGACGGCGCGACTGCTCCCCCATATGGCGCGGGTCGCGCGTTCGCCGAGCTCGACGGGGCGGGCATCGTCGAATACCAATACGAGTTCCGCGGACAGCCCGCGCGCGTGAGTCGCTATGTGGTCGCCGATCCGCAATCGCCGGCCGATTGGACGTCGAACGCGACGTGGGACGGCACGACCGCGCTGCCGTCCAATGTGCAGAACGAAGAGCTGGCGGTGACGCACGCGTATGATGCCACCGGCCGCGAGACGCAGCGACAGGCGTTCGTCGGAGCGCGCTCGGGCGGCACGATTCGTCACCATTTTGATCGCGCCGGTCAGTTGGTCACTGTCGACGGTGATCTTCCGACGCGCGCGGCCACCACGCCGTTCGTGAATAGGATCGCCTATGACGCTCACGGCCGCCGCGTCAACGTCCAATTCCAAAACGGTGTCACCAGCGGATACAGCTATGACCCCTTCACGTTTCGATTGGACACGATTGCTACGAGCAAGGGCAATCAGCAGTTTCAATCATTGGTGTACGCCTATGATCCGGTCGGCAACATCACTGCCATTCGCGACGACGCGCAAGATACAATCTATTTTGGCGGCAGAGTCATCAAGCCCGAGCGCGATTACGGTTACGACGCGCTCTATCGACTGCGCTCCGCCGTCGGGCGCGAGCACCTGAGCCAGGCGGCGCCCGACGAGCGCGACGTCCCCGATCCGCTGGCGTTGCCGGTCGCCGACCCGAACGATCTGTCAAAAGTAGTCTCATACACAGAACAGTATCTTTACGATCCATCGGGCAACTTTCAGTCGATGAGCCACGCCGGCGCGACCACGTGGACGCGTACGTATGCGACCGCGACCGGCTCCAATCGACTCGCGAAGACGACGGTGGGCGGCTTCGACTCCAATTATGCGCATGACGCGCGCGGCAACATGACGTCGATGGCGCACCTCGCGTCGATGGCGTGGAATCATCGCGACCAGCTCGTCGGCTGCACGCGCACGCGCGTCGGCAACACGATGGATCCCAGCGCCGCGACCGCGGTGAGCAATCCGGTGTACTTCGCGTACGACCTGCGCGGCCAGCGCGTGCTCAAACAGGCGCGGACGCCGACACAGGTGACCGACCGCGTGTACCTCGACGGCTTCGAGCTCTATCGCGAGCGGCCGGCGCTCGGCGCGCCGCCGACGCTCGAACGCGACACGCTGCACGTGCTCGATCACGAGCGCCGCTTCGCGCTCGTCGAGACGCTGGTGAGCGGCAGCGCGCCCGGCCCGGCGCAGCAAGTTCGTTATCAACACGACGATCACCTCGACAGCGCGATCGTCGAGCTCGACGAGAACGCGCTGCCGCTCTCGTACGAGGAGCTTCACCCGTACGGCACGACCGCGCTCTATGCGGGGCTCGCCAGCAAGCGCTACCGTTACACCGGCAAGGAGCGCGACGAGGAGACGGGGCTCTATTATGTCGGCGCGCGCTACCACGCGCCTTGGATCGGCCGATGGGTGAGCGTTGATCCCGAAGGGACGACGCAATCACCATATTCTCACAGCGACAATCGGCCGATCACGCTCGTCGATCACGATGGGCGCAAACCGACTCACACCGATCAGAACATTTTCCTTCGGGCGATCAACGCGGGATTGGACAAGATCGCGCAGCACCTCGGTAGAACACGCAGCGACGTCATCGGCGTGTTGAAGCAGCAGGAAAGAGAGCACGTCGCGCAGCAAAAGGCTTTCGCTGAGGCGCGTAAGCAGATCGAGGAAATGAAGCGCTTCAACGAGTACGAGCGGCAGAAGGCGCTCGAGTCGCAGCGCGCCGCCGAGGAGTTCGGACAACAGAGCGCGCACACCGGACGTTCACGAGACGCGGTTCCTCAAAGCATGCGACCGGACGTTGAAGCGGCCGGTCGAATAAAAGAGGATCTCGAACATGGTAACTCCAGGCTCGTCCTGGATGCGACCAAGGATGTGGCGGGCCAGGCCGCTGCCGCGGTCTTCTTCGGCGGCGTCGGTGCAGCGTTCGAGGAGCGCGTGGTCGCGGGGGCCGCGGGTCGCGGCGAACGAATCGTCGCCTCCAATCGTAAAGAGGTAGCGCAGTTTCTCCGCGCGTCCGAAAAGGAAGCCGGAAGACTCTCCGACGTCATCACCAGGAGTGGTTCCAAGTTCAATCTACTGGAGTCGAAAGGCGCCGAGGAGTTGAGCGCTGGATCGAAGATCGACGAGGCCGTCAGCCAACTGAAGAATACCGTCAAGCTGTTCACAGAGAATCGTCCCGGTGACAAACTCGGCCGCCTCGAGATCGCCGTGCCGCGCGAGGCCAAGATCGCAGGCTCAGAGTACGCTGTAAGAGGCAGCCACGTGATTGACGCTGTTACCGGCAAGGTACTCAAGTTTGCCGGCAAGGTCGTGACCATTCGGAGGTACTGATGGGTCTCACGCTGACGATTGGTCTCTATACACGACGAGAGCACGAGATCGAAGCTGCCCTCGACCTCTATCGGCGATTGGGCGGTAGAGTCGAGGAGGCGCTCGAGCATCGCAACGGCGAGCGCATCGCGTTCATCACGGAGCCACCGAACAAGACGCGAATGGAGACGCTCTCCCAGTGTGAAGAGCAAGTCCCCGCGTTGGACGAACGTTGGTTCGCCGAGTGTCTCCGTCGCGTGGCTCCAGCATCGAGTTCCTTGAGGTTCGTCTTTGATGTCTCCGTAGCGCCTCTCGACTTGAAGCTCGATCTCGTGTTCTTCGGCGCTGCTCACCGAGGAGGAGAGACACGCAAGAGCGCGGGCACCATGGAGCTCGACGTCGACGACTATTCTCTCAGTCGACAGCACCTCGCGCGCCGACCCGGAAGCAAAGAGTTCCTGCCGGCCGCGCTCGAGTTGCTTCGCCTGGCGAGCGATTTTGGTGCGGGCAGGAAACCTTTCGTGCACACCGTGCTCCACCCGGAGGCAGGTTGGTCCGTCATCAACGCATGGGCGTTCTATCATGCTTCGATCGCGCAACTGCCGTCGGTGTTCTTGTGGTTGTACCTCGAAGCCTGTTGCGATCTGTCGATACCAGCCGCGATCGACCTGATCGAAAGAAAAAAACGCCTGCCTTCGTCGAAACGACTTGCCAAAGGAGCGCGTTATCTGGCGAAGCAGCTTCCGCGTGGACAGGAGCTCGAGACGTTCTTGAAGAATTACGATCTGGAGAAAGCGAAGAAATTGGCGGCAACGTCACCAGAGCGCATATGGGACGTGCTCTGCGACATCGTCAAAGACGATCCGAGCTGGCGTCTCGAGCGCGCGGGCGATGAAGTGATGATCGGTAATGATGCAGGAGCGCGTCTTTGGGAGCCTTACGTGGCTGCAGCGCAGGTGCTGCTCGGCGGCGATTAGCGCTCAGGAACCCCAAGTGCCGGACTGCGCCGCGCAGTCGCTCATCGGCGACGATTGGACGTTGCCCCAATCCTGGTAGTACGTGATGGTCTCGGTCCCATTGAAACCACTTTGCGAGAGATTGACCTGGCAGCGGCCGACGACGTTACTGCTCTTGCAAGGAGTCGACTCGGTGAATCCTCCCATTTGCTGGCACGCAGCCATTGCTGCCGAAAGCCCGGACGTGATCGTCTCGTCGCGGCAGTCGTCGTATTGCACATTGAAAGAAGATTCTCGATACGACGTTTCATTCGCCGACGTGTCTCCAGTCAGCGGATCCGACAAAGTAATAGTAGATCTCGATTCACTTGCGTCCACCGTCGCCAGCTACGCGCGAAAGATCGAGATTCATTGAGCACTCAAAGTCCCCATGTACCTGACTGCGCAGCGCAGTCGCTCATCGGCGACGATTGAACGTTGCTCCAATCCTCGTAGTACCAAATCGTTTCCGTTCCAGTGAAGTCGGTTTGCGAGAGACTCACCTGGCAGCGGCCGACGATGTTGGTGCTCTTGCAAGGAGTCGACGCCGCGAGGCCGCCGAGTTGCTGGCAGGCGTCCATCGCCGCCGACAGCCCTGAGGAGATCGTCTCATCGCGACAGTCGTCGTATTGCACAGTGAGGCGTGAGCAACTGAACGTCCCACCGTCCGAGCAAACGGCGCCCGCTCACGCATGGCTCGCGCACAAGTCGTTCGCGCTGTCACCGCCGCACGCGGCCCCTTCGGCGCCGCAATACAGCGTCTGGCAAACGGGTGGATTGAGCGCGGTGTTGCAGCGCTGGCCTGCTGCGCAGTCTTTGGCGCTGTTGGCGCAGACGGTTTGCGTCACGCAGCTCGAGCCGTTGCCGCCACAGCCGATGGTCGAGACGATGGCGAGGCAAAAGGCACCGATGCCGCGGCGCTCTTGCTCTGGTACTCAGCCGAGGAGGCGCCGCTCGGACTCCATACCGATGCGGTGCGGTTCGAGATCGTCAAGGATCCGAACAAGCCCGGCGGAGCGCCGCTGCAATCGATCACGGTGCCGTACGATCGTTGGTGGCTGCGGCCCGATGTGCGCCTCTTCGCCTTGACGGCAGAGTCGTCAGTCAACACGGCGGTGCGGACACGCGTGAAGATGCAAGTGGACGGCGGCTCGTGGATCGATGAGGCTCCGCCGCTCGCGGTGCCCGTCCCGGTGGGCGTGAAGGTGGTCGTGCGCGCGCAGGAGTCGGTCGAGGTCCTCGATCCCAACGATCCGATGGCAAGCGTGACGGCGCGGTTCGCCGGATGGGTCCAAAATGGCAAGGTCGTCGCGCGCGAGCCAGAAGCGGACTTCATCATCGCCGACAACTCTGC
>DASREC010000003.1:0-16964 GCA_035652295.1 Polyangia bacterium
TCCCAACCTCGAGAAGTACGCGCAGGATATCGGACTGAACATGAATCAGTTCAAAGCCGATCTCGACTCGGGCAAGTGGAAGCAGAAGGTCGACGCCGAGCTGGCCGAGGGCAACAAGATCGGCGCGCGCGGCACGCCTTCGTTCTTCATCAACGGCAAGCCGTTCGTCGGCGCGCAGCCGTTCGAGGCGTTCAAGGCGAAGATCGACGGCGAGCTCGCGGCGGCCGATGCGCTCATCAAGAAGGGCACGCCGGTGGCGCACGTCTATGACGAGCTGATGAAGACCGCCAAGGCCGAGGTCGCGGCGGGCGCGGCGCCTCCGGGCGCGCCGCCGGCCGACAAGACCGTCTACAAGGTGGACGCGGGACAGGCGCCGGCCGTCGGGCCCAAGGGCGCGCCGGTGCAGATCGTCGAGTTCTCCGACTTTCAGTGCCCGTTCTGCGGGCGCGTGGTGCCGACGGTCAAGCAGCTCGAGGAGAAGTACAAAGGCAAGGTGCGCATCGCGTTCCGCAACTATCCGCTGCCGTTCCACGACAAGGCGCAGCTCGCGGCCGAGGCGGCGATGGCGGCCAACGCGCAAGGGAAGTTCTGGGAGATGCACGACAAGCTGTTCACCAATCAGCAGGCGCTCGATCGGCCGGCGCTCGAGAAGTACGCGAGCGAGCTCGGGCTCAACATCGATCAGTTCAAGAGCGATCTCGACTCGGGCAAGTACAAGCAGTCGATCAACGCCGACGTCCAGTACGCCAACTCGCTCGGCGGCGGCATGGGCACGCCGACGTTCTTCATCAACGGGCGGAAGATCGCCGGCGCGATGCCGATCGACGCGTTCGCCGGGATCATCGACGAGGAGCTGAAGAAGCACGGCAAGTAGCCATTATCTTGCAACGCAGCATGCCGGGGCCTCCGCGAGGGGGCCCCGGTTTTTTTTGGCGCGCGCGTGTATGATCGAGAGTCATGCGGCTGACGATGGGTCTGGCGGTGCTGCTGGCGGCGCTCGGCGGCTGCGGCTCGGACGGCGGCGGGGCCGACGCGTCGATCGACCTCGCGCCCGAGCCGATGTGCAACGGCCACTACGCGTTCCTGTGCGGCACCGACTGCGGCAACATCGGGCCCGACTCGCGCTGCTTGAAGGGCCAGTGGCACTTCGGCGAGTCGTGCGACTTCCCCGCGCACTACTGCGAGACGTCCTACGGCCGCTTCTACTGCGACTGCAACGGCAGCATCACCTGCTTCGGCGACGCGCACAACGGCCCCGTCGAGTGCATCGACGGCGGCGTCCCCGACCTCTAGCCCCGCTCGTTCTCTCGTCGGTGCGCCGGAAGCATGGCTATGCTAGCCTCCCGTCATGCTCGTGCTCATGGAACCCACTGCGACCGACGACGATGTGCAGCGCGTCTGTGACAAGATTCGCGAGCTGGGGTTCACGCCGCACAAGATGCCGGGGGCGCAGCGCGTGGCGGTGGCCATCACCGGCAATCCCGGGCCGGTCGATCCCGGCCACTTCGCGCACTTTCCCGGCGTCACCGAAGCGGTGGCGATCTCCAAGCCGTGGAAGCTGGTGTCGCGCGAGACGCATCCGCACGACACGGTGATCTCGCTGCCGGGGCCGGGCGGCGCGCCGTCGGTGATCGGCGGCGGGCGCTTCGGCGTGATCGCCGGGCCGTGCGCCGTCGAGACGCGCGAGCAGACGCTGGCCGCCGCCCGCGCGGTGCGCGAGGCCGGCGCGCGCTTCCTGCGCGGCGGCGCGTACAAGCCGCGCACCTCGCCCTATTCGTTTCAAGGCACCAAGCTCGACGGGCTCAAGATCCTCGCCGAGGCGCGCGCGCTCACCGGCATGCCGGTGGTCACCGAGGTGATCGATCCGTCGCTGGTCGCGCAATGCGCCGAGTACGCCGACGTCCTGCAGATCGGCACGCGCAACGCGCAGAACTTCGCGCTGCTCGAAGCGGTGAGCGAGATCCGCAAGCCGGTGCTGCTCAAGCGCGGCATGTCGTCGACGATTCAAGAGTTCCTGATGTCGGCCGAGTACATCGTCAAAGGTGGCAACTACCAGGTCATCTTGTGCGAGCGCGGCATTCGCACGTTCGAGACCATGACGCGCAATACGCTCGATTTGGGATCGATACCTTTATTGAAGCGATTGACGCACCTGCCGATCGTGATCGATCCGTCGCACGGCACCGGCGACTCGCTGCTGGTGCCGCCGATGGCGCGCGCCGCGCTGGCGGTCGGCGCCGACGGCATCATGGTCGACGTGCACCCCGATCCGTCGAAGGCGCTGTGCGACGGCCCGCAGTCGCTCACGCCCGAGGGCTTCAGCGCGCTCATGACCTCGCTGCGCGCGATCGCGCAGGTCTTGAACGTGGTGATGGATTGACGATTGATTGGATTGATTGGATTGATTGGATTGATTGAATGGCGCGTTTGACGCTTTATACCCGAGTGCATTGTCACCTCTGTGATGACGCCAAAGCGGCGCTCGAGCGCGTGCGCGCGCGCGCCGGCTTCGAGCTCGACGTGATCGACGTCGACACCGACGCCGAGCTGCAGGCGCTCTATGGGCTGGAGGTGCCGGTGGTGCTCGTCGACGGCAAGAAGTGGGCGAAGTTCCGCGTCGACGAGTCGGCGCTCGAACGGCGCCTGCGCGGAGGCGCGGCGTGAAATTCGTCGCCATCGGCGTGGCCGCGAGCATCGGCCTGCTCCTGGTCGTGCTGTTCGCGCTCGCGCTGCCCGAGGCCGCCCAGCGCGCCCGCGCCGGCGAGCGCCGCTCGGGCGAAGCCGCCTGCGAAGTCCTGCAAGCCGCGCCGTCGAATCCCGCGTTCGCCAGCTTCCCCGCGCCCGCGCCCGACTTCACGCTCAAAGACTACGCCGGCCGCGACGTGCGCCTCTCCGCGCTGCGCGGCAACGTGGTGCTGGTGAACTTCTGGGCCACGTGGTGCGGCACCTGCGTGGTCGAGATGCCGTCGATGGAGAAGCTGGTGGCGAGCATGAAGGGCAAGCCGTTCCGCCTGCTCGCCGTCAGCGTCGACGACGATTGGCCGGTGGTCCGCAAGTTCTTCGCCAAGGGGACGGTGCTCGACATCGTGCTCGACAAAGAGCGCGAGACGCCGAAGCGTTGGGGCACCGAGAAGTTCCCCGAGACGTTCATCGTCGATAAAGACGGCAACATCCGCTATTACGTCATCAGCGATCGCGATTGGAGCCAACCGGCGGTGGCCGCGTGCCTCGAATCGCTGATGGACGGTTAGTCACGACGTGCGTGTCGCGATTTTCCCGTCGAGCGCGCCGCAACTCCGCGTAGCGCGCGTGGCGCAGCGCTTGCTAATCACGCGCGCATGATTCGTTCAATGTCGATCGCGATCGCTTTATCGTTCGTCTCGCTATTCACGTTCACCATCGCCGGGTGCGGCGACGCCGGCGCGGGCCAGGACGCCTCGATCGATTCCGCGCCGTTCGACTCGCCGCCGCTCTCGTGCCGCTATCCCGACGGCCGGATCTGCGGCAACGGCCAGGTCGGCAACGACAACCCCGGCTGCCCCTCCACCGACGGCTGCAACTTCTGCAACTGCGAGTTCGTTACCTTCACCTGCACGGAGATCGCCTGCACCGACGGCTCCGCCCCGCACGACTGATTGATGGCGCCTCAGCGCGGATCGTCGACGTGGATGGTTTCGGTTTTGTAGGGCTTGAAGCCGAGGCGTTGATAGAGGGGAAGCGCGCGCGGGTGATCGAGCGTCTGCGTGTGGACCCAGAGGCGACCGAGCCGCGGCTGCGCCCACGCGCGGTGAATCGCCCAATCGAGCAGGTACGCGCCGAGGCCCTGGCCGACGAACTCGGGGATCAAACCGAAGTACGCCACCTCGATCTCGCCGCCGACGCGCCGATCGAGCTCGACGTAACCCGCCGGCACGCCGGCCGCGTACAGCACCCAGACCTCGACGCGCTCGTCGCCGAGGATGGCCGCCAACTCGGCGTCGCTCAGCTTCTTGCGACTGCGATCGGTCCATAGCCACCGCTCGCCGATGGTGTCGTAGAGGTAGCGATAGAAGGAGACGGTCGGCTTGCGCGCGTGGACGATTTGCAGATCGTCGCGCAGCGGCGCGGTCGGCCGGTCGCTCGGCGGCTCGCGCATCTCGAGGTACGTGACGACGGTGGAGATCAGAGCCGGGCCAGCCATCCGCTCGCCGCCGCGCCCTGCTTCGGATGCGTCTTGAGCGACTCGAGGATCGAGCGCGCGTCGGCGTCACCACCGACGGCCATCTGGCCCCACGCGGCGACCAGCGTCTCGAACGTCGGGCGCCCCTCGGTGCCCATCTGCGGCTCGATCTGCGCCGCCATGCGCCCGAGCATCACCAGCTCGGCGCGAACCGGCGCCCACGACGCTTTGCCGTCGGCGATGTCGCGTACCAGCGCCGTCATCTGCTCTTGCGTCATATCGCTCATGGGACACCTCCTCGAATGAGTATCTCACTTAATTAGGGCGAATGGCGTGGCGTGCAAGCGACCAATCAGAACGGGTTGTTGAGCAGGAAATAGACTTGATTCGAGCCGCCGGCGTTGACGCCGTAGGCGTAGCCGAGCTGTAGCGCGGCGCCGAAATAGTAGCCGTAGATCAGCTCGAGCATCACCTCGGCGCCGACGCCGACCTTGAGCTTGTCGAAGCTGAAGCCTTCATTGAACGCGCCGCCGTAATCGGTGAACAGCTTGCCGTGCAATCGCCGCAGATAGACCGGAAACGTCGAATAGCCGCGCTCGATCCAGACAATCGGGAAACGATATTCGACGTTGAGCACGTGGAATTGATCGCCGACGACCGAGCCGTAGCCGTAGCCGCGCAGCGGCGCGGAGCCGGGACGCGAGAAGTCGTAGATCGACTTCAACAGGTCTTGCGGCGGATAGCCGCCGAGGAAGAACGCGCTGCGCCGATTGGGATCGCCGCCCGAGATGCCGCCGGCGTACGCCAGCGACAAGACGTGATCGCGCAGCCACGCCGGCTTCCACGGCATGGGAATGAACTCGTTCCAGCGCCACGAGACCGAATAGGTCGTATTGAAGCTGGAGCCGAGAAACGGCGCGCCGATGCCGAGCGACACGCCGACCGTGCGGCCCTGCGCGGTCGAGACGGAATACAGATAGCGGCGTAACGCGCTGAACGACCACGAGACGCCGATTCCCGCCACGCGGCCGTTTTGCGGCAATTGCGGCACGAGGTGCGTCGGATCGGGCGGCGGCATCGGCGTCAAGCTGCGCGAATAGTCCACGTCATAGGAGAAGCTCAGATCGGACGATTCAATCAGGTGGCGCAAGATGGGTAATTGAATGCCGGCGCCGAAGGTCCAATCCTCTTGATCGAAACCGATGTCTTGTCCATTGATGACCAGGCCGCCGCGGTGGCCGAGCGAGCGGCCGGCGCCGACGTAGAGATTGGGCCACAGTCCGTAGTAGCTGTAGTTGGCGCTGAAGTTGACGTCGTCGGAGCGGCCGGTGCCGAAGGCGAGATCGAGCGCCCACGCGTGGCGGCCGGCGACGTCGGAGCCGTTCAGTCTGAAGCCGAGTAATTCGCCATAACCGTCGGGCTGGGCATAAGGGGTAAAGGTCCACGGGAACAAAGTGGTCAATGGGTTATAGCGGTGCGAAGGCAGCGGTGTGCCGCTCTTGGGCGATTCGGAGTCGGGGCGATCGAGCAGCGACGGCGCGGCCAACCACCACTTGGAGGGATCGAGATCGGCGATCTCCAGATCGTAGCCTTCGGCGCGGAAGCCGACGAAGGCGACGCGTTTGCCGTCGGGGGAGATCGCCGGATCGAACAGTCCATTGACCACATTGGTGGCTTGAAACAGTTTGCCGGTGGACAATTCATAGGCATAGAGGTTGTGAACCTCAGTGCGGTCACTGACGAAGTACAGCCAATGGCCGTCCGGCGAAAAGCGCGGCTCCAGGTCTATGGAGCGATCGTGCGTGATTTGAGTCAGCTTGCGCGTGGCGAGATCCATCAGCCAGATGTCGCGATAGCCGTTCTCACGCCACCACGAGAACGCCAGCGTCTTGCCGTCGGGGGAGAACGACGGCGTATAGACCTGCTCGAAGCCGCGCGCCGGGATCAGCTCCTCGATTCTGCCGCTTTCGATGTCCATTAAAGACAAACCGCGCGACGTCAGTGAATTGACTTCGAACGCGACGCGTTTGCCGTCCGGAGACAGACCGGGATTGGTGGTGCGCAGGCCTTCGGTCAGGCGGCGCTTCTCTTTGGTTTGACGATTGTAGACATAGACGTCGTCATAGAAATAGTAGGTGTCCCAGATGTCGACGGCGTGAAAGACGCCGATGGTGCCGTCGGCGCTCAGGCTCGGGCCGCCGGCGCCGTCGACTTTGAGCTCGGTCTGCGATTGGCCGGTGTCGACATTGAGGCGCATCAGGCGCGGGCGCGTGTGGCCGTCGGATTCGGAGTAGACCACCTCGCGGCCGTCGGGCGTGAAGGCGGGGCGATTGACGGTCTCGAGGTAGCTGGTCAATTTGCGCGACGGCGTGATGCCGCGCGCGGCGATGGCGTCGCGCTGCGCGCCATAGCGCCGCTCGAGCTCGCGCTTGAAGTCGACATAGACCTGATCCCACGTTTGACCGGTGGCGTGGCGTAACGCGCGGCTGAGCCCGCCGGGGATGCAGACCGAGCCATAGTCTCTAGAGAGCTTGAGCAGCTTGTCCTGACCATAGTGCTCGGCGACGAAGCGCATCAGTGCGGAGCCGTAGAGATAGGCGGCGTTGCCGAATGGGAACAGCGTCGGGAAGTTGCTGAACTGATCGAGACGCTGGAGGTGATGCTCGAGCGTGGCGGCGCGCAGGTACATGTCCCAGATCGAGTTGCGCAGGCGGCCGCCGGAGGTGCGCGCCGACTCTTCGAAGACGGCGAGGCCTTCGATGATGTAGCGCGGCTGCGCTTGATTGGGCGCGTAGATGATGCCGAGGCCCCAGCCGAGGACCGCATTGAGGACGTTGGCGCAGACACCGCCGATGGTGCCGATGTGCAGGATATGGGTGTACTCGTGCATGAACAGGCCCGAGAGCCAGTCGTCGTAGTCGTTGAGCTCGGCGCGATCGTCGGGCGACGTGGCGAACAGGCGGATGGCGGGATAGGGCTGCACGGTGGCCGAGCCGTTGAAGTCGTCGGTGTCGTCGGTGATCACGACGTGCGTCTTGCGCTTGAGGCCGGTGCCGAGGAACGGCGTCAAACGTCTGCGCGCGTCCTCGGCCACCACCGCGAGGCGCTGCGCCACCTGCTCCTCGCCGATTCGGCCGTCGGAGTACGTGTAGTAGTGAATGTGGAAGTGCGGCGTCTCGATGGTGCGCCAGCGCTGCGCCGGATCGCCGGCGAACGCGGAGCGCGCGGCGAACAGCAGGACGAGCGCGAACGCCGTCGACGCGCGGCTCACAGATCGGTCCCGAGCACCTGGCTTATCGGCTGGTAGCCGAGCGATTGATAGAAGCGCTCGGCCTCGAGGTTGCCGGCCCAGACGGTGAGGACGAGCTGCGCGGCGCCTTTCTGGCGCGCCCACGCGGCGCCGGCCTCGAGGAGCGCGCGGCCGCAGCCGGCGCGGCGGCGCGCGCGCGTGACCACCAGGTCCTCGACGTGGCCGCGGCGGCGCTGCACCATCGACGCGGCCGGCGGCGTGTCGTAGATCTGCATCCAGATGAGGCCGCACACCGCCCCGCCGCCGTCGTCGGCCACCAGCAGCGTCTGCCAGCCGCCGGTCTGCGCGTCGCGCACCCGATCGTCGACGAGGCGCGAGCGATCGTAGTCGACGCGAAAGAAGCCGGGCTGAAGCGACGCGTGCAACTCGTCGACCTCGCGCCACAGCGCGAGCAGCGCCTCGCGATCGGCGGGGCGCGCAGGACGAACGCGCCACGGCCGAGCTTCAGCCAGGGAACGCCTCCGCGAGCACGCGCTCGACGTCGCGGCGCGAGACCGGCTTGCGCAAGAAGAAGTCGGCCCCGAGCGCGCGCGCGTGCTCCTCGGTGGCGGGCGCCGACTCGGTGGTGACGACGCAGATCTTGGTCGACGCCTTGGTGGCGTCCTCGCGGACGCGGTGGATCAGCTTCATGCCGTCGAGGATCGGCATGTTGAGATCGACGAACAGCAGATCGAAGCGGCCCTCGTGCAGGAGCTTGAGCGCGGCCAGGCCGTCGGCGGCTTCGGTCACCTCGGCGCCGCGCTTGCGGACGGCGAGCGAGAGGAGCTGGCGCATGGCGGTGGAGTCTTCGACGATCAGGATCTTGAGCGGCGCGGTCATGAAGCTCGACTCCTGGACGAGGGCACGGGCGCGACCTGCGCGCGATGCGCGGGCGCGTCGAGAAACGGCTCGAGCTGGCGCAAGAACTCGTCGGGGCGCTCGAGGAACGGCATGTGGCCCGACGCGGGGACGACGCGCAGCTCGGCGCCGGCGATGGCGCGCTGGAGGCGCTTGCCGTGCGCCAGCGGCACGATGCGATCCTCGTCGGCCCACAGCACCAGCGTCGGCGCGGTGACGCGGCCGGGATCGGCGTTCGAGTCCGCGAGCGCGGCGATCGCCTGCATCGACGCGTACGTCGCCTCGCGGCCGCCGGGGCGATTGAGGCGCGCCCAGTAGTAGTCGACGAACTCGTCGTCGGCGAAGCGCGGGTCGCGCACCTGGTCGCGGATCATCACGCGCTTGATGTCGGCTTTGCGGAAGGCGTGGCGCCAGAGGAACGGGCCGACGACCGGCTGGAGCAGGAGCTTGCCCTCGGCGGGGATGGCGATCGGGTAGACGGTGGCGCAGCACAGGGCGAGGCGGCTCACGCGATCGGGATCGCGCGCGGCCAGCGTGAGCGCGACGCCGCCGCCCATCGAGTGGCCGAGTACGTCGGCGCGCGGCAGCGAGAGCGCGTCCATCACCTCGGCGACGACGCCGGCGAACGACGGCAGGTCGTAGTTGAACTTGTCGGGGGCGGGGCGATCCGATTCGCCGAAGCCGGGCAGATCGAGCGCGATCACGTCGTGCTTCTCGGCGAGGCGCGGCAGCACGTGGCGGAAATACCAGTGCGAGACGAAGAAGCCGTGGATCAGCACCAGCGGCTCGCCGCGGCCGGCGCGGTGCACGAAGATGCGCCCGCAGGTGGCGTCGACGAAGCGGCCCGGCAGACTCATCGACGGGAAAATTACCACAGATGGGCGAGCGGCGGGATCGAGCGGATTTCGCCGCCCGCTAGGCGAGCAGCATGTCGCCGGCGGCGCGCAGCAGATCTTCGGGGTAGCGCGTGGCCATGTGCTCGTGCACCAGCGACTCGATCTCCTGCGCCGTCGGGAGCGCGAGCGCCCGCTCGGCCAGCTCGCGCGCGGCCGACAGGCGCGAGCCGCGCAGCACGCTCTTGACGACGGGGATCGACGTCGAGTTCATCGACATCTCGTCGAGGCCGAGGCCGAGCAGGATGAGCGCGAACATCGGCTCGCCCGACATCTCGCCGCACAGGCCGACGCGCACGCCGGCGGCGTGACCGGCGTCGACCACGTAGCGGATCATGCGCAGGATCGCCGGGTGCAGCGGATGATAGAGGTAGCCGACGTGCTCGTTGCCGCGATCGATCGCGAGCGCGTACTGGATGAGATCGTTGGTGCCGATGGAGAGGAAGTCGCACTCGCGCGCCAGCAGATCGGCCACCATCACCGCCGACGGCATCTCGACCATGATGCCGATGGGAACTTTCGGATCGTAGGGCTGGCCCTCTTTGTCGAGCTCGGCGCGCGCCTCGTCGACCACCGCCTTGGCCTCGCGCAATTCACCGACGCCGGAGATCATCGGGAACATGATGCGCATGCGGCCGTGCACCGACGCGCGCAGAAGGCCGCGGAGCTGCGCCTTGAACAGGCCGCGCTCGCGCAGGCACAGGCGGATCGAGCGCAGGCCGAGCGCGGGGTTGTCCTCGCCCGAGACGGTGGCGAACGGCGCCATCTTGTCGCCGCCGAGATCGAACGTGCGGAACGTCGCCGGGTACGGGTGCATGCGCCGGAGCACGCCGCGCGCGTGCATGAAGTGCTCCTCCTCGCGCGGCAGATCGGGGCGGTCGAGGTAGAGGAACTCGGTGCGGTAGAGCCCGATGCCCTCGGCGCCGTGATCGAGCGCGCTCGACACCTCGTCGACGATCTCGACGTTGGCGTAGAGGCGCACGCGCGCGCCGTCTTGCGTCTCGGCCGGCAGATCGCGGTTCGAGAGCAGCTCGTGCATGAAGGCGACGTGGCGCCGCCCCGACGCGCGGTACTCCTCGCACTGCTGCGGCGTCGGGCGGATGATCACCTCGCCGCGGATGCCGTCGACGATCATCAGGTCGCCGTTGCCGACTTCGTCGGTGACGTGATCGAGGCCGACCACCGACGGGATCTCGAACGCGCGCGCTAGAATCGCCGAGTGCGACGTCTTGCCGCCGACGTCGGTGACGAACGCGCCGCACGCCGCGCGGTGCAGCTGCGCGGTGTCGGCGGGCGACAGATCGTGCGCCACGATGATCGCGCCGGCGGGCGGCATGGCCGGCGAGGTCTCGACGCCGAGCAGGTTGCGCAGGATGCGATCGCCGACGAAGTCGATGTCCGAGCGCCGCTCGCGGAAGTAGTCCTCGTCGAGCGCGTCGAACACCGCCTTGATCTCCTCGACGGTCTTGCGCAGCGCCCACTCGGCGTTGACCTTCTCGTCGCGGATGCGCTTGCGCGTCGGATCGACCAGGTGCTCGTCGTGCAGGATGAGCTGGTGCGCCTCGAGGATGAGGAAATGATCCTCGCCCTCGCGCTCGGCCAATTTCTTCTTCACGCGCTCGAGCTGATCGCTCGAGGTGGCGAGCGCCGAGTCGAAGCGCACGATCTCGTGCTCCACCTCGTCGTCGGCGATGTGGCGCTTGGGCGTCTTGACCTTGCGGCGATCGATGACGAACGCGCGGCCGACGGCGAGGCCGGGCGACGCCGGCACGCCGTGCATGATCTTCGGGGTGCTCCCCTCGCCGCCGTCTCCCGCCACTAGTCCTCCCCGAACTTGTCCCGCACCAGCGCCGCCAGCGCGGCCAGCGCCGCGTCCGCGTCCTCGCCGTGGCACTTCACCGTGATCCACGTGCCCTTGGCCGCCACCAGCATGAGCACGCCCATGATGCTCTTGCCGTTCACCGTCTGCCCGTCCTTCTCGACGGTGATCGCCGCCTTGAACTTGTTGGCCGTCTGCACGAACTTGGTCGCGGCGCGCGCGTGCATGCCGAGCTCGTTCTGGATCTGCAGCTTCTGCTCCGTGGCGTCGGCCATCAGCGCGGTTCCCCCGAACGGCGAATGTGGATGCTCTTGATCGCGGTGGCGGCCAGCTCCTCGGCGAGCGCGCCGGCGCCGTGCAGGCGATCGGCCGTGGCCAGCTTGAACAGCATCGGCAGGTTCATGCCCGAGAGCACGACCGCGCTCCCGCCGCAGCGGCGGCAGCAGAGGTTGAACGGCGTCGAGCCTTCGAGATCGACGAGGAACAGGACGTCGGTGGTGCCGAGCGCCTCGACGGCGGCCTCCAGGTGCTGCTCGGTCTCGAGGCGCGGCTCGCCGAACTGGACCGAGACGGTCTTGACGTCGAGGCCGCCGACCATGCGCTCCGCGGCGTCGACCATCGACTCCGCGGCCGCGCCATGCGTCACGATGATCACGCCGGTCTTCATTCTCGTCCTCTCGCCAGATCGCGATGCCGTACCGTCAACGGATGGCGGCGCGGCATGCGCTTGGCCAGCTCTTGCACTACCGCCACCGAGCGATGGCGGCCGCCGGTGCAGCCCACGGCGACCGTCAGGTAGGCCTTACCTTCGCGCTCGGCGCGCGGTAGTACAAATGTAAGCAAGCCCTCGGTGCGATCCAAAAATTCGCGCGCGTCGGCGTTGTCGAGGACGAACGACGCCACCTGCGGCTCCTCGCCCGTCGAGGCGCTGAGCGACTCGACGAAGTACGGATTCGGCAAAAAGCGCACGTCGAGCACGATGTCCGCCTCGGCGGGCAGGCCGTGCTTGAAGCCGAACGAGAGCAGCGTGATCGCCAGGACGTCGGCCGAGCGGCGGTAGCGCTCCTGGATGACGCCCTTGAGCTGGTGCACGTTGAGGTTGGCGGTGTCGACGACCGCCTCGGCGACCTCGCGCAGGCCGCGCAAGAGGTCGCGCTCGCGCTCGATGCCTTCGCGCAGATCGTCGCCCGAGAGCGGGTGGCGGCGGCGCGTCTCGGAGAAGCGGCGCACCAGCACGTCGTCGCTGGCGTCGAGGAACAGCACCTCGAGCTGGTGGCCGTGCTCGCGCAGGTTGGCGAACGCCTCGCGGTAGCCGGTGAGAAACTCGCCCTCGCGCGCGTCGACCACCAGCGCCGCCTGCTCGGCGTCGCCCGCCGCCGACAGCAGCTCGACGAAGCGGCCGAGCAGCGGCAGCGGCAAGTTGTCGACGCAAAAAAACCCGACGTCCTCGAGCGCGCGCAGCGCCGTCGACTTGCCCGCGCCCGAGACGCCGGTGACCACGACGACACGCATCGGGCGCGCGGGCATCACTCGACCTCGTCGACGTGCTTGAGCGGCAGCTCTTCCGGCTTGGCTTCGATCAGCGCGCGGTTCAGGCGATCCTGGAACTCGCGCGCCGAGTGCTTGCCTTGATACTTCAAGAGCAGGTTGCGCGCGGCCACTTCGATGATCGTCGTAATGTTGCGGCCGGGGCGAATCGGCACGCGCAGCATCGGCACCGCCACGTCGAGGATCGAGTGGCGCAGCTCCTCGACGCCGAGCCGATCGTACTCCTCCTCTTCGTTCCACTCGACCAGCTCGACCACCAGCTCGATCTTCTTGGCGTCGCGCACCGCCGAGATGCCGAACAGGTCTTTTATATTAATGATGCCGAGCCCGCGGATTTCCATGTGGTGCTTGATGATGTCCGAGCCCGAGCCGTAGATCATGTCGGGCACGCGCTTGCGGATCTCGACGATGTCGTCGGCGACCAGACGATGCCCGCGCAGCACCAGATCGAGCGCCGCCTCGCTCTTGCCGATGCCCGACTTACCGAGCAGTAAAATGCCGACGCCGAGCACGTCGATGAGCACGCCGTGGACGCTGGTGGTCGGCGCCAGGCGATCTTCCAGCCACTTGGTGACGCGGTTGATGAACACCGACGACATCAGCGGCGTGGAGAAGATCGGCACCTCGTGGCGATCGCCGCCGGCGACCAGCTCCTGCGGAACCTCGAGCCCGCGCGTGACCACGACGCACGACGGCTCGAGTGCACACAAGGTCTCGAGCCCCATGCGCCGCTTCTCCGGCTCGACCGATCGCAGGTACGAGATCTCGGTGAGCCCGAGCACCTGCAGCCGCTCGGCGTGCACGTACGCGGTGTAGCCGGTGAGCGCGAGCCCCGGCTTCTGAATGCGCGGCCCGGAGATGCGCCGGCCGAGCCCGCCCTTGCCGCCGACGAGCTCGAGGGCGAGCCCCGCGTCGCGCGCTTCGAGCAGACTATCTACACGAATGCTCGGCACTCCTCACCGCGTTACATGTCGCAGTTGAGCGCGTTGAACGATCCGTTCAGCGTCGTGCCGGCGAAGGTGATGGTGAACTTGCCCTGGAGCGGCGTCCTGGTGGTGTCGAACTTGGTGATCGTGAGGTGGCCGCCGCTGGCGACGGTGGTGGTGTCAGGCGTGGTGCCGTTGATCGCGTAGTGGAGGAACGTGGCGTAGACCGGCCCGCCGCCGACGTTGCAGTCGGTGTTCGGGTTGATGGTGAAGCCGTTGAGCTTGTAGTCGGGCACCGCGTCCGTCGAGAACAGGATGTCGAGCTCTTCGTGCTCGATGGTCGGGTCGGCGCCGCCCTGGAAGTTCTTGTCGAACTTGCACTCGGGCGCCCAGTCGCTGAGCTGGATCTTGACCTGGCTCGTCGACAAACCCTGGCAGTCGTCGAAGCGGCCCATCGGCCGCGTGGTGTACATCTGGTCGGCGACCGTGAGCGTGCGGCCGTTGACCGTGAACTTCTCGCCGCCGCTGCAGCCCAGAAGCAGAGACGCGAACATCGCCATCGCGATCGCGTTACGCATCAGTATTTGGCATCCTCGTCGGAGATGACGCGGAAGATCTCGGCCGCGTCCTTCGACTGCATGAGGCGGGTGCGGAACTCCGGATCCTTGAACAGCCGGCTGATCCGCGCCAGCGCCTTGAGGTGAACGCCGGTCGAGTTCTCCGGCGCGACCAGCACGAAGAAGAGGTGCGTCGGCCGCCCGTCCATGGAGTCGAAGTCGATGCCCGACGGCGCGCGCCCGACGCACGCGACCAGCTTGCCGACGGCGTCGAGCTTGCCGTGCGGGATCGCCACGCCTTCGCCGATCGCCGTCGACGCCAGCCGCTCGCGCTCGATGAGCACGCGCGCCAGCGCTTCGCGATCGACGCCCGAGACGTGCGCCGCGAGATGATTCGCCAGCTCCTTGATCACCTCGCCCTTGTCGTGAGCGGACAGGTCCGCGACGATGAGCTCCGGCCGCACGAAATCGACGATCTTCATCCTAGCCTCGAAAGCCCGATGTCAGCTCTGGGCGCCGTCGCCCGTCTCTATCAGGCCGTACGTCCCGTCGCCACGACGATACACGACATTCACTTCGTGTGAAGAGGCGTTTGTAAACACCAGGAAATCGTTGCCCAGCAGGTTCATCTGCATGACCGCTTCGCGCGTGCTCATCGGCTTGGCGAAGAACTTCGACTTCTTGATGATCTTCGGCTCCTCGGCGACCGCTTGCGCCGCCGCGCCGCCCGCCGCCTCGACGGAGACCTCGGCGACCGAGACCACGCTGTGCACGATCTCGCGCTGGCCGTGGATCGACTCGAGGCCTTTGTGGTGGCGGATCTTTTCTTTGTAGCGCCGCACCTGCCGCTCGATCTTCGCCATGACGAGATCGATCGACGAGTACATGTCCTCGGTGGTCTCCTCCCCCTTGATGACGATCCCGTTGTGCAGCGTGATCATCACGTCGGCGACGTGGTTGTACCCGCGATCGCAGGCGAGCACGACGTGCGCCTTGATCGGATCGGGGAAGTACTTGCGGATGCGATCGACCTTTTCGCGCGCGTACTCTTTCAGTGCTTCGGTCGCATCCATGTGACGGAATGTGACGGAGAGCTGCATTGGCGCTTCCTCCGTGAGGCAGGTCTGGAGATCTAGTTTAGAACAGTTGCTTGCGCTTGGAAGAGGAAAGGATGCCGAGCTGCTCGCGATATTTGGCGACCGTGCGGCGCGCGATGTCAATCGTTTGCTCGCGTAAAAGCTCGACGATCTTTTGATCGGAATATGGATGGCGCGGGTCCTCGGCGCTGATGAGCTGCTTGATCTTGGTCTTCACCGCCTCGGAGGCGAGCTTGTCGTCGTCGGTGGTGAGGCGGATGCCGGAGTTGAAGAAGAACTTCAGCTCGAAGATTCCCTGCGGCGTGTGCACGTACTTGTTGGTGGTCACGCGCGAGATCGTCGACTCGTGCATATTAATGTCTTCCGCCACCTCGCGGAGGATCAGCGGCTTGAGGTGCGCGATGCCCTTCTCGAAGAACTCGCGCTGGAACTTGATGATGCTCTCGGTGACTTTGACGATCGTGCGCTGGCGCTGCTGGATCGATCGAATCAGCCACTGCGCCGAGCGCAATTTGTCCTGGATGTACTCGCGCGCCTTGGAGCCGCCCGAGAGGGCGGTGCGGTAGAACGACGAGATCTTCAGCTTCGGCAGGCCGTCGTCGTTCGGCACGACGAAGAACTTGTCGCCGACTTTGTGGATGTAGACGTCGGGCGTGATGTAGTGCGGATCTTCGGTGGTGTACTCGCGGCCGGGGCGCGGGTCGAGCTGCATGATGGCCTTGGCCGCTTCGTAGATCTCCTCGACCGGCTCCTTCAGATCGCGCGCGATCGCCTGGTAGTTTTTCTTCTCCAGGTTGCCGAGGTGCTCGGTGATCATCTTGACCAGGATCTCGTCGTCGACGCCGAGGTGGCGCGCCTGGATCAGCAAACACTCGGAGAGCGAGCGCGCGCAGACGCCGATCGGATCGAAGCTCTGCAGCTTGGCCAGCACCGCCTCGGCGCGCTCGGGCGGCACCTCGGCCTCCTCGGCGATGTCTTTGAGCGGCGGCTCCTTCAAGTAGCCGTCGACGTCGAGGTTGCCGATGATCAGCATGCCGACGTTCTCGTCGACCGGATCCATCTTGGACATGCGCAGCTGCCAGACGAGGTGATCGTAGAGCGAGGTCTTCTTGGTCAGCGTCGACTCGAGCGACGGCAGCTCGTCGTTGTTCGGCTTGAACGACGGCATCGACGGCGCCGAGGTGTAGCTCTCGATGTAGTTCTCCCAGTCGATCTCGCTGACGGCCTGCTGCTCGCCCGCGCCGCCGGCGTCCGCCGTCACTTCGTGCGTCGTCTCACTCGCCTCGGCGGACGGCGCCAGCTCGGTCTCGCCTTGAAGGCCGGCCTCCTGCTTCGCCTCCGGATCTTCCTTGCCCGCTTCCTGCTGACTTTCGACGCCGTCTTCGAGGACGGGATTTTCCATCATCTCTTCGCGCACCAGATCGACCAGCTCCATGCGCGAAAGTTGCAGCAGCTTGATCGCCTGCTGAAGCTGCGGCGTCATCACCAGCTGCTGGCTCAGCTTGTGGACTTGTTTTATCTCGATGGACATGATCCGCCTCGGCCCTCAGCATGCAGGGTTCAGCTTTTTCGTAAGCATAGCAGGGGGCTTGGATAGAGTAAAGGCGAAAATGAGTTCTACGGTACGATTATTGCAGGAGATTCGGCGATGAGCTAATTTCGGACCACCGGCGATTGCGCCGGAACGGGCACGCGGGCTGCTTCCTGCGGCCGCTTGAGCGCGGCGTGCTCGACGGCCGCGCGAATGAACCGCTTGAACAGCGGATGCGGCGACATCGGCCGGCTCTTGAACTCCGGATGGAACTGGCAGCCGACGAA
>DASREC010000004.1:0-4566 GCA_035652295.1 Polyangia bacterium
CAGCTCTATATAGAGGAGGCGCCGCTGCCGATCGGCGTGGGGCCGGTGCAGGTCGACGCGCAGCTCTGGAAGCTCGAAGAAGTGCCGAAGCCGCCGGCGCCGCCGCCGGGACGGGCGCCCGGTCTCCCGGCGGGAAAGGAGCCGGCTCCGCCGCCGACGGGAAGAGCGCTCGCGCCGACGCTGGGCAAGTTGCCGCCCGTCATGAAGGCGAAGCTGCGCGGCAAGCTGATCAAGCTCGGCGCCGCGTCGCCGCCTCCGCCGCCGCCTCCGCCCGCGCCGCCGCCTCCGCCGCCGGTGCGCGTGCTCTCCACCGTCGAGCTCGGCAGCTTGCCGGGCAAGTAGCGCGCGCGGCACGCGCCTCGCACGTCACGGCGGCATGCGCAGGAATTTCATGCTCGCCGTTTTCGCGTTCCTTCTCCTCCACGCGCAGTCGGCGCACGCCCAGGCGGGCGCCGGCAGAGCGACCTCGACGCCGTCGGTGATGAGCGCGCCGATGCCGGCGCCGACGACCGCCACCAACACCGCGGCCTCGCCGCTCACGCCGGTGCCGCCGTCGTCGGTGACCACGCCGCCGTCGGTAAACGGCGTCCCGCCGACGCCCGCGCCGGCGTTTCCCGGTCTGCCGTCGCCGCCGGTGAGCGGCGGCACGACGTCGACGACCGGCCTGCCGAACCCGGTGCAGAGCGAGCTGCGCCCGTCGCTGCCGGTGGACCCGGTGCAGGTCGCGACGGCGCAGACGATGCTCGCGTCGGCCGGCTTCTATCACGGGCCGATCGACGGCACGCTCGCCGGTCCGACGCGTAGCGCGATCCGCGCGTTTCAAGAAGCGGCGCGGCTGCCGGCCACCGGCGAGCTGGACGCGCAGACGGCGGCGGTGCTCGGCGTGCCGACGAACGCGTTTCCGACGACCAACGGCGCGAACGGAACCGCCGCGACCACGACGACGACAACGGTGACGACCACCAACAGCACCGCCAATCCGGCGGCGAACGGCGGCGGCGGAATGACCGGCGCGGGCGCGGGCACGCCGACGAGCACGGGCGCGCACAACGCCAGCACCGCGACCACCGGCGCGAACGCCGCGCCGTCGACGCCGCCGTTCCCGCTGCAGAACGCGACGCCGATCCAGCCGTCGTTTCCGACGCCGCCAATTTTCATTCAGCCGTAATTCGAAAAATTATTTTCGCGCGTTTTTTTGCACACCGCGCGCGCGCGCATGTGCACGAGCGTCACAACGGCAGGTTCGCGTCGGCGCGACTCTCCGTCGCTGACGCGGCGCGCTGAACTTCGCGCGGCGTCTCGGCGAACGGCACCCAGAGCGAGTAGTACGCCTCCTGCGGCAGCGGCCCGATGCGCAGCCGCTCGAACAGCCGCCTCGTCGGGCAGCTCGCCGAATCGGCGCCGCGGCAATACCGCTCGCGTTCGTGATGGCTGGGGATCAGCGTCCCCGCGACCGCGCGGCAACGCGCCCCGCGTCCGTCTTCGAAGTGCTCACACGCCATTGCTTCGCTCCTCCCACTACGATCGAGCGCCCGCTTGTTGTGCAGCGCACGTGCCACGCGGCACCGCGGCGCCGCCTGCTCTGCGACGGCGCGCGCCCTTCCCCAGGGCCGCCCGCTGCCTATGCTCCCGCACAGGAGGAACGCATGGATCTTGCCGGCCTCTATCACCAGGTCGCGGACAAGCTCGACGACGACCTCGACGCGGCGACGCTCACCCACGCGGTGCTCATCGAGCTCGCCGAGCGGCTCACGCCCGAAGAGGCGGCCGAGCTGGGGGCCGAGCTGCCCGACGAGCTGGGCGACGTGCTGGCGCGCGCGTCGGGGGACGGCGAGCTGAAGCGCGAGGAGTTCGTCGAGGCGCTGGCGGCGCGGCTGGACGTCGACGACGACGCCGCCGAGAGCGGCGCCGTGGCGGTGCTCTCGACGCTGCGCGAGTACCTCGAGCCGATCATGTCGATCGAGCAAGTGATGGAATCGCTGCCCCCCGACCTGGCGCAGATGATGGCGATCTCGTAGCTGCGACGAGGGGGCGGATCGTGCTACCGTTTCTTGCTCGGGAGCATGAGCGGCGACGGGGGCAAATCTCCGACGGTGACGGTGGCCGTCGACGCGATGGGCGGCGACTTCGGCGCCGAGGAGATCGTGCGCGGCGTGGCGCAGCTCTCGCTCGAGGCGCCGCACATTCAGTCGCTGCTCGTCGGTGACACGCGCGCGATCCAGGCGCAGCTCGCGCGCGCGCGCCACGATCCCGAGCGCATCTCGGTGCACCACGCGGAGCACGTGGTGCGCATGGACGAGAAGCCGGCCGAGGCGCTCGACGAGAAGCCCGAGTGCTCGGTGGCGGTGGCGGCGCGGCTGGTCGCCGAGGGCGCGGCCGACGCGCTGGTGTCGGCGGGCAACACCGGCGCGAGCGTGCTGGCGTGCGCGCGCCACTGGAAAAAGATTCCGGGCGTGCGCCGCGCGCCGCTCGCCGCCGTCTACCCGACGGAGATCCGGCGCGGCGAAAAAGACGATCCGTTCTCGCTGATCCTCGACGTGGGCGCGACGCTCGACGTGAGCGCCGAGGATCTGGTGTCGTTCGCGCTCATGGGCTCGGCGTACGCGGCGCGCATCTCGAAGAATCCGCGCCCGCGCGTGGCGCTGTTGTCGAACGGCGCCGAGGCGGGCAAGGGGCCGCCCGAAATCGTCGAGGCGCACCAGCTGCTCACGCAGTCGACGGAGCTGAACTTCGTCGGCAACGTCGAGGGCGTCGACATTCCGCGCGGCTCGGCCGACGTGATCGTCTGCGGCGGTTACGTCGGGAACGTGGTGCTCAAGATGCTCGAGGGGATCTCCGAGACGGTGATGCGGCTCGCCGGCTACGCGTACAAAGAGCGGCTGGTGTGGCGGCTCGGCCTCATGCTGCTGTCCGGCGGGATCCATCGCTTGAAGGAGATCACCGACTGGGAGCAGTACGGCGGCGCGCCGGTGCTCGGGTTCGATCACCTGTTCATCAAGGCGCACGGGCGATCGCGCGCGCGCGCGATCCACAACGCGGTGAAGGTGGCGGCCAAGGCGCAGCAGGCGGGGCTGGTGCGCGAGATCGAGGTCGCGCTGCGCGAGTTCCAGGAGCGGCGCGCCGAGTCGCCGCCGGCGCAGCCGCGAGCCTGAGATGGCCAAGCCGCGCGAGGACAAGCGCAAGCCGATTCCGCCGGGCGGCCCGTCGCTGCTGGCGGCGCATCCGCCCGAGCCGGCGCCGCCGCCGCGGCACGTGTACCGCTGGGATCTCGACAAGACGTATCTCAAGACCGAGTTCGACTCGCTGAAGGATCTCTTGCGCTCGGCGCTCGAGGGCGCGGAGGCGAAGCAGGCGGTGCCGGGCGCGTCGGCGCTCTTGCGCGAATTGCGCGCGACCGGCGGAACGCGCATCTGCTTCATCTCCGGATCGCCGCGGCAGATGCGGCGCGTGCTGACGAAGAAGCTCAAGCTCGACGGCGTCGAGTTCGACGAGTTCATCCTCAAGCCGAACCTGCGCAACATGCTGACGGGGCGGTTTCGCGCCATGCGCGAGCAGGTGGGCTACAAGCTCCCGGCGCTGCTCGCCGGGCGCGCGGGGCTCTCGGCGGAGACGCGCGAGACGTGCTTCGGCGACGACGCGGAGGCGGACTGCTTCATCTACTCGCTGTACGCCGACGTGATCGCCGGCAGCGTGCCGCGCCCGCTGCTCGAGGAGATCCTGTATCGCGCCAACGTGTACGAGGACGACGCGCAGCGCGCGGTGACGCTGGCCGACGCGCTGCCGGCGGCGGGCGCGGCGGTGGATCGCATCTTCATCAACCTCGATCGGCGATCGCCGGTGGCGCGCTTCGAGCGGTACGGCGCGCGCGTGGTGCCGGTGTTCAACTATTTTCAGGCGGCGCTCGTCTTGTGCGAGGACGGGAACCTGAGCGCGCCGTCGGTGGTGCGGGTGGCGCTGGAGATGGTCGATCGCTTCGGCTACTCGCTCGATGCGCTGCGCAACTCGCTGCAGGATCTGCTCAGGCGCGGGCGGCTCAAGCGGGCGACGGCGGTGATGCTCGGCGGCGAGCTGACCGAGGAAGGGATCCCGCAGCTCGGCTCGCTGCCGGGCGCGCGCGAGCTGCTCTTGTCGTTCGCCGCGCGCGTGCGCGAGCTCGGCGAGCTGCCCGCCGCCACGCTGCCGCCCGACGGCGCGATCGACTACCTCGCCGCGCTCGAAGCCGACCTGCCGCGCAAGCGCCGATAACTGACTTGACGAACGGGCTCGGCTGCGCGAAGCATCCGCCATGCTCAACATCGATCTGCGCGGCAAACGCGCCCTGGTCGCCGGCGTCGCCGACGACGGCGGCTTCGGCTTCGCCATCGCCAAGGCGCTGCACCAGGCGGGCGCCTCGGTCTGCGTCGGCACCTGGCCGCCCGCGCTCGGCATCTTCAAGACCATGCTCGAGCGCGGCAAGTTCGACGAGTCGCTGGCGATGGAGGGCGGCGGCAAGCTCGAGTTCGAGCGCATCTATCCGCTCGACGCCGACTTCGACACGCTCGCCGACATCCCCGCCGACGTGCGCGA
>DASREC010000005.1:0-10738 GCA_035652295.1 Polyangia bacterium
CACCCGCTCATTACGCTTTTCGGTTAAGTCGACTTTAGAGAATGCCGAGTAGCGCGGGCGGACTCGCGTTCTTTTTTTCGCCAGCCCGGAAGGCGCGCAGTTCAAAGAAGCACAAACAGTCCTATGGCTTCGGGTAAGCCCTCCTCGTCGGAGCGGCAAGGAGTCGGAAGTCAGCCATATAGCGCCTGAGGACTGCCGAAAAAAAGAACGCGAGGCGCAAGCCCGCGCGTGCCTTCCAGCGACGGGGATTTTACTTGCAAGAGGGGAAAACGCTCGTGGTATGCTGCCGCGCGTCTCTGACGACGAGGAGCCTTCCCCCGCGATGAGCCAAGCCGCCGAACTCCAACATCCCGCAAGCGGCGCCGAGGAATTCGACTTCGGCGCCAAGGTCAGCTCCAGCGGCAAGCTGGGCATGTGGATCTTCCTGCTCACCGACGCGATGTCGTTCGGCGGGCTGCTCCTCGGCTACGCGATCCTGCGCTCCGGCTCGCACGACTGGCCGGATCCGTCGCAGCGCCTCGGCATCCCGTTCACCGCCGGCATGACGTTCATCCTCATCTGCTCGTCGGTCACCATGGTGATGGCGCTCGCCGCCGCGCAGGAGAAGAACAAAAAAGGGCTGCTCCTGTGGCTCGGCCTCACCATCCTCGGCGGCGTGATGTTCCTCTGCGGCCAGGCCAAGGAGTACACCAGCCTGATCTCCGAGGGCGCCGGCATCACCGTCGACAACATGTGGGCGACCTTCTTCATCCCCACCGGCTTCCACGGGCTGCACGTGTTCACCGGCGTGACCTATCTGTCGGTCATCTGGGTGCAGAGCGCGCGCGGCAAGTACACCGACGGGCCGAACGCGAGCGCCAACAACATCGAGATCGCCGGGCTGTTCTGGCACTTCGTCGATCTGGTGTGGATCCTGGTGTTCACCTTCATCTACCTGATCTGATCGGAGAGGGACCATGGCCGGCGGACACAGCAAGAAAGAGTACATCGTCGTCTTCTTCGTCCTCACGGTGCTGACGGCGATCGAGGTCGGCATCAAGTACATGCACCTCGGGCGCGGCATGATGGTCGCGGGGCTGATCGCGCTCGCGCTCGCCAAGGCGGTCACGGTGGCGATGTTCTACATGCACCTCAAGAGCGAGACGCGCTCGCTCAAGCTGATCATCGGGCTGCCGATGCTGTTCCCGGCGCTCTACGCGGTGGTGCTGATCGTCGAGTCGATCGCGCGCAGCGCGTTCACCTGGAAGCAGATGGTCGGATGATCCCGCGCCGGCTCACGCTCGCGATCGTGACCGCGCTGCTGGTGGCCGCGCCGTCGCTGGCGAGCGCGTGCCCGGCGTGCCTCGGCAATCCGCGCAACATGAGCGTGCTCAAGCTGGTGGGCGTCTTGATCCTGACGCCGTTCGTGGTGTTCGGCACCGTGCTGTGGGCGGTCAAGCGCGCGGTCGGCTCCGTCGAGAATTAATCAACCAGTCAGTTAATTATTCGCTGCGGTCGAGGTGGCCGTCGATCGTCTGATCGGCGGTGGCGTCGAACAGGAGCAGTCGCGTGGCGTGGCCGCGCGCCTCGAGACGTAGGCGGTGCTTGACGCGATCGCCTGCCAGCTCGAAGCTCGGCTGCGCCGGATTGCCGTCGAGGAATACGCGCGCGCCGGGCGGCAGATCGATGATCTGCACGCGCACGTGGCTCGGAAGCGGCGGTTTTTGCGACGCGAACAGCCACCAGCCGCCGGCGATCAGCGCCAGCGCGGCGAGCGCGGCCGCGAGGCCCAGGCGCGCGCGCGGCGGGCTCACCGCCGACGGCGGGCGATCGAGCTCGATCGGCGGCGCCTCGTCAGGCGCGCGGTCGAGCGAGAGCGAAGCCTGCCCGTCGAGCTCGAGCGCGATCGCCGGCGGAGGAGGCGGCGGCTTGAACGCGGCGCTCGGCGGCGACGGGCGCGCGTCGGTGTGCGCGCCGCGCGCTTTGCTCGAGCCGTACGCCGCGGTGGCGTTCGCGTCGTCGCGCACCTTGGCGCGCGCTTCGTCGCGTGCGCGCGCACTCGCGTCGTCGCGTGCGCGCGCATTCGCGTCGTCGCCTGCGCGGGCGTTCGCGCTGTCGCGCGCGGGTGGCTGCGCGTCGGCGATCGATCCGGTGCGCGGCAGCGGCGCGGACGCGGCGGCGGGAAACGATCCGGCGGGCGGCGTGTCGCCGTCGAGCTGCCCGAGCGGCACCAGCGACGGCACGCGCGCCGCCGGTCTGGACGGCGCCGCCGCGTTCGCCGCCGGCGGCGGCGCGGAGATCGGCTCGCCGAGCAGCCCCTCGAGCGCCTCGCGCAGCTCGGTCGCCGTCTGAAACCGCTCGCCGCGATCGCCGGCGAACGCCTTCATCACCACCGCGTCGAGCGCCGGCCCGATGGTCGGCACCAGCTCGGCGAGCGGCCGCGGGCGCCCATCGAGGATCGCGTGCGCGATCTCGCCGAACGTCTCGCCGGTGTACGGCGTGCGGCCCGACAGCATCTCGTAGAGCATCACGCCGAGCGCGTGTAGATCGACGCGCCCGTCGAGATCCGGCGCGCCGCGCACCTGCTCGGGCGCCATGTACAGCGGCGTGCCCATCACCGCGCCCGTCGTCGTGAGCCGCAGCCCGCCCGGCTCCGCCAGCTTGGCGATGCCGAAGTCGACCAGCTTCACGACCTCGCCGCCGCCCGTCTTCGACGCCAGGAACACGTTCTCCGGCTTGAGATCGCGGTGCACGATCTCGCGCGCCTGCGCCGCCTCGAGCCCGCGCGCCACCGACGCCGCGATCCACAGCGCGCGCGCCACCGGGATGCGGCGCAGCTCGGCCAGCTCGTCGGCGAGCGCCCGCCCGTCGAGCAGCTCCATCACCAAATACAGCTCGTCGTCGCGCGTGCGCCCGAAGTCGGTGACGCGCACGATGTTCTCGTGCTCGAGCAGGCTGGTGGCGCGCGCCTCCTGCTCGAAGCGCGCCGCCAGGCCCGGCTGCTGAGCGGCCTCGGGGCGCAGCATCTTGAGCGCGAGATTTTTTTTCAGGAAGACGTGCTCGGCGACGTAGACGAACCCCATTCCGCCTTCGCCGATCGCGCGAAGGATGCGGTATTTACCGTCGACGACGGTCCCCACGCCGTGATTCGGCATCGCCCTCGGCCGAGCATAACACGCGCGCGCGGCGATCCGCTCCGCCGCGAGCGGGGCGCGCGATTGCCTTCCGCGCGCGCGAGCCTACCTTCGCGATCATGCGAACCGTAACCGGAGTGTTCGAGACCGCCGACGTGGCGCTGCGCGTGGGCGAGAAGGCGCGCGAGGTGGCGGGGCCGCGCGCGAAGATTCGCGTGTTCGTCGCCGGCGGCTCGGGCACGGTGATCGAGTCGTCGATCGTGAGCGACTCCTCGAACTGGCTGCCGGTGACGCTGATGGGGATCGGGCTCGGCGTGATTGGCGCGATGATCGTTGGCGCGCTCGGCGGCGGCGCCGGGCTCGGGCTGGTCGGTTTGTTCGCCGGCGCGTTGACGGGCGTGATGCTCGGCGTGTGGCTCACCGGTGAGCAGGTGCCGCGCCACATCCGCGCCGAGCGCGCACGCACGCTCTACAAGCAGCAGCTCGATCATGGGCGCGCGGTGGTGACGGTGGTGGTGCCGACGCACGCGGCGGCGGATCGAGTGGTGGCGCTCTTCGAGGCGCAGGACGGGCAGGTGACCGATCGTTTCTTGAAGCAGCCGGTGCACCCGCTGCCGAGTACGTAACCGATCGGTTGCTGAACCGGTCGGTTACGGAAGGAGGCTCAGCCTTTTTTGGCGGGCTCGGTCTTCGGCGCGGGCGCGGGCGCAGGCTTGCCGCCCGTCGGAGGCGTGCCCTCCGTCGGCGCGGGCTCGGCCTTCGGCGGCTGCCAACTCATGTTCGCCGGCGCGTTCAACAGATCCGCCAGCTCCTTGGCCGCCGGCGTGCCGCGCTTGTCCATCAGCGACTTGACGTAGTAGACGAGGCCCCACAGCTCCTCTTCCTTGAGCGTGCCCTTCCACGTCGGCATGGCCGCGCCGCCGATTCCCGACGCGATGGTGCGGTACAGGTCGGTCAGCTCCGAGCCGGCGTAGATCGTCTTGAGCGGATCGCGCGTGAAGTTCGGCGGCAGCTGCTTCACCACTTTCGCGCACTCGCGATCGTCGAGCTTCTGATTCGGCGGCCCCGGCTTCCACTCGAGGCAGTACTCGGTGTCCTTCAATTGCGCGAGGTACATCTCCGCCGAGAAGTCGGTCTGGCCGGTGCCGTTCATCTTCTTGGTGATGTTGAAAAGTTTTTCGTGCGTGACGAACGCCGGGTGGCAGCCCGAGCACTGCGCCTTGGCGTGATACAGCTCCTCGCCGAGCGTGATCGCCTCGGCCCGCTTCGCCTCGCCGAACGGATCGGCGGAGACCTCGATCGGTTTGCCGGGCGCCTCCTGCTGCCACTTGGGCGAGAAGGTCTTGATGTACTGCAGCGCCGCGTCGAGCTCCTGATCCTGGATGTCCCACGGGAGCATCGCGGTGCCGTGCAGCCCCTTGGTGACGAGCTGCTTCAGCTCGGCGTCGGGCGGCAGGTTCGGGATCTGCGTGTGGCCGAACTTGAACAGCCCCTGCGTGAAGTCGCGCGGCGGCGGACGCAGGCCGAGCGACGAGTAGCCTTTGCCGTCGCCGTTGTCGCCGTGGCACGGGCGGCAATATTGCTGGTAGGCGTCGCGGCCGCGGTTGAGCGTGTCGGCCGAGACCTCCTGGCCGCCGAGCTTCATCGACGACTTGAAGGGGTGGTCGTGCTCGCAGCCGGCGGCCGCGACGACCCCTAAAATGAAAGCTGCGATCGAAACGCTCTTGGACATGGTCAGCCTCGAAAGGTCAGAGCACATAGACGGTCACAAACATAACCAACCATACGGCGTCGACGAAGTGCCAGAACATCGCCCACATGCGAACCGCGGTGTGGCGCGCGACGGAGAACTCGGCGCGCAGCGCGCGCGGCAGGAGCGTCGTCAATCCGACGAGCCCGACCAGCACGTGCAGCGCGTGGAACGCGGTGAGCGCGTAGAAGACCGATCCGTAGATGCCCGAATCGGGGCGCAGCCCGTCGAGCCACATGCGCCGCCACACGATCACCTGCAGCGCGAAGAACGCCGCGCCGAGCACGATCGCCGTCGAGAGCCAGCGCGTGAGCGCGCGCGGCTGCGCCTGGCGAACCGCGCGCAACCCGAGCACCAGCGCCGCGCTCGACGCCAGCAAAATGAACGTGTTCAAAAACGGCAGCGCGTGCGGCAGCGCCAGCTCGCCGTCGGGCGGCCAGGTGGCCGCCTTCAAGCGCACCGCGCCGTAGGCGAAGAACAGCCCCGCGAACATCATCGCCCAGCCGCCGAGGAAGATCACCATGCCGACGTAGGCGGTGGCGTCCTTCTTCGGCCGCGACGGCGGCGGGAAGCGTACGACGTCCGTCATCATCCAGCTGGCTTCTTCGCGGCCTCGGCGCCCGCGTTGCTCGGCAGCGGCTCGGCCTGACCCAGCCAATCTTTATCGGTGACCGCCGGGTTGTTGAACTCGTGCGGGCCGTGCAGCACCGTCGGGATCACGTCGTAGTTGTGGTGCACCGGCGGCGACGTGGCGTGCGTCCACTCGAGCGTGGTCACCTGCCACGGGTTCTGCTCCGCCTTCTTGCCCCACAAGATGCTGGCGATGAAGTTGTAGATGAAGAAGATCGATCCGAAGAACAGCACGTACGCCGCGCGCGAGATCCAGACGTTGAGCGGGTGCAGGTGCTTGAACAACTCATACTCGTTCGGATTGTAGAGGCGGCGCTGCATGCCCGCGTTGCCGACGATGAGCATGCCGCAGAAGATGAACGTGATCGGCAGGAAGCTGAACCAGAAGTGCAGCTTCGCCAGCGTCCAGTTCATGTCGCGGCCGAACATCTTCGGGAACCAGAAGTAGATCGACGCGAACGAGCCGAGGAACACGGCGGCGGCCATCGTCAGGTGGAAGTGGCCGACGACGAAGTACGTGTCGTGGAGGTACAGGTCGGTCGAGATCGTGCCGAGGTACAGGCCGGTCAATCCGCCGAGGCCGAACACGAAGAACACGCCGATGGTGAACAGCATCGGCGCGGTCAGGCGGATGCGCCCCTGCCACAGCGTGTGCATCCAGTTGAGGAAGAAGATCTCGGCGGGCACCGAGATGATCATGGTGAGCACCATGAAGCTCTGGCCGAGCATCGGGCTCATCGTGGTGGTGAACATGTGGTGGCCGTAGACGACGGCCGAGAGCACGCAGACGGCGCACATGCCGAGCGCGGTGACCTTGTACGCGTAGGCCGGCTTGCGCGAGAAGAACGAGACGAGGTCCGAGACCACGCCCCACGCCGGCAGGATGAGGATGTAGACCTCCGGGTGGCCGAAGATCCAGAACAGGTGTTGGAACAGCAGCGGATCGCCGCCGCCCTTGACCATCGTGCCGGCGAGGAAGAAGTGGGTGTGGAAGACGCGATCGAGGAACAGGAGGATCGCGGCCGAGCCGAGCACCGGGACGAACAGCGCGTTCAGGATCGCGGTGAGCCACAGGCCCCACACGGTCAGCGGCATCTTGAAGTAGCCCATGCCGGGCGCGCGCAGGCGGATGACGGTCGTGATGTAGTTGACCGCGCCCATGATGGTCGACGCGCCGGCGAGGAAGATGGCCACGACCCACAGCGTTTGACCGAGGCCGGGCGTGCCCATCGTCGTCGAGAGCGTGGCGTACGTGGTCCAGCCCGCCGCCGCCGCGCCGATCGGCACGAAGAACGACGCGATCAGCACGCACGACGAGAGGAACATGGTCCAGAACGACATCATGTTCAGCGTCGGGAACACCATGTCGCGCGCGCCGATGCCGAGCGGGATACAGAAGTTGCCGAACCCGCCGATCATGATCGGCGTGATGGCGAAGAAGATCATGATCGTGCCGTGCATGGTGAACAGCGACGTGTACGCGGCCGGCGAGACCACGCCGTCGGAGTTCACGAAGATCAGGTGGCCGATGATCGGGAACGGCTTGCCCGGGTTCGCGAGCTGCCAGCGGATCATGATCGCCATGGTCCCGCCGACGAGCAGGAACATGAGGCCGAGCCAGATGAACTGCTTCGCGATCACCTTGTGATCGAGCGAGAAGACGTATTTCCGGAGGAAGCTCGTCGGCTCCGGGTGGATGTGCTGCTCTTCGTGATCGCCGTGCGCGTGCGTATCGGCACTCATGTCACATCTCCCAATCCCAACCCCAGTGCGCCCCGGGGTCGGTCTCGTCGTAGCGGCGCTGCGAGTCGGCCTGCGCGGTCTTGAGCCAGTCCGCGTAGTCGTCCTTCGAGGTGATGATCAGGTCGCCGTGCATCTTGTAGTGGCTCACGCCGCAGTGCTGCGCGCAGCCGATCTCGAACTTGCCGGCCTGCTTCGCCTGGAACCAGAGCTGCGTCGTCGAGCCGGGGAACGCGTCCTGCTTGGTGCGGAAGTTGGGGAGGTAGAACGAGTGGATCACGTCCTTGGAGCGCAGCTTGAGCATCACCGGCTGATCGATCGGGATGTGCAGCTCGTTGAACGTCACCACGTCGTCGGCGGTGTTGAACTTGCCGTCGGGGCCGGGGTAGCGGAAGTGCCACGCCCACTGCTGCGCCAGCACCTCGACCTCGACGGGATTCTCGGCGTGCGCGGGGAACTTGTAGAACGCCTCGCTCAGATCCTTGAACGAGTTGTAGAGCAGCGTGCCGTCGACGCCGAAGAAGATGATCGACGAGATCACCGCGGTGAACACGAGGTGCTTGCGCCCCACGCCGTGCTCGTAGTGCGCGTGCCGCCCCTCTTTGTCGCGGTGGATGATCGAGGTCCACAGGAGGATGCCGACCATGATCACGAACAGCACCGTGACCGAGACGGTCGTGACGTTGAACAGCCAGTCGGAACGGTGGCCGTCGAGCGAGACGTCGAGCGGCCGTCCGTAGCCGGGATCGGCCGCTTGCGCCAGCGCGCGGCCGGTGGTGGCCGCGAGCGTGCCGAGTGCGGCCGCGAGCAGGGTTGCGGGGCGCTTCATTTCGGGGAGCCTCCTCCTCGGAGAAACGGCTTTTTCAGTCGGTGGGTGCACGAAACGCGCAAGACTTTACTCATCCGTTTCACGCTGCGTCAAGGTTCATCTTTTCAGTAATTGTTGACGAGCAGCGCGGCATCGTAGATGAGCTGCTCCAGGGAATCCTTGTCCGCCGGGCTGGCGTCGTAGCGCCCGCGGATCCGCCCGTGGATGTCGACCAGCACCAGCGTGGCGTCGGACGCGCCGCCCGGCGTGTCGAGCTCGAGCGCCTTCATTAATGGAGCGAGCGCGGCGGGCGCGCCGGTGACCAAGGCCCAGCGGCGCGCATAGGTCTTGTGGCGCTCGGCCCAGTCGGCGAGCGCCGGCGGCGTCGAGTCGGGCGCCAGGCTCACCAGCTCGAACGCGTCGCCGAGCTTGCGCATGCGCCGCTCGAGCTCGAACATCGCGCGCGCCTGCGGCCGCTCGGCGTCGACGCTGAAGCGCGCCGCGACCCACACCTTGCCGTCGAGCTCGCCGGAGGCGAACGGCTGACCGGTCTCGCGCGTGAGCGCGAACGCCGGCACCGCGCCGCGCACCGGCGGCAGCTTGGGCGCCGGCCGCAGGAACGTGCGCACCAGCGGCAGCGCGAACAGCGTGCCGATGGCCAGCGCCCAGAACCACGGGCGGACGATGAGCCGGGCGAACACGCGCGCATGTATTCGCCGGACCCGCGGCGCTGTCAAGCGACTTTGCCGTTTGACGAGCTCGGCGCAGCGCTCAATGCGGCAATTTGCCGCATCTGACCGTGGCCGTAGCCGTAGCCGTAGCCGTAGCCGTAGCCGTGGCCGGTTCTCCGTTTGTGCAGCCGCGAGATCGGCTACGGCCACGGCCACGGCCACGGCGCGGATCCGTGCTAAATTAGCTCACGGAGGATCCCATGAAGTCGCACGCCTTCGCCTTGGTGCTCGTCGGGGGCCTGGCCACGGGATGCTCGCCGCTCGCCGTGCAGAACCAGGGCGACGCCGCGTTTCGCAAGGCCATCACCGCGCAGCTCGGCGGCGACGAGGAGCGCGCCGAGACCGAGTACCGCCGCGTGATCGCGCTCGGCCTCAACTGGAGCCCGGTGTGGAACAACCTGGCGGTGATCATGGTGCACCGCCACCAGTACCGCGTCGCGCGCAAGATGCTGGCGAGCGCGGTGGCGGCCAACGACCGCGACGTCGTGGCGCTCACCAACTACGGCGTGATGAGCTACTACCTCGCCGATCTGCGCGAGGCCGAGCGCACGCTGCTCGGCGCGCGCCACCTGCGGCAGGAGAACCTCGAGCACTTTCCGACCAACGGGCGCACCGACTGGGGCGCCGAACACTACGCGCGCGTCACCGCGCAGCTCGACGAGCTGGCCACGCGCTACCTCGACAAGATCGCGCGCTCCGAGGTCTCCGCGTCGCCGCCGCCCGACGGCGAGTTCATCGCCGAGCTCACCGGCCACCGCCTGTAGCAGCCGCTTGCGGCAAATTGCCGCAGGCTAGGTCGCGCGCGGCGGGATGGGCCAGTTGTCGCCCCACAGCGACTGGCCGCCGTCGATGTACAGCGTCGCGCCGGTGATGAACGCGGCGGCGGGGGAGGCGAGGTACACGATGGCGTGCGCCGTCTCCTCGACGGTGCCGGGGCGGCGCTGCGGCGTGCGCGCGATCGACGCCTCGAGCAGCTCGGGCGGATACTGCGCCGTGCCCGACGAGCGGATGATGCCGGGCGCCACCGCGTTCACGCGCACGTCGAACTGCGACCACTCGACCGCCAGCGACTTGGTCAGGTTGTCGACGCCCGCGCGCGCCGCGCCGGTGTGCGCCATGCCGGGAAAGCCGCGCGCGATGTTGGCGATCACGTTCACCACCGCGCCGCGCTCGGCCGGAATCAGCGCGCGCGTCGCCACCTCGCGCGTCATGTAGAACGTGCCGTTCAGGTTGTTGCGGATCACCGCGTCCCAACCTTTGGTCGTCAGCGCGGTCGCCGGCGACGGGAATTGCCCGCCGGCGTTGTTGACGAGCACGTCGATGCGCCCGAAGCGCTCGAGCACGCCGCTCACGCACTTCTCGACGGACGCCGGCTCGCGGATGTCGCACTCGAACGCCGCCGCGTCGCCGACCTTGCGCAGCTCCGCGAGCGCCGGCTCGAGATGCTCCGGCTTGCGGCTGGCGATCGCCACTTTCGCGCCGAGCTCGAGCAGCTCGATCGCCACCGCGCGTCCGATGCCCGTGCCGCCGCCGGTCACCAGCGCGACCTGCCCCTGAAACAGCCCCGCGCGAAACGGATTCTTGCGTGCGCCTTCCACGTCCAGCATGCGCGTACATTACACGAAAGTGATAAGCTCCCGCCCATGACGACGGCCGCCGCTGTTTCTACGACGCCTTCATTCGCCGATCTGCTCGGTCAGGACTCGATCACGCAGCCGCAGCTCGCCGCGCACCTCGACGCGCTCGACGCCGAGGAGCGCGTGCGCCAGTGCCGCGCGCTCTCGGGAAAAGCGCAGAAGCGGCTGTGGCAGGTGTGCGCCGACGCGGCGGTGTTCACGCTCGACGATCTGATCCCGAGCGCGATCGCCGACGGGCAGACGGTGATCTACGCGGGCAAGAACTCGCTGGCGATGTTCACGCACTTCGAGAAGCGCTTCACGCGGCAGGGCGGGGCGGTGGTCGGCTT
>DASREC010000006.1:0-7046 GCA_035652295.1 Polyangia bacterium
GTTCTCGCCCCAGATCAGGGCAAGCTGCCCCTCCTGGCGCGCGCCGTCGATCAGCGCGCGCAGTGGGTCGGACGCGGCCGCCGGGGCTGCCGCCGGCGCGGCGCCGCTCGCCGCCGGCGATCTGGCCGGCAAGACGATCGCCTTCCGCAAACAGTCGTTCAACGACTACGGCGCCGAGCTCGAGCGCATCGCCCGCGAGCGCGGCGTCGCCCTGCGCGTGCGCTACTACCCGACGTTCGACGCCGCGGTGAAGGCGATCGCCGCCGGCGAGGCGGCGGCGGTGGGCGGCAACTTCGTCGACCTCGACGCGTATCGCAAGGAGCATCCCGGCTTCGCGGTCAACGCCGATCTGCTCGAGGAGCGCCGCGTCGCCGTCGCGGTGAAGAAGGGCGACGCCGAGCTGCTCGGCCTCGTGAACCAGACCATCGACGAGCTCGCGCGCTCGGGCGAGCTCAAGCGCATGACGGAGAAGTGGCACCTGCCGTACCTACTCGGCACCTGACGGGAGCCCGCATGAAACCGACCAACGACCTCACGCTCGAAGCGGTGCGCGACTACTACGGCCGCGTGCTGGCGAGCACGCGCGATCTGCAGACCAGCGCGTGCTGCGCGGCGGAGAAGCTGCCGCCGCACGTCGCCGCCATCGAGGCGCTGATCCACGACGAGGTGAAGGACAAGTTCTACGGCTGCGGCGCGCCGCTGCCGCACGCGCTCGACGGCGCGACCGCGCTCGACCTCGGCTGCGGCTCGGGCCGCGACACGTTCATCCTGTCGAAGCTGGTCGGCGAGCGCGGCCAGGTGATCGGCGTCGACATGACGCCCGAGCAGCTCGCGGTCGCCGAGCGGCACCGCGACTATCATCGCCGACAGTTCGGCTACGCGCGCTCGAACGTGCGCCTCGTCGCCGGCTACATCGAGGACCTCGCGCACGCCGACATCGCGTCCAATTCGATCGATCTCGTGATCTCGAACTGCGTGGTGAACCTGTCGCCCGACAAGCGGCGCGTGTTCCGCGAGATCTTCCGCGTGCTCAAGCCGGGCGGCGAGCTGTACTTCTCCGACGTGTTCGCCGGCCGCCGCGTGCCGCCGGCGCTGCGCGAGGATCCGGTGCTGCTCGGCGAGTGCCTCGGCGGCGCGCTCTATATCGAGGACTTCCGCCGCATCCTGCGCGAGGTCGGCTGCCTCGATTATCGCGTGGTGACGAAGCGGCGCCTCTCGCTCGACAGCCCGGAGATCGAGCGCAAGGCGGGAATGGTCGACTTCTACTCGGTGGGCGTGCGCGCGTTCAAGCTCGACCTGGAAGATCTCTGCGAAGACTACGGACAGGTGGCGACGTATCTCGGGACGATCGCCGAGAGCCCGCACCAGTTCATCCTCGACGATCACCACGTGTTCAAGACCGGGCAGCCGATGCTGGTGTGCGGCAACACGGCGGCGATGGTCGGCGAGACGCGCTACGGCCGGCACTTCCGCGTGAGCGGCGACAAGTCGACGCACTTCGGCCCGTTCGCGTGCGGCCCGGCGCCGGCGGCGAACGCGGGCGACGCGCCGGCGGGCGCCTGCTGCTGACGGAGACACGCTGCGGCAAATTGCCGCACTAGGGATTGGCGCGCTCGCGCATCATGCGGCCGACCATGCGGGTGACGGTGCGGACCGGGAGATGTTTGGAGGCCCACGCGCCGACGGTGTTGAGGCCGCCGGGGATGAACACGTCGCGGCCGCGCTCGTACGCCGCCAGGCCGCGCGCCACCGTCTCCTCGGCGGAGAGCACCGCGCGCTTCTGCGACTGCGAGATGGCGTAGCCGGTCACCTGCTGAAAGCCGGTCGGCACCGGGCCGGGGCAGAGCGCCATCACGCGCACGCCCGAGCCGCGCGTCTCCTCCGACAGCGCCAGCGAGAAGCTGAGCACGAACGCCTTGGTCGCGCCGTACGTCGCCATGAACGGCACCGGCTGCATGCCGGCGATCGACGCCACGTGCAGGATGCCGCCCGCGCGCCGCTCGAGGAGCTGCGGCAAAATGCCGCGCGAGAGCACCAGCAGCGCCTCGCAGTTGAGCCGCACCATCTCCGCCTCGCGCGCGGCGGGCGCCTCGGCGAAGCGGCCCGCCGAGCCGAAGCCGGCGTTCGAGATCAGGTGATCGACCGCGCGCCCGCGCCGCGCCACTTCGGCGAGCAGCCGATCGGCGCCGCCCGCCGCGCCGAGATCGAGCGCGATGGTCTCGGTCTCGATGCCGTGCGCCTGCGCCAGCTCGCGCGCGAGCGCGTCGAGCTTGTCGCCCGAGCGCGCGGTCAGGATCAGGTTGGCTTTGCGCGCCGCCAGCCGGCGCGCGAACTCGAGCCCCATCCCCGACGATGCGCCGGTGATGAGGACCCACGTCCGTTCGAAGAGATCGTTCATGCGGCGATGGTACTCAATCGCCGATCGCGATCAACGGCGGCTCATGAACTCCGCGGCGTGCTTCATCATGTTCTGCACGCTCGGGCGCTCGGCCAGCCGGCCGAAGTACGCCACGAGGTTCTTGTGCGCGTCGAACGGGCGCACCTGGCGCGCGACCGCCAGCGCCGGCGCCGCGGAGACGTCGCCGATCGAGAACGTGTCGCCGAGCGCCCAGCGCCGCTTGGCGAAGTGCTCGTCGTAGAGCGCGTAGGTCTTGTCGAGCCGCTTCTCCGCCGACTCGACGCCGAGCGGATCGCGCTTGTCGGCCGGCCGCCGCCCGTCGAAGAAGATCTTGAGCGCCTGCTCGGTAATGTAGAGATCGAACACGCGATCGTGAAAGCGCGCCTGCCGCGCGAGATCGGGATCGCTCGGGATGAGCGCGGGGCCGCCGGCCACGTGGCGATCGACGTACTCGAGGATGATCGACGACTCGGGCACGCTCCAGTCGCGCGCCTCGTCGCGCAAGAACGGCACTTTGCCGAAGCGATTCACCTTCTCGTACGCGGCGCGCGCGTCGGGGTTGCCGAGCTCGACCAGCTCGGTCTCGTACTTCGCGCCCTTCTCTTCGAGGGCGATCAGCGCTTTCTGCGAATACGGCGACAGCGGAAACCAGTAGAGCTTCATGATGGGCTCCTTTCGCGTTGGGGACCCCGATGAGTCGCGCGCCCGCCCGCGGCGTTACAGCTCGTGCTAAAAGATCGCGTGGCCGAGGCGGGCAGGGTGATCCCCGAGCGGGAGCTGCGCGAGCTGGAGCCGGTGCTCTATCGCTTCGCGCTGCGGGCGACGCGCGATCCCGAGCTGGCGCGCGACCTGACGCAGGAGGCGCTCCTGGCGGCGGTCGCGCAGCGCGGCACGTTCGGCGGGCGCTCGTCGCTGCGCACCTGGATCATCGGCATCCTCTCGCACAAGGTGATCGATCACTACCGCCGGCGATCGGCGCGGCCGCTGGCCGAGGGCGGTGAGGACGCCGAGCTCTTGGCGACGCCGTCGAGCGAGGACGTCGAGCGGGTGGTGTCGGCGCGCCAGGAGCTGGCGGCGGTGGAGCGGGCGCTGCACGAGCTGCCCGATCTCGAGCGGCTGGCGCTGGTGCTGGTCGACGTGGAGGGGGTCGAGCGTGAAGATTCTTGTCGCGCTCTCGGGGTCAGCGCGACTCATCTAAGGGTGCTCCTGCACCGAGGGCGCAACCGACTGCGCAGGATTCTCGAGCATGACCGATAGATTTTGCAGGAAGTCGCGGCTCCACTTCTCCGACCGGCTCGACGGGCTCAAGGTCCCGTTCTGGCGCGGCCTCGTGGTGCGCCTGCACCTCGCGGTGTGCCCGCAGTGCATCCGCTACAACCGCTCGCTCGCCGCCACGCGTGACGCGCTGCGCTCGCTACGCGACTCCGATCCCGATCCCGATCCGCGGTAGCGCTCAGCCCATTGACGCGAGGACCTGCGCCACCTGGTCCATTCCGCCGAAGCCGCTGAAGAGCTGCTCGCCGGTTTGCCGCAGCGAGTCCGCATCGGGAATCGTGTAGCGGCCGGCGCCCGAGCCGGGACAGATGATGTAGAGGACGTCGGGCTCGTAGGTGCCGGTCAATAGGTTGATCGATTTGCCGAGCGCGTAGGAGCCTTCGCCGAAGTGCGGCTTGTTGCCGGTGTCGCCGATGACCGCGTGGCCGTAGTCGTTGGTCTTGAGGTTGACCGCGGTGACGTAGTCGCCGAAGTCGCCGGTGTGGCCGCCGGCGATCATCTTCAGCCACGCTCCTTTTTGCGCCAGGATCTGCGACGGCAGCGCGAAGTACGGGATCACGCGCGCGTCGGCGTAGCGGCGCGCGCTGGTCGTGGGCTGCGTGCCGTCTTGCAGCGGCACCGTCGAGACGTAGTAGCCGGGGCACGGATCGTCGTCGCCCTGCACGATCGGATCGCCGTTCGCGTTCAGCACCACCGACGCCCACGTGCCGTCGTCGTTCTTGGCGTCGGCGAGGCTGTCGAGCACGCCGTCCCACGCCATGATGTCGACGGTGGGGTAGTCGCGGATCGGGAGCAGCTTGGCGTTGTTCGGGTGGTAGCAGTTGGGCGCGCCGTCGAAGTCGACCATGTAGCGCCCCTTCATGAACCACGCGGTCTGGCCCGTCACGCGGTACGCGACGTATTTGTAGGCGCGCTGGTTCGCGCCTTCGCCGACGAAGCCGCTGTATTCGAAGAACGTCTCGAGGTCCGCCATCGCTCTACCATCGGCGTTCGCGCGCGCGCCGTCAAATTCTTCGCGCGGTTCGTGATACGGTCGAGCGATGGGAATCGACCTCGGTCCCACCGCGCGGGCGCGGCTCGGGGAGCTTCGCTCGTCGGGCGCGGCGCACGCGGTGGTGGATCATCTGCACCGCTTGATCGCGGAGGGCAGCGACTTCGACTGCTGGAAGATCAATCCATTCCTGGTGGCGAAGTCGACCGGCGCGTCGCGGCTCGAGTCGGTGCGCGCGTTCCTCTTCGCCACGCGGCTCGGCGTCACCGATCTCACCTGGGACATCCACTGCCCGTCGTGTCTCGGCCAGCCGACGTTCTATCGCCACCTGATGAGCCTCGAGCGGCGCTCGCACTGCCGCATCTGCGAGCTCGATTGGGATCTCGACTTCGAAGATCAAGTGGAGGCGACGTTCACCGTCAATCCCGAGCTGCGCGCGATCGACGCGGCGGAGTTCGAGGAGCTGACGTGGCCCGCGGCCAAGCCGCGCTACCTGCGGCGGCTCATGCGCGACGGGCGGCTGCCGCTGCTCGGCCTGCCGCTCGAGCGCAACGGCACCGCGGTCGCCGAGGTCACGCTGCCCGCCGGCGAATACGACTACCAGGTGCCGGGGCATCCCGAGGGCGCGGGCCGGCTCACCGTCGCCGGCGAGCCGAGCGCGGCGGAGCAGCCGCTCGAGCTGAACGTGGCCGTCGACGCGCTGGTGTCGCCCGCGCGCGTCACGGTGCGTCCCGGCCGCCTGCGCGTCTCGGTGGCGAGCGCGTATCCGAAAGAGTTCTCCGGGCTGCGCATCGGCCCGCACGCCGATCGACGCGACTGGGTCCCCGACTGGGTGAGCGCGGCCTACGTGACCGGCTTGCAGGATTTTCGCGACCTGTTCTCGAGCGAGTACCTGGCGCCCGATCTCGCGTTCGCGGTGCGCTCGACGACGCTGATGTTCAGCGACATCCGCGGCTCGACGCAGCTCTACGAGCGGCTCGGCGACGCGCGCGCCTATGCGCTCGTGCAGGAGCACTTTCGCGTGATGACCGAGGTGATCCGGCGCTTCGAGGGCGGGATCATCAAGACCATCGGCGACGCGGTGATGGCGTCGTTCCCGTCGAGCGCGCAGGCGGTGGAGGCGGCGCTCGAGGTGCACGCGGCGTTCAAGCGCGCGGCGTCGCCGCTCGGCGACATCGCGGTGAAGATCGGGCTGCACCGCGGGCCGGCGATCGCGGTGACCAGCAACCGCGCGCTCGACTTCTTCGGGCGCACGGTCAACATCGCCGCGCGCGTGCAGGGGCGCGCCGACGCCGGCGAGGTGCTGCTCAGCGAGGCGGTGCTGGCCGATCCGCGCGCGCAGGCGGTGCTGGCCGAGCACGGGCTGGCGCCGCGCATGATCGAGACCGAGCTGAAGGGGCTGGCCGGCCGCTTTCATCTGGCGGCGCTGCGTCCCGACTGAGCGGCGCTGCGTCCCGACTGAGCGGCGCGCGCGTCAGTCTTCGAGATAGCGCCGCAACAACCGGCGCGCGGGCGCGGACCAGCGCCACACGCGCGCGGCGAGATGCTCGCGCGCGCGCTCGAGCCGGCGCTTCGCCTCCTCGGCGTCGGCGCGCGTGCGCTCGAGGTCGCGCTTCGCGTGCTCGGCCTCTTCGCGCGCGCGCTCGAGCTCCGAGCGAACCTGCTCGATCTGACTCTGCACGTCGCCCACGTCTTTTTGCGTCGCCTGCTCCGTCTGCTCGAGCTGCGCGCGCGTCTTCGTCAGGTCGCCCTTCGTGCCGCGCAGCTCGCTGCGCACGTACTCGAGCTCCGTTCGGATGCGCCCGAGCGCCCAGGCCGCCGGATCGGGCGGCGTGTCGGAGGCCTTGCGCAAGATGCAGCCGCCGCAGATCGGATCGAGCGGCCCCTTGAGCAGGCTGTGGCGAACCCGCTCCAGCCCCGGCGACTCCCACAGCTCGCGCAGCGGGATCACGTCCGCACCCTCGGGGACGTCGAAGCGCCGGCGCTCGCAGGTGTTGAGCCCGTCGCCGACGTTGATCCAAAGCTCCTTCCACGGTTCGAGACATTGGCGGAACGGATGGCTCGCCGCGCCGCCGTTCTCCGCCGCCGCGCCCGGCGCGTCGTCGACGGTCTGGATGTCGTTCCATTCCGGATCGGGCTCGTTGAACGGATCCTCGGCGTTCAGGTGGCGGAACTCCATGCCGTAGGACTCGGCCATCCGCTGCGCGCGCTCGATGCACGCGCGGCCGCGATCCATCGCCACGTCGTCGAGCGTCTTCAAGCGCAGCCGCCCGAGGTTCAGCTCCTTGTGCGGCACCAGCGCCTGCGTCTTCACCGCGCCCGCGCCGAAGCGGTGGCCGAGCTCGACCAGGTTCTCCAGATCGAAGATCGTCTCCGACGTCA
>DASREC010000007.1:0-3901 GCA_035652295.1 Polyangia bacterium
GAGGTAGGCGATCCCCGCCTTGCCGCCTTCACCGATCACCGCGACCAGATAGTGCGCGGCTTTCGCGTCGAGCTGATCCTCGTCGAGGATCACGCCCGGCGTCACCACGCGCACCACCTCGCGCTTGACGATCCCGCGCGCCGACTTCGGATCCTCCACCTGCTCGCACACCGCCACCTTGAAGCCGCGCTCGATCAGCTTGCCGAGGTAGTGCTTGGCCGAGTGGTGCGGCACGCCGCACATCGGCACCGGGTTCTCCTTGCCCTTGTCGCGCGTCGTGAGCGTGAGGTCGAGCGCGCGCGCCACCACCACCGCGTCGTCGAAGAACATCTCGTAGAAGTCGCCGAGGCGGAAGAAGACGATGCAGTCGGGGTAGCGGTCCTTGACCTCGAGGTACTGCCGCATGAGCGGCGTATCCGTCCCGTCCAGCACCGCCCCGGCCATGCGGAGGGGATAGCAAACGCGCGCGAACCTGTCTACGCTAGCAAGGATGCGAAGCAGACCTTGCTATCCGTGCAGCTTCCGTTTCTTGCGAACGATCGTGCTTTTTTCGATGGCGCTCGTCGGCTGCGGCGGATCGCCCGGCGCGGCCGGCGACGGATTTCTCCCCGGCGACGCGGGGACGCGCGAGGGCGTGCTCGGGTTCGGCGCGGCGCAGCGCACGCTCGGCACCGGCACGGTGATCACGGTCGCCGACGTGAACGGCGACGGCAAGGTGGACGCGGTGGTGGCCGGCGTCGATCCGTCGACCGGCGGGCCGACCGGCGGCAGCCTGCTGTCGATGGGCGACGGCACGTTCCGCACCGGCGGCACGTTCTCGACGGGCGGCTCGTCGCTGTGGCTGACCACCGGCGACTTCACCGGCGGCGGCAAGGCGAGCCTGATCTCGGCCAACGGCTCGGGCAATCCCGGCGGCGGCAACATGATGGCGCTCACCGGGCACGGCGACGGCACGTTCGGCTCGGCGCGCTCGTTCAGCGCCGAGCAGTATCCGGTCGCGGTGGTGAGCGGCGACTTCGACAAGGACGGCAAGGACGACGCCGCGGTGGTCGCGCGCAGCGCCGGCAAGCTCGACATCTTCCTCTCCAGCGCCTCGATGGCGGCCAGCCTCGGCGCCGGCATGGTGCCCGAGGCGATCGCGGTCGGCGACTTCAACGGCGACGGCAACCTCGATCTCGCCGTCGGCGGCGGCACCAGCGTCAAGGGGCAGGTGGTGATCTTCCTCGGCTCGGCGGCCGGCGCGTTCACCGCCGGCGTCACCTATCCGCTCGGCAAGGAGGCCGGCGCGATCGCCGCTGCCGACGCCGACGGCGACGGCAAGCTCGACCTGATCGTCGCCGACAAGATCTCGGCCACGGTCACCGTCGGGCACGGCCACGGCGACGGCACGTTCGCCTTCGGCGCCGGGTTCCCGACGGGCACCGGCGCCGACAACACGCTGGCGCTGGTGGTCGGCGACTTCAACGGCGGCGGCCGCCTCGACGCCGCGGTGATCAACGTGCCCGGCGCCGGCCCGGCGTACCTGAGCGTGGTGCTCGGCGGCGGCGACGGCACGTTCGGCCCGCCCAACATGTTCGGCCAGTTCAACACCAGCGAGGTCAACCCGGGCGCGCTCGGCGCCGGCGACTTCAACGGCGACGGGCGGCTCGATCTGATCGTCGCCCACGGGCAGATCGAGACCTTCACCAACACCTCGCGCTGAACCGCCGCTTTGCAATCGCCTTGCAAAGACATTGCAATCGCTTTGCAATGTCTTTGTGATGATTGGCAATAAAACACCTACCGTCGCCGCCTTATGGACTTTGCGCGGCATCTCCCCGACGCTGCGCGGCCGAGGAGACCTGGATGGCGGGGCGCGAGCTGGATCGATCGACTTTGCAATCGTTCGTCGACGAGATGACCGAGCCGGCGGCGATCCTCGACGCGGAAGATCGCCTGCTCCACGTCAACGACGCGGCGCTGCTGCTGCTGGCGCGGCCCGCGACCGCGCTCCTCGGCGCCTCCCTCGGCGAGCTGTGCCCGGAGCTCGGCGCCGCGCGCGCGCCCGGCCGCTCGCAGGTGCTCGAGACCTACTGCGAGCCGTCCGATCGCTGGTACGAGACCACGCTCGGGCGCGTCTGCGACGGGCTCACGCTCGGCCTCACGCGCGACATCACCGAGCGCAAGCGCGACGCCGAGCTGCGCGAGCACCTGTTCGGCATCCTCGGCCACGAGATCCGCAACCCGCTCGCCGCCATCACGCTCTCGCTGTCGCTGTTCGAAGGCGCCGCGCTCACCGACGAGCAGCAGCGATCGATCGAGCGCATCGGCAACTGCGTGCGCAGCCTGCGCCGGCTCACCAGCGACATCCTCGACATCGCGCGCAGCCGCTCGGGCGTGCCGCTGCCGATCATGCGGCGCCGCACCGACCTGGCGGCGATCTGCCGCGACATCATCGAGGAGCTGCGCTACCACGGGCGGGCCATCGAGCTGGCGGTGCGCGGCGACGCGAGCGGCGACTGGGATCGCGAGCGCCTCGGCCAGGTGCTCACCAACCTGCTCTTGAACGCGATTCAGTACAGCCGCGCCGGCACGGCGATCAACGTCGTGGTGGTGGGCGGCGCCGACGCCACGTCGCTCGACGTGGTGAACCGCGGCGACGCGCTGCCGGAGCCGCTCCTGGCGAGGGTGTTCGATCCGCTGCGGCGCACGCCCTCGCGCTCCGACGGCATGGGGCTCGGGCTCTACATCGTGCGGCTGATCGTGCAGGCGCACCACGGGCAGGTGGGCGTGGAGTCGTCGGAGGAGGAGACGCGCTTCTGGGTGCGGCTGCCGCGCGAGCCGGCGCTGGCGGCGCCCTCGAGCGGAGTGGCGTGAGCTACAGGCGGGCGACGTACGCGATCATGCGCTGCTTGCGTTCGAACTCGATCTTGGCGTCGGCGGCCGCCTGCTTCGAGGCGTAGTCGCCGACGCGCACGCGCCAGAACGTGCCCTTGCCGGGGATCTCGCTGGCGACGAGAAACGGCTTGTAGCCGGCCGACTGGATCTTGCGCATGAACTCCTCGGCGTCGGCGCGCTCGGGGAACGCCGAGAGCTGGAGCGTGAAGCGCGGGCCGGCGGCCGGCTTGGCGTCGGGCTTCTTCGGCTGCGCGGCGGCGACCACCTGCGGCTTGCCGGCGGGCAGCGGCGCTCTCGGCTCGCGCGCGGCGCCGCTCATCGCGCCGGCGGCCAGCGGCGGCATCGGCGACGGCGCCGCCGGCAGCGACGCCAGCGACGGCAAACGCGCGGGCGCTTCCGGCTTGGGCGCGGGCGCGGGGCGCGGCGCCTCGGCCACCGGCTCGACGGCGGGACGCGCGGCGGGGTGCGCGTCGGCGCGTTTCTCGTCGAGCCTGGCCGGACGCGTGAGCGCCTTGTGATAGGTGAGCCCCTCGGCGGCTTCGTCGGCGTCGCCGAGCTGATCGAGCGCGGCCAGCGGATCCTCGACGGCGGGCGGCTGCATCGCCAGCGCGCGCGCCTCGAGGCGTTTGCCGATCAGCACGCCGACGACGAAGATCAGGCACGCCGCCACGGCGCTGCCGAAGAACAGAAAAAAGATCTGCCGCCCGTCGAGGGACAGCTCCACTTTGTCTTTCCAGCGATCGAGATCGCGCACGGGTACTACCTCCACCTACATTTGACCATCGCTCCCCTTCCGCCGCAAATTTTCTGCTCCGAAATTCTCCCGCTCGATATTTCGCTGACGATCGTCAGTGACGTTTGTCAGCGAAACTGACGCCCGCTGCTCTCGCGGGCGGGCGCGAAAATCGTTTTTCGCCGGACGCTCGCATACGCCGTGCTCGCCGCTGCTGCTGCGCAGCAGCGACTGCGCGCGGCACGTGCTTCGCTCGATTCGTCGCTGGCATCCTCGCGCAGACGCGAGGAG
>DASREC010000008.1:0-9005 GCA_035652295.1 Polyangia bacterium
CGCGCGCCGCGGCGGAACGGCTCGAACATCACCGGCTGAAGCTCCGCCGCGATCGCCGGCCCGCGGTTGTGCACCTTGAGCCACACGTCCGCGCCATCGCCCTCGACGGTCACGCGCACCGGCGCGCGCGCCTCGCCGTGCTCGAGCGCGTTGGCCACCAGGTTCGACACCACCTGCGCCACGCGCCCCGCGTCCCACTCGCCGCGCGCGTCGCCCTGCGACTCGAGATCGATCGTCCGCCCGCGGTGCGCCGCGGTCAGCTCGGCCACCACGCGCGCGCTCAGCTCGCGCAGATCCGACGGCGCCGTCTGCAGCGGCAATTTGCCGGCGAAGCGCGTCTGCGTGAAGTCGAGCATCGCGCCGATCAGCTCGAACATGCGCCGCGCGGCGCCCTCGATCTGCTCCAGGTGGCGCCGCTGCGCCTGCGGCAAATTGCCGTCGAGCTGCGCCAGCGTGACGATGCCGAGCACCGCGCTCAGCGGGTTGCGCAGGTCGTGGCCGAGCACGCCCATCACGCGCTCGCGGAACGCCAGCGTCTCGTTCGACTGCGCCAGCGCCGCGCGCAGCTCGCGGTGCAGCCGCGCGTTCTCCAGGATGTGCGCCGCGCGCCGCGCCAGCTCCTCGGCGATCGCACGATCGTCGGCGCGGTAGCGGCGCTCGGAGCCGCCGGTCATGATGAACGTGGCCACCGCGACGGTCTTGCCGAGCACCACGAACGGCACCGCCAGGAGCGATCGCGCGTCGAGCTCGCGCAGCTCGCCGTCCGCGTCCTCGAGCAGCACCGAGCGGCCGGCGAGCAGCTCGGCGCCGGCGAGCGTGCGATAGCCGGCCTCGGGCGAGCACCGCTTCAGCTCCTCGGCCAGCGCCGCCTGCGCCGGATCGCGGTGCGCCACCTGCGCGCGGCGGATCGCGCCGTCCTCGATCACGTCGACGATGCACACGTCGGCCAGCTCGGGGATCGACAGCCGCGCCAGCGCCTCGAGCACGCCGTCGTACTCGAGCGCCTCGGCGAGCGTGCTCATCTTGGCGATCAGCTGGAGCCGCTGCTCGGCCAGCTTGCGCTCGGTGATGTCGCGGCTCATCACCGCCACCGCCTCGACCGTGCCGTCGTCGGCGAACACCGGCGTCGCGCGGGTCTCGCGCCACTTGCCGCCGCTCGGCAGCGGCACGAAGAACTCGCGCGTGTGGGCGCGGCCGCTCACCACCTCGGCGCGGTGCGAGTCGAAGTTGCGGCGCATCAGCGGCGGCAGCGCCAGATCGGCCATGCGCTGCCCGATGAGCTGCTCGCGCGTCTTTCCGACGGCGCCGCCGATCGCCTCGCCGGCCGCGCGGTTGAGATAGAGGAACACGCCGCCGTCCTGCGGGCCGGTGAGCACCATGCCGTCCTCGACGGTGTCGAGCAGCATGGCGTAGCGGCGGTTCTCGTCGCGCAGCGCGCCTTCGCGGCGGGCGTGCACCGCGGCGTTGGCGGCGTCGCGCCACGCCGAGACCAGGCGCAGGTCGCGCACCGGGACGCCGGGCGCGTGCTGCTCGGCGATCGCGAACGCGGCGTCGTGGAGCGCGTCGTGCTCGCGCAATAGCTCGGCGCCGGCGTCGCTCGCCGCGCGCGACCAGCCGCCGCTCGACGCGCGCCCGCTCTCGAGCGTGGCGCGCAGCTCGCCGAGCGCCTGCTCGAGCCGCGCGCGTCGCGACGGCGCGTCGCCGAGCAGCGCCTCGGCGCGGCGGACGAGCTCGCGTTGGTGACGGTCGAGCAGTTCGGCGAGTGAAGTCACTTTGGGATGGATGCGTGGCGCGGGCGAAGCGTTCCACGATGTGGCGCTCGCGATCAGGCGGCGTGCGCGCGGACCGGCGGGGCGGACGGACGCACCGCCAGCGCGGCGGCGCCGTTGACCGCGTACACGCGGCCGCGCCACACGACGCGGCGCTTGAGCTCGTTGGCGAGCAGCACGAACGGCGCGAGCAGGTAGAAGCCGAACGGCGCCCACGCCCAGCGCAGCGGAATCTTCGCGCCGCCGTAACCGCGCTGCAGCGCCAGCAGGCTCACCGTCATCGCGATCAACGCCAGCGACGGGAAGATGGCCGCGACCAGGCGCCCGCTGGCGAGCGCGATCAGCGCCGCGATCAGCGCGATCCAGAACTCGCCGCCCTGCAGCCACTGCCGCCAGGTGAACGACAGCGGCAGGCCGTTGCGCGAGAACGCCATCCAGCGGCGGTACACCGGCAGGAACTGGCGCAGCGTCATGCCGCCGGTGGCGATGTGCAGCGGCGCGCGGCTCATCACGTTCTTGTAGCCGGCTTGGTGCACGCGCTTGCCGATGTACATGTCGTCGACCAACTGCCCGTCGGCGCACTCGACGCCGCCGATGGCGGTGAGCGCCTCGCGCTTGAACACCATGAGCTGGCCCATGATGAACGGCAGCTCGCGGCGCGCGCCCGACGCCCACGCGGCGAGCGGCGCGTAGAGCGCGTTCTGCATCAGCGCGTACAGCACGTCGCCGGCGGCGCGCGGCGGCTGGTGCACGAGGATGGGCGCGAACGCCGAGCCCGCGCCCGGCGTGATCACCAGCGTCTCGACGGTGCGGCGCAGGACGTTGCGATCCGGCCGCGTGTCCGAGTCGCCGAACGCGATCAATTCGCCGCGCGCCATCCGCGCGCCGACCGACATCGCGTTGAGCTTGCCGGTGCGGCCCGCGGGCGGCGCGCCGGCGACGATCACGTCAGCGCGCCCGCGGCGCCCGAGCGCGCGGTGGCGCTTGACCACCTCGCGCGCGATCGGCAGCCCCGGATCTTTTTCATCGTCGAACACGAACAGCGTCTCGACCTCGCCGGGATAGCCGGTGTCGAGCGCGGCGGTGAAGTTCTCGCGCGCGCCCACGTCGGCGCCGCGCACCGGCCGCACCACCGTCACCGAGGGGTAGCGCACGAGCGCGACCGATCCTTCCACGTGCGGCGCGATCGCGCGGCTCTGCGCGCGGTGCCACGCGAGCACGTTGACGAGCACCACCGCGCCGACGATCGCGAGCACGCCGCCGAGCGACACGCCCCAGATGAAAGGAGCGGCGATCGCGAGCACTACCGAAGAGACGAGCACGACATCGATTGAGCGTTTCATGACGGACTCCGCGCTGAAGGTCATGCGCGCTCCTAGAGCAACGGCCGTACCGTCGAGAAAACCGCGGCGCGCCGCGCTCGGCGGCCGCGCGCGTGTCGAGTTCCGAACCAGGTGTGATGAATTTTTCGGCAGGTGAAACGAACAGCGTGACGTGAGTGGAGTGACGGGAGTCGGAGCTAGCGCGAGGCGGTCGACACACCATTCGGAGTCTGCAGGCGGCGCACGGCGGCCTCGAAGCGAATGCCGTCGTAGAGGCCCGGCAGCTCCTTCGCCGCGCCGCCGCGCACCATCCAGCGCGGCACCGATCCGGCGAAGTCGATCTGCACGCGATACGTGGCGCGCGTCGCCTTGCCGCCCTGGATCGGCTCGAGATCCCAACGCCCGATTAACGTCGTCATGCGCACCGCGCCCGCGCGCGGCTTCGGCCCGTGCGAGTTCTCGACGGAGAATTGGATGCCGCGCGGCTCGCCCGGGTTCCACGTCACGTGCAGCGTGTAGTCGCGATCATTGATCACCGGCAGCTTGAGGTGCTCGTAGACGTAGAGCTCGCCGTCGCGCTTTTCGAGCACGCGGCTCTCGGTGAGGCGCGGCGTGTAGCGCGGGTGGTGCGCGTAGTCGAGCAGCACCGCCTGCACCTCGGCCGGCGTGGCCGCGATCTCACCGACGGTGGCGAGCTCGATCCCGGGCGAATCTTTTTTCTGGAACACCTCGACGCCGGAGTGGCCTCCGATCGAGACGTAACCCGCGCCCTGGAGCAGCGCGAGCGAGAACGAGAACAGCGGCGCGATGAAGGTGTGCATGGTCGGCTCCTTGTTCGTCGCCCCACGGATGAGCAAGCGGCGTACCGCGCGCACGTGTCGGATTTTCCGTCTGCGAGGTGGTTGGAGTTTCGACAGTCAGTGCGTTGCGGCCCAACGATAGTATTGCGTCTGATCACGGATGCTCTCGAACAGGTGCGCGACCTCTTTGCCGGCGCGGCCCTTGCCCATCCAGCGCGGCACCGAGCCGGCGAGATCGAGGCGGAAGCGATAGACCGCGTACGTCGCCTTGCCGCCGCCTGTGGCGTAGAGCTTCCAGCCGCCTTCGTTGAGCGTCACGCGCACCACGCCCTCGACGGGCGGCGGGCCCTGATCGCGGGCGGCGGCGAAGCGCAGCCACTGCAGCTCGCCGTCGGCGCCCCAGGTCACGCGCAGCGTGTAGTCGCGATCGTCGATGAGCGGCAGCACCAGCCGCTGATACACGTCGAGCGTCGCCGGCCCGCGATAGAGCACGCGGCTCTCGGCGAGCCCCTTGAGCCAGCGCGGATGATTGGCGTAGTCGAGCAGCACCGCGCGCACGACCTCCGGCGGCGCGTCGATCGCGCCCTCGGCGCCGAGCTCGATCGCCGACGACGATTCGCGGCGGTACACGGTCACGCCCTGCTCGGCGTGCACGGCGTGAAAACCCTCTTGCGCCAGCGCCGAGACGATCCCGGTGAGCGCGATGGCGAGATTGGCGTAGCTCACGGCGGCACCCCTCGGCCGTGCGCCTTGCAACGGGCGAACCGTCGCGATTTGCCCGCGCACTGTCGAATGGCGCATGATCGGGTGCCGTGTTTTTCACCACCTCGAATCGTCGCGCCGCCGGTTTGCCGCCGGCACGGCGGATGCTCACTGCGGACGCGACATGATCCTCCTGCGCGCGCATGAAGTGGAGAAGGCGTGGGGCGCCGAGCAGTGGCTCAACTCCACGCGGCCGGAGGGGCGCGCCACGCTGGCGGAGGCGCCCGGCGGCACGCTGGCCGAGCTCCTGGCCGCGGAGCCGGCGCTGCTCGGCGAGTGGTCGCGGCGGCTTTACGGCGACGAGCTGCCGATCTTCACCAAGCTCATCCGCACCGACTTTCCGCCGCTCGTGCACGTCGGCTTTCGCCGGGCGATGGATCGCACCACGCTCGTCGGCTGGCTGGCGCGCGAGCAGGCGCTGCTGCGGCAGATCTTCGCGGCGCTCGACTTCGGGTCGCGCGACACGTTCGAGCGGTTCGCATCGATCTACTCGACGTGGGCCACGCTGCAGGCCGGCGCGCGCTGGCTGCACGACGACGACGCGGCGATCGCGGAGCAGCTCTCCGCGTTCGCGCGCGCGTGCGGCGGCAGGCGGCTCGGCGAGTGGATCGGGCAGCTACGCCGCAACCGCGCGCAGCTCGTCGACGCGCTCAACGAGGTCGATCTGCGCCGCGAAGAGGGCAACCTGCTGCTGACGAGCGCGGGCATCGTGCACGCGATCTTCGGGCTGTCGCACCAGACCCATCCGCTCGACGGCACGCGCGCGGCGCTCGAGTCGCTGCTCGCGCGGCTCAAGCGGCTGGCGCGCGCCGGCGGGAGCGACGACGAGCTGCGCGCGCTCGCCGACGCCGAGCGCCTGCCGGAGCTGCGCGCGCGCAACCGCGGCGCGCCCAAGAACGAGGCGTGGCTGCCCGCCACCGTCGACGGCAAGCTGGTGCTCGTCGAGCCGCAGCAGACCTCCGACACCACGTACAGCCTGGCCGACTTCTACACGCCGTTCGTGTGGAGCGCCGCCGACGGGCGCGCGCGCTTTCGCAAGGGCCACGCGGCGCACGGGCTCGGCTCCGACGAGCTGATGGCGTACCTCGACGCGGTCGATTTCTCGGCGACGTCGATCGATCGCATCCGCCGCGCGCCGGTGAACGTCGGCTGCTCGCATCGCGACGCCGCGGTCTATCGCCTGGTCGACGAGCCGGCGGATTGGCCGTTCTTCACCGCGTACCGCATCGACCTCGACGGGAAAGCGGCGGCGCCGTCGACGCTCGGCGGCGATCACGCGCCGGGGGTTTTTCAGCAGCTCGTGGTGCTGCGCGGCACGGTCGAGATCGCCGACGCGCATGGCCGGCGCGCGACGCTCGACTCGCGCGCGCCCGCGTTCATCCCGGCCACGCTCGAGGGCGGCTACCAGCTCTCGTCGGAGGGCGCGGCCAGCGTGCTGGTGTTCTCGGTGCCGTCGCCGCGCGCGGGGTGCCCGCATGACGTCTAGCGCGCCGCGCGCCCTGGTCATCGACGACGATCCGGCGATCCGCTACGCGCTGCGCGGGATCCTCGAGCACGCCGGGCTCGCGGTCGACGAGGCGGCCGACGGGCAGGAGGGGCTCGACAAGATCCTCGCCGGCGACTACGGCCTGGCGATCACCGATCTGCAGATGCCGCGGCTCGACGGGCTCGCGCTGTTGCGCGCGCTGCAGGAGCGGCCCGGCCCGAAGCCGAAGCTGATCATGATCACCGCGCACGGCTCGGAGCGAAACGCCGCCGACGCGATCAAGGCGGGCGCGTTCGACTACTTCAAGAAGCCGTTCGAGATGACCGAGCTGATGGCGGTGGTGCGGCGCGCGACCGAGGCGGTGAAGCTGGCCGCCGAGGTCGAGCGGCTCTCGGGCGAGCTGACGCTGTCGCGCGTGCCGATCCTGCCGTCGCAGGCGATGAGCCGGCTGGCGACCATGGTGCAGCGGATCGCGCCGCGCGACGTGACCGTGCTGCTCACCGGCGAGAGCGGCACCGGCAAGGAGCGCGTGGCCGAGGCGCTGGTGGCCGCGTCGAGCCGCGCGGCCAAGCCGTTCGTGCGCTTCAACTGCGCCGCGCTCACCGCCGAGCTGGCCGAGGCGGAGCTGTTCGGCCACACGCGCGGCGCGTTCACCGGCGCGGTCAAGGCGCGCGCCGGGCTGTTTCGCGAGGCCGACGGCGGGACCATCCTGCTCGACGAGATCGGCGAGCTGGCGGCGCCGGTGCAGGCCAAGCTCTTGCGCGTGCTCCAGGAGGGCGAGGTGCGGCCGGTCGGCGCCGATCAGTCGTTCAAGGTCGACGCGCGCATCATCGCCGCCACGCACCGCGACCTGCTGGCGCTCGCCGCCGAGGGAAAATTTCGCGAGGACCTCTTTTACCGCTTGAAGGTGGTGCATCTGCAGATCCCGCCGCTGCGCGAGCGGGCGGAGGATCTGCCGGTGCTGGCGCGCCACTTCCTCGACGAGTTCTCGCGCCGCTTCGGCGTCGGGCCGTTCGCGCTGACGCCGGCGCTGCTCGAGCGGCTGGGCGCGTACGCGTGGCCGGGGAACGTGCGCGAGCTGGAGAACGCGATCGAGAGCCTGGTGGCGCTGTCGCAGGGGGAGCTGGATCTTTCGTTGCTGCCGGGCGGAGCGGCTACGGCTACGGCTACGGCCACGGCCACGGGGGATGGCGCCGCGGCACCGTCGGCGCTCGGGCCGCTCGAGCTGAAAGATCGCATGGAGGCGTACGAGCGCGGGCTGATCGTCGCGGCGCTCGACGCGGCCAAAGGCAACCGCAGCCTCGCGGCGCGCAACCTCGGCATCAACCGCGCGACCATGTACGGCAAGCTTCGCAAGTACGGACTCGTCGACAGCGAGCCCGATCTCGACGAATAATCGGCGATTCGCCCGCGCCTGCCACCGCTCGTCTTCGCCGCGCTCGCCGCCGCTGCGCTCATCGCGTCAGTCGCGGGCCGCGCGCGCGCCGGCGAGGTCCACTGCCGCGCGATCGCCGGCGGCTCGCCGCGGCTCGAATCGCTCGACGCGCGCGCGCGGCTCGACTTCTTGCGCGCCAGCCTGCGCCGCGGCGCGCGCCACGTGCGCATCTGGCACTACGGGTGGACGGCGATCTACGGCGGGCTCGCGACGTACCAGGCGGTGTCGATCGCGTTCGCCGATCGCGAGTCGCGCATCAACAACTATTTCGGAACCGGCGCGTCGCTGCTCGGGCTGTCGGTGCTGTGGATCGCGCCGCTCAAGGTGATGGCCGACCAGCGCTGGCTCGAGCGGCGCGTGGCCGCGTCGCCGGCGGACGAGAGCCCGTGCGCGCTCGTCGCCGAGGCGGAGCGGCTGCTCGTGCGCGACGCCGCCGCCGAGGCGTTCGGCAAGAGCGCGATGACGCACGCGGGGAACTTCGTGCTCAACATCGGGCTGGCGCTGGCGCTCGGCATCGGCTTCAACCACTGGGACCAGGCGGCGATCCAGGGGCTGAGCGGAATCGCCGTCGGAGAGTTGCAGTCGTTCACGCAGCCGACCGACGAGATCAAGACGCTCCAGCGTTATCGCGCGGGCGAGCTCGGCCAGCCGCGCGGGCGCGACCCGCCGCTGTTCACCGTCGTGCCCGAGCTCGCGCGCGATCGCTTCGGCCTCTCGCTCGCGCTCGCGTTCTGACGCGGTGATAAGCTGATCGCATGTGGTGGATCGCGCTGGCCACGTGGCTCACGACCTCGCCCGTCGCGCTCGGCCCGCTCCCGTGGACGCCGCGCGACGCCCACCCGACCGATCACGGCTACCTCACCGTCTGCCGCCCGATGCGCTGCTGCGGCATCAAGACGCCGCACGAGTCCTGGCAAGGCCCGTGGCACCCCGACCGCGAATCCGCCGACCGCGACGCCGACGCCCACAACCGCCAATTCCCCGACCACGGCGCCCGCACGCTCTCCCTCGGCTACTAAGGATCTTGCTCGACCCCGCTGCACTCCGCGCGCGGGGCGAAGATCGTTTTCGGGGGACGTTCGCATACGCCGTGCTCGGCCGCTGCTGCGCAGCGTCCTGCGCGCGGCACGTGCTCACTCATGCTCCGGCTGGCATCCTCGCGAAGACGCGAGGAGCGCCTGCGCAATGCCCCCGAAAACGATCTTCGCCCCGCACGCTCCGTTCCGCTACCGCTGACGCCATTTCGTAAACCGGCTCCGTTTGGCGATTCGGGTCGGTTTACGCCAATCGAGCCTTGCAGGTAGCGGAGTGGAGCGTGCGGGCTGCGGCAATTTGCCGCCGCGCGCAGTTTCGCAGGGCGCGTCTGCGCGACCGAGAATGTTTGAGCACGGCGGCAAATTGCCGCAGCCCGCGCGCGTAACGCAGCGCCGT
>DASREC010000009.1:0-10974 GCA_035652295.1 Polyangia bacterium
CCCGGTCAGGTTCGACGCCATGAAGTTGACGTTGTCGGTGAGGTCCTTCCACGTGCCGCCGACGCCTTTGACGTCGGCCTGCCCGCCCAGCTTGCCCTCGGTGCCGACCTCGCGCGCCACGCGCGTCACTTCGCCGGCGAACATGTTGAGCTGATCGACCATCGTGTTGATGGTGTCTTTCAGCTCGAGGATCTCGCCCTCGGCGTCGGCGGTGATCTTCTTCGACAGGTCGCCGTTCGCGACCGCGGTCGTGACCAGCGCGATGTTGCGCACCTGCCCGGTCAGGTTCGACGCCATGAAGTTGACGTTGTCGGTGAGGTCCTTCCACGTGCCGCTCACGTCTTTGACTTCCGCCTGCCCGCCCAGCTTGCCCTCGGTGCCGACCTCCTTGGCGACGCGCGTGACCTCGGCGGCGAAGATGCCGAGCGTCTTGGTCATCGAGTTGAGCGTGTCGGCGAGCGCGGCGATCTCGCCTTTCGCCTCGACGACCAGCTTCTGCGACAGATCGCCGTTGGCGACCGCGGTGACGACCTTGACGATGCCGCGCACCTGCGTGGTCAGGTTCGACGCCATGAAGTTGACGTTGTCGGTGAGGTCCTTCCACACGCCCGAGACGCCCTTGACCTCCGCCTGCCCGCCCAGCTTGCCCTCGGTGCCGACCTCCTTGGCGACGCGCGTGACCTCGGCGGCGAACGAGTTGAGCTGATCGACCATGGTGTTGACGGTGCTCTTGAGCTCGAGCACCTCGCCCTTGGCGTCGACCGAAATCTTCTTGGAGAGATCGCCTTTGGCGACCGCGGTCGTCACCTCGGCGATGTTGCGCACCTGCGCAGTGAGGTTGTTGGCCAGCATGTTGACGTTGTCGGTGAGGTCGCGCCACGTGCCGGCCGCCTCGGGTACGTCCGCCTGCCCGCCCAATTTCCCGTCGGTGCCGACCTCCTTCGCGACGCGCGTGACTTCGGCGGCGAACGACGAGAGCTGATCGACCATCGAGTTGACCGTGGTGCCGATGCGCAGGAACTCGCCCTTGACCGGCTGCCCGTCGATCTCGAGCGCCATCTTCTGGCTCAAGTCGCCCTCGGCGACGGCCACCAGCACGCGCGCGACCTCGGTCGTCGGCTGCACCAGGTCGCCCACCAGCGCGTTCACCGAGTCGATGCACGTGGCCCAGCCGCCGCGCACGTCACCGAGCGACGCGCGCTCGGTCATGCGCCCTTCGCGCCCGACCACCCGCTCGACGCGCACGATCTCCTTCGACAGCGACTCGTTCAGCGCGATCACGCCGTTGAACGCCGCGCTGATGTCGTTGAGGAGCTGGTCGCCGTTCTCCATCACCAGGCGCGTGGAGAACTCGCCGCGCTGCGCGGCCCGCAGCGCCTCCAGCAGCTCGATCAGCCGGCGTTCGTCGTGCCTGGGCGCGCGCGCGCGCTTGCGCCCACCGTTGCCGTCGCCGTGCTCGTCCTCGTGCTCGTTCGGGTTCACGCGTTTGGCTCCTCGACGGAAAACTTTGTCCCCGAGTCCCTAAGCACGTCCATTCTCGTGCGCAACCCTTGCCATCCGTTTGCGCGTGCATATTTCAAAAATCCGGAGAGGCATGCCCGTCGATCCCGATCACCAGCCGAAACCGTCGTCACAGGACGCCGAGGCTGACCGGCGAAGTCACGTCAGCCGGCGCTGGCTACGCAACGGCCTGCAGGCCGGAGCCGCGACCTCGCGCGTGCGCATTCTGCTCGTCGACGATCAGCTCTCGAACCTGGCGGCGCTCACCGCCACGCTCGACTCGCCCGACTACGACCTGGTGACCGCGCGCTCGGGCGAAGAGGCGCTCAAGCGGCTGCTCGAAGGCGACTACGCGGTGATCGTGCTCGACGTGATGATGCCGGGCATGGACGGCTACGAGGTGGCGTCGCTGATCAAGCAGCGCGACAAAACGCGGCACGTGCCGATCATTTTTCTCACGGCCACGTCGCGCGATCTCTCGAACCTCTATCGCAGCTACGCGGTGGGCGCGGTCGACTGCCTGACCAAGCCGGGCGATCCCGACGTGATTCGCGCCAAGGTGGCGGTGTTCGCCGAGCTGTTCCGCAAGAACCAGCAGCTCCAGAGTCAGGCCGAGCAGCTGCACGCGCTGGCGATCGCGGAGGAGCGGCGCGAGGGCGAGGAGCGCTACCGCAACCTCGCCGAGGCGATCCCGCAGATCGTGTGGACCGCGCGGCCCGACGGGCGCATCGACTACCTGAACGGCTTCGGCCGCGAATATTTCGGCATCGCCGGCGGCGCGTCGCTCGGGGATTGGCGCCTGCGCTCGGCGCTGCACCCCGACGACGCGGCCGACTTCATCGGCCTGTGGGATCGCGCCATCGCCGCCGGCGCGCGCTTCAGCGCCGAGGTGCGGCTCGAGCGCGCCGGCGACGGGCGCCACCGCTGGCACCTGGTCCGCGGCGCGCCCGAGCAGGGCGATCACGGCCTCACCGCGTGGTTCGGCACGCTCACCGACGTCGACGAGCAGAAGCGCGCGCAGCACCGCGCCGCGTTCCTCGCCGAGGCGTCGAGCCGGCTGGCGTCGTCGGCGCTCGACCTGTCAACCACGCTCGAGCACCTGTGCGCGCTGGCGGTGCCGCGGCTGGCCGACGCGTGCGCCGTCGATCTCGTCGGCGAGGGCGGCCGGCTCGAGCGCACGCGCGTGATGCACGCCGACAACAAGTGCGCGGCGCGGCTGCGCGACGCCGATCGAAGCTGGCCCGAGGCGCCGGACACCGAGCTCCTGCCGTCGGGGAGCGCGGCGCTGGCGCGGCTCGGCTTCGGCTCGGCGATGGCGGCGCCGCTGCGCGCGCTCGATCGCACGCTCGGCGTAATCTCGCTCTACGCCGACGCCGGCGGCCGCCGCTTCGACGAGGGCGACCTGGTGATCGCCGAGGACCTGGCGCACCGCGCGGCGATCGCGGTCAACAATGCGCAGCTCTACGGCGAGGCGCAGGAGGCGATCCGCGCGCGCGATCAGTTCCTGCTCGTCGCCGCGCACGAGCTGAAGACGCCGCTCACGTCGCTGCAGCTCCAGCTCCAGCGCACCAACCGCTTCCTCCACCAGCCCGGCGAGGTCGCGGACCTCAAGGAGCGGATGCTCGAGCGCACGCAGGTGGCCACGCGCGCGGTCGGCCGGCTGTCGAAGCTGATCGACGTGGTGCTCGACGTGTCGCGGCTGACCGCGGGGCTGATGGCGCTCGATCGCGAGCGCTTCGACCTGGCGGTGCTGGCGCGCGACCAGGCGGCGCAGCTCGCCGAGGAGTCGGCGCAGGCCGCCGCGCCGATCACCGTCGAGGCGCGCGCGCCCGTCGAGGGCGAGTGGGATCGCCGCGCGCTCGACCAGGTGCTCGGCAACCTGCTATCGAACGCGCTCAAATACGGCGCCGGCCACCCGATCGAGGTCGAGGTGTCGGGCGACGCCGAGCGCGCGCGGCTGGTGGTGCGCGATCACGGCATCGGCATCGCGGCGGCGGCGCAGGTGAACATCTTCGACCGCTTCGCCCGCGCGGTGTCCGCGCGCAACTACGGCGGCCTCGGCCTCGGCCTGTTCATCGCGCGCGAGATCGTGCAGGCCCACGGCGGCACCATCGCAGTCGAGAGCACGCCCGATCAAGGCGCCGCGTTCACCGTCACGCTCCCCCTGCGCAACTGAGCGCCCGACAGCAGCCAGGTCCGCGGCGCCACCAGCGGCCCCTCCGCCGACGCAAACGGATCCCGCCAATCCGCCGCATACCGCCCCGGCGCATGATGTTGTCTATTGTGAACCACATAGTGCAGCGCCCGTTTGGTCTGAGTCGGTGTCTTTAAAACCACTGCGTGATAACGGTCCGCAAACACCTTCCCGCGCCTTTGCATCAATCGATTGAGCGCCAAAGCCATTCTGACGTTCAATCCCTGCATCCCACGCGAAAGCTCTCTAGTCCCTTCCGCCTCGACGAGAAAATGAACATGATTGCCCTGCACTGAGAAATGAACCACACGAAAGCCGATACGGGTACTGGCCGCACTGAACACACTCCTCAGTGCACTAAAGCAAATCTTACTCCTCAGTCCACAAACAGACTCACGCATCCGCACAGTCACGTGCACTGGAAACCGTCGCTTGAGCACTGGCCGTTTCTTATGCGAAACGCGCGGCCGTGCGCTCTGCATCTTGCGTCCCGCCCCTCGACGTTTTCCGCCCCACGTGCGAAACGCCAAACCGAGTTGTCTGTCTTGATTAGGCACTGGTCAAGTGTAATATATCAATGACTCTTTGCAATGTTCTCTGATTCTTTTCTTAGTCTTTTTTTATCGACTACGGACTACTCAGGCAGCGGGGGTTTGCCTGTGGGCAGGCGCTCAGTGACTTAAAGTGAGATATGTCTAACGCGGCTGTCCACAGGCAAAGGCGGAGCCGTCCCCGCTGCCGTTTGAAATACAACCAGTCAACTCACCACATCTCTTTGCAGAGGTGGGGACACGAGCTCTTCATTTCAAACGTCGACGGGGACGGCTCCGCCTTTGCCTGTGGACAGCTGCGCCAATCTCGGCAAGACACATCCCGAGCACCTGCCCACAGGCAAACCCCCGTCGACTGACACGGCCGTCTTTGATTTTTGTTTGTAGTGATCAGAGTTAGAAATCGATTGTGAGTGATAGGCCGGCGCGGTCGCGTGAGAGATCGGGAACGACACTGAGCCAGTAACGTTCGCGGGGCGCGGGAGTGAGCTGGCCTGAGCGGTAGCGTGCGAGCGTCGTCATTTCGTCGCGCGGCTGCGAGAAGATCTGCAGCTCGCCGACGACGATACCCACTGGCCCCTGAATCGCCGCCTGCTGCCAATGGCCAAAGCCAAAGCCGAGCGCCAGCAGCAGCCCGACGTTGAGCGCCACGTTTCCCGCGTGCACCAACGCGCTCTTGCCGAACGCCTCGCTCGCGGCGTCGCGCAGGAGCAGCCGCTCGGCGTCGGCCAGCGGCGCGCACGGCGACTCGCCCGGCGGCGCTGCGGCAATTCGCCGCTCGAGCCATCGCTGGTCGCGCATGACTTTGAGCGGCGCGATCCACAAGACTGCGAAGCCGAGCAGCGCCGAGCTCGCTCCAAAGTAGTAGTCGATGCGCTGCTCACGATCGCCGAATGGGATCAGCACGAGCTGATACGTCGTGAGCGCGCCGTAGATGCCGCTCCACGCGTAGTGCCAGGCGCGCACGTGGCGCGCGCCGCGGCGCAGATTTTCGCGCAGGTACGCGAGGCGCGCGGCGGCGTCGAGCGATTCGAGGCGCGCCGATCCGCCGGCGATGCGGCGGCAGCGCACGTCGGCCGGCGACGCGCCGGCGGTGCACAGCGCGGCGGCCAGCGCCAGGCTCCTTATGCGGCGAGGGCTCGTCGAGAAGTCATAAGGCGCAACTGTTAAGATGATCGATCGTGACCACCACCTACTTGATGGGATCCTCCGGCTCCGACGGTACCGTGTGGGGCGTCGACTCCACCAACACCGCGTTCCGCTACGTCGGCGACGGCTTCATTCAAACCGAGCCGTCGGCGCAGCTCTCGGCGGTCGCCGTCGGCACCGCCGGCAACGTCTGGGGCCTCGACCCCGCCGGGAACGTCTGGATCCTCAGCGCGTCGTCGCTGCAACCAAGCGCGATGCCCGGCGCGGCCGAGCTCTCGATCGGCGGCGACGGCGCGACGTGGGGCGTGGACTCGAGCGGCCACGCGCTCCAGCTCGTCAGCGGCGGTTGGCAGCAGCGCGGCTCGCTCACGCAAGTCGCCGTCGGCAACGCCACCACCGTCTGGGGGCTCGCCGGCGCGCAAGCGATGTGCTGGGACACGCAGGCCTCGGCGTTCCTGCCCGTCAGCGCGCCGCCGCTGCAAGCGATCGCGGTCTCGCCCGACGCGCTCTTCGTCTGGGCGCAGACCACCGACGGGCGCACGCTCCGCTTCGCCGGCGGCGGCAACTGGACCACGGTCGCGAGCGGCACGCCCAACTTGATCGCGCTCGCCGCCGGCGCGAACGGGCTGCTCTACGGCTACGAGAACCCGAGCCAGTACGGCGTGTATCGCTTCGGCGGCTCGAGCTGGTCGCCGCTCGGCTATTTCTCGCCGGTCACCGGCCTCGGCTTCAGCCCCGACGGTACGCTCACCATGATCTCCGACGAGATCGCGTGCCGCCGCAACGGCTACACGACGTGGGAGAAGATCTACAACCAATCGCAGGTGCTCGAATTCGTCCCGGCCAACAGCCACCTCATCTACTGGGAGCAGTTCAACGGCATGGCGTTTTCGCAGTGGGACGGCAGCTACTGGATGCAGGCGCCGGGCAGCCTGGCCGATCTCTCCGTCGGCGCCGACGGCGCGACCTGGGGCGTCGACGCCACCAACCACGTCTTTCAGTACACCAACAACCCGTCGCCGTGGCAGTCGCGCCCGGGATCGCTACAGCGAATCTCCGCCGGCACGTCGAGCCACATCGTCGGCCTCGACGCGTCCGGCAAGATCGTGGCGTGGACCGGCAGCGGCTGGACGCAGGTGCCGTCGCCGCCGACGCCGTTCTCGCTGCGCGACGTGGCGGTCGGCGCCGACGGCACGCTCGCCGCGGTGGCGAGCGATCACAGCGCGTGGGCGCAGCCGCCGTCGGCGAGCTGGCGGCAGATCCCGAACCTCGCGCTCACGCAGATCGACGTCGGCACGCGCTACAGCCTGTGCGGCGCCACCACCATCAGCGCGGGGCAGAATCAAATCTGGCAAGGCTCCGTCTGAAGCGCCGAGCTGATATGATGAGACCGTGAGGGGGCTGATCGTCGCTTGCGTCGTCCTGGCTGCGGCCCCGGTGCGCGCCGACGACGCGCGCGACGCCGAGGCGCGGCGCCTGTACGAAGAGGGCAAGGACGCGTTCGTGCGCCACGAGTGGAACCTCTCGTACCTGCGCTTTCGCGACGCGTACATGATCTCGCAGCTGCCGGCGCTCCTGTTCAACATGGCGAGCGCGCTCAAGGAGGACGGGCGGCCGGGGGAATCGGCGGAGAATTTGCGCTCGTATCTGCGGGTGGTGCCGGGGACGCCGGACCGCGCGGAGATCGAGCAGCGCATCCTCACGCTCGAGGAGGCGCAGCGGATCCTCGATCGCGAGCACAAGCACAGCGCCGACGAGGAGGCTGCGCGGCGCGCGGCCGAGCGGCCGCCGGTGATCGTGGCGCCGCCGCCGCCGCCGCGCGTCGACCTCACGCCCCCGCCGATCGCCGCGCCGCGATCGTCTCCGCCGATCTCGATCGAACGCGAAGCGGCGGCGCGCGCGCGGCGCAAGAAGATCGGGCTCGCCATCGGGCTGTCGATCGGCGGCGCGCTGGTGATCGTCGGCGTGGTGGCGATCGCCGTCGCGGTGAGCGGCCCGGACGTGCCGTCACCCACGCCCAGCACGCTCGGCGTCTGGAAGGGCACGCCGTGAAGCTCGCCCCCGCGCTGCTCGCGCTCGCGGCCGCCGCCGGCGCGCTCGGCGCGTGTCACGGCGACCGCACCGAGGTGGTGGTCGTCGTCTCGAACGGCGGCGTGCGCGTGCCCGAGGACGTCGACTCGATCGATCTCGTCGTCGTCGATCCCGCGCACCCGGAGTTGGGCGCGCCGCTCGTGACCCAGCACGTCGCGCTGTGCGGCGGCCCGGTGCAGACGAACTGCGCCAGCTTTCCCATCACGCTCACGCTCGTGCCCGGGCCGGCGCATCCGAACGATCCGGTGCGCGTGCAGCTCGACGCGCGCAAGAGCAACGCCGGGGCGCTGTTCCAGAGCGACGCGTCGACGTTCATGTTCCACAGCGGCGTGAGCGCGCGGCTCGACTTCACGCTGTGGCCGCGCTGCATCGGCTCGAGCTGCCAGTCGCAGCAGGGCGCGTGCACGATGGACGGCAGCTGCATGGCGGTTCAGCCGATCCCGTTCACCGGCGAGCCGGCGCTCGACGCGGGCGTGCCCAGCGACGGCGGACCGTCGGACGGCGGCCCCGACGGGCGCGACGGCTCGAGCGTCGACGCCGGCCCGCTGCCGATCTTGTGCGGCGCGCTGTCGCTCGATGGGCTCTCCGGCTCGTACCTGTCGAGCAGCGGCACGCAGGCGTTCGCGGCGAGCAACTCGACGGTCGAAGCGTGGGTGCGCCTCGATCAGATCGGCGCGTCGGCGGTCAACGTCATCTCGCGCGGCAACGCGTGGAGCCTCGCGCTCGCGCCGACCGGCGGCGATCCCAAGCTGGTGTTCCTCGCCAACCTGGCCGACTCGAGCATGTCGACCTCGACCGGGCCGTCGGTGAAGCTCAACCGCTGGTCGCACGTCGTGGCCATGTACGACGCGCCCGGCAACAGCGTGACCCTGATCGTCGACGGGCAGGTCTCCGCCACCTTCACGCTCGGCATGCCGTTGAGCTCCACGACCGCGCCGTTCCAGATCGGCGGCGCCACGATCAACAACGGCGCCGACGGCTTCACGGGCGCCATCGACGACGTGCGCATCTCGACGACGCAGCGCTACGCGAGCGTGCCGTTCCCGCCGCCCTCGCACCACTTCACCGACGGCTTCACCTACGCGCTCTACCACCTCGACGACGGCGCCGGCCACGTGCCGACCGACGCGGCGAGCTCCGACACGCTCACGCTCCACGGCGGCGCGGCGCTCGAGGACGGCGCGTGCGCGCCCTACCGCTGCGGCTTTTTGACGATGAACGGCGGCACCGCCAGCTCGCTGCTCACCACGCCGGGCGGCAGCTTCACCGTCGAGCAGTGGGTGCGCGCCGACGATTGGGGCACGCCGACGACGACGATCGATCTGGCGTCGTTCCCCGAGTCGAACGGCAGCTACGACTTCGCCATGTGGGCCAGGGGCGGGCAGCTCGGCGTGACCGCCACGTGCCCGAACGGCACGTCGTCGACGTCGGTGTCGTTCCCCGCGGTGCCGCTGCGCCGGAGCATCTGGAGCCACGTGGCGGTGACGTTCGACGGCACCAACCAGAACGCGCAGGTGTTCGTCGACGGCTTCCCCGGACCGAAGACGCCGATCACGTGCGGCATGCTCAAGGGCGTCGGCACGTTTCGGCTCGGCTACGGCGCGACGCTCACGCCGTTCGCCGGCATCGTCGACGAAGCGCGCGTCTCGCTCGGCGTGCGCTACACCACCGCGTTCGAGCCGGGCGGCGAGCCGCTCTCGCTCGACGGCTCGACCATCGGGCTGTGGCACTTCGACGAGGGCGGCAGCAAGGTCGCGCACGACGCCGCCGGCACGCACGACCTCAGTCTCCAGGGCGGCGCGATCACCATCGACAGCGGCTGCCGCTAGCGCTCGCGCGCCTGCGGGAGCTGGCTCGGCTTCTTCGGGCGGCCGGTCGCCTTCTCGAACGCCGCCACCATCGCGCGGAACCGTGCGTCGATGAGCGACCACGCGCGCGACCGGCGATCGTTCACGACGCGCGTCGAGTCGGCGTCGTGCTCGCGCACGGTGACCACGTACGCGCCGTCGGGCGGCGACTCGCTGTCGGGGATCTCGTGCAGGCCGCTCGCGGGGTCGCCGAGCAGCCGGTTCACCGTGGCGAGGACGCGCCGCCCGCTGTCGCGCGCCGCCCATTCGGCGTCGTCGTTGTGGTTCAGATCGATCGGCATGCCGCCGAAGTAGGCCGAGTAGTGCAGCTTCCCGTCGCTGTCGAGCGTGTAGCGCTCCTTGAGCTGGTTGGGATACTTCCGGCCGTTGGGCTCGTGCGTGACCTCGAACGAGATGTCGATGGCCACCGGACCCGAGGGCTCGGCGTGGGCGGAGCCGATCAGCGCGCAGCAAACGAACGCCGGGTGAAGTCTCATCGGGCGCAGATGTTATGCTCGTTTCGCATGGACATGTCATTTACGCCCGAGCACCGCGCGTTCCGCGACGAGGTGCGCGCCTTCATCCGCGAAGCGATGCCGCCCGAGCTGCGCGCGAAGGCGGAGATCGACAGCCACTTCGAGCACGACGAGGTCATGCGGTGGCACCAGATCCTCTACCGCAAGGGCTGGGTCGCGCCGCACTGGCCCGTCGAGCACGGCGGGCCGGGGCTCGACGTCACGCGCCGGTTCATCCTCACCGAGGAGCTGGAGCTGGCCGGCGCGCCGGCGCTCTCGCCGTTCGGCCTGGTGATGGTCGGCCCGCTCCTGATTCAGTTCGGCACCGATGCGCAGAAGAAACGTTTTCTGCCGCGCATCCTCGCCGGCGAAGAGGTGTGGTGCCAGGGCTACTCCGAGCCGAACGCCGGCAGCGATCTCGCGTCGCTGCGCACGCGCGCCGACGACGACGGGCAGGGCCGGTTCATCGTCAACGGACAGAAGACGTGGACCACCTACGCGCAATACGCCGACTGGATCTTCTGCCTGGTGCGCACCGACGCGAAGGCGAAGAAGCAGGAGGGCATCAGCTTCCTGCTCATCGACATGAAGACGCCGGGCGTGACGGTCAAACCGTTCCTCACCATCGGCGGCACGCCGGCGTTCTGCGAGACGTTCTTCGACAACGTGAGCGTGCCGCAGGAGAACCTGGTCGGCACGCTCAACGGCGGCTGGACGATGGCCAAGGCGCTGCTCGGCCACGAGCGCACGCTGATCGCCGCGGTCGGCACGTCGGCGCGATCGATCCGGCGGTGCAAGCGCATCGCCGCCGACACGATCGTCGACGGCACGGGCACGACGCTGCTCGATCACCCGGCGTTCCGCTCCAAGATCGCGCGCCTCGAGATCAAGCTCAAGGCGCTCGAGATGGCCAACTACCGCGCGATCGCCAGCGCGCAGCTCGGACGCGCGCCGGGACCGGAGTCGTCGATCCTCAAGATCCGCGGCGCGGAGATCTTGCAGCAGACGTTCGAGCTGGCGATGGAGCTGATGGGCCACGACTCGCTGGCGTGGTTCAACGAGCCGGGCGTGGTGCCGCCGCTCGAGCAGTGGGTGGCGTCGCAGTTCAACTACACGCGGGCGACGAC
>DASREC010000010.1:0-24338 GCA_035652295.1 Polyangia bacterium
CCGCAACGCGATGGAGAAGATCAAGGCGATCCTCGAGAAGCTCGACGCGCTCAAGATCCAGGTGCAGCAGCGCCTGCAGGTGGTCGCGCAGCGGGAGCTGTACGAGCTCATCGAGCGCGACGAAGCGGAGCGGCGCGAGCGCGAAGAGGAGCGCGCCGAAAAGCGGGCGCAGGCCGAAGCGGAGGAGCGGCGCCGCGAGCGCAAGCTCGAGAGTCAGCGCGCGCAGGAAGAGGCCGAGAAGCAGGAGCAGGAGCGCCAGCAGCGCGCCGAGCTGGATCGCGAACGGCGCCGCCAGTCGAGCGCCGAGCAGAAGGACACCAAGGAGGGCGAGAAGCTCGACCTCAGCTTCAAGGCCGAGAAGGCGTGCGCGGGCAAGGCGCTCGCGCTCAAGAAGATCGAGATCGAGCTCAAGACCGACGCGACGCCGCTGCTCGAGTGGCCGCACGCGATCGGCCAGCTCGCGGCGTTCTCGCAGCAGGAGCACGAGCTGGCGCAGCTCATGATCAAGGCGGCGCAGGCGATCCTGGCCGGCGAGCAGCTCCTCGTCGAGATGGCCGATATCTGGCAGGGGCAGGACCTGTGGGAGAGCTCGTCGCAGCTCATCGCGAGCCTCAAGTCGCTCAAGCAGCGGCTCGAGGAGCTGCAGGCGCGCTTTCAGCGGGAGCAGCTCAAGCAGCAGAAGCGGCGCCGCTTGACGTCGTGCTTGACGAGCATCGGGTTCGTGGGCGGCGCCAACACGTTCATGATCGCGCTGCCCGGCTGCTCGCTCGTGACGGCGAAGGGCGCGGTGCCGTGCCACCTGACGATCAACAAGGACGACCTCGAGCTGATCGTCGAGCAGATCACCGACGCGCAGAGCTGCGCGACGCTGGTGTTCGGCAAGTGTCATGTGACGCTCGAGGCGCTCGGCTTCGCCAGCGTGCACACGCTCACCATCGGCGCGCTCACCGAGAACCCGCACGCGTACTGCTCGTGGAAGAAGGGATCGCTCGCGCTCGACCGCTTGAGCGCGCTGCCGTCGAATGATTGGGCGGCGTGGGACAAGGTGCTGGGCAAGCTGGACGCGACGGCGCTGCTGGTGCTCGTGGTGGGCGCGGTCGATCTGCTTGCCGGGGGGCTGGAGTCGCAGTGGACGGCGACCGAGCCGCATTAGAATGGCGGCTGCGGCGATTTGCCGCAGGGGCGGGCGGGAGCGCGTTTCGGTCAGGGGTGGAAGCGGCCGTCGTCGCCGATGGTGGCGTCGGTAGTGGCGTCGAGCCAGGCACGCAGCGCGGCCTCGCCGTCGGGCGGCGCGCCGGCCTCGCGCGGACGCCACACGCGCACGCCGTCGTCGGGCGCGAGCGTGGCCAGGCGCGCGCCGTCGGGCGCGAAGGCGAGCGCGGCGAGATCGGCCGCGTGGCCGCGCAGCTTGCGCAGGGCGAGCGTGTCCGTGCTCCATAGCCGCGCCATCGGCCCGCGCGTCGACGCGAGCCAGTGCCCGTCGCTGCTGAAGGCGATGTCGCGGCAGTCGGCGCCGCGGTGCGAGAGCGGCGTGACCGTGCCGTCGAGCGTGGTGAGCCACGCCGCGCCGTCGTCGCTGCAGGCGGCGAGACGCGCGCCATCGGGCGAGAAGGCGAGCGCCACCACCCGGCCGCCGGCGGCCAGCCGGCGCGCGCGGCCCGAGTCGAGCTCCCAGACGATCACGCCGCCGTCGGCGGCCGCGGCCAGCTGCCGGCCGTCGGGCGAGAACGCGAGGCCGCCGTCACCGCCCACGCGCGGCGAGAGGCGTCGCGGCGTGCCGCCGGCGCTCCACAGCCGCACGCCGTCGGGCGCGCGGGCGGCGAGCAGCGTGCCGTCGGGCGAGACGCGCGGCGCGCTCGACGGCGACGTGTCGAGGCGCAGCACCGCGCCGCCCGGCGCGAGCCACGCCACGCCCGAGTCGCCGGCGGCGAGCGCGTGCGCGCCGTCGGGCGCGATCGCCAGCTCACGCGCGGCGAGGTCCCAGCGATCGAGCGCGCGCCCGTCCGGCGCGAACACGCGCACCGAGCGCGCCGCGAGCCACAGCCGCCCGTCGCGCGCGAACGCGAGCGCCTCGACGGGCCCGCCGCCGTCGACGGTCCGCGCCGCGCCGTCGATGCGCACGCGGCCGAGCGCGTCGGCGACCGCGAGCCGCCCGTCGGGCGCGAAGGCGAAGTGCCGCGCCGCCACGATCGCCGCTGCCGCGCCGCCGCGCGCCACCGCCGCCTGCGCCACCGCGCGCGCGTCGCTCCAGCGCGGCGAGCCGGGCCGCAGCCGCTTGAGCCACGCCAGCGCCGCGGTGGGATCGGCGTCGGCGGCCGCGCGCGCCTGCGTGAGCGTCAGCTCGTCGACGCGCGCCTGCACCGTCGCGCGCGCCTCCTCCGCGCGCGCGCGTTCGGCCAGCGCCACCGTCCGCTCGCGCACCACGCGCCGCACGCTCACGCCGCCGATCGCCGCGATCGCCAGCAGCGCCGCCGTGGCCGCGCCCACCGGTACCCGATTGCGTAAAACCCATCGGATCAACCGTTCCGACCGCGAATAACGCCTCGCGGCCACCAGCGATCCGGTCTGCACGCGGCGCAGATCGGCCGCCAGCTCGCGCGCGCTTGCGTAGCGCGCCGCCGGATCGCCGGCCATCGCCTTGGCGATCACGGCCGCCAGATCGCGCGGCACCGCCGGCACGCGCACGGCGAGCGGCACCGGCGGTCCGCTGCGCACCTGCTCCAGCACCTCCTTCACCGTCGAGCCACGATACGGCGGCTCGCCCGCGAACAGGTGATAGGCGATCGCGCCCACCGCGAACAGATCGGCGCGCTCGTCGACGGGCGCGCCCGCCGCTTGCTCGGGCGCCATGAAGCCCGGCGTGCCGACCACCGCGCCCGTGAGCGTCGCCGCCGGCGCGCCACCGTCGAGCGAGCCGTCGGCCTGGTCGCCCTCGCCGAGCCGCTTCGCCAGCCCCCAATCGACCACCAGCGCCTCGCCGAACTCGCCGATCATGATGTTGCTCGGCTTGAGATCGCGGTGCACCACGCGGTGGCTGTGCGCGTACGCGATCGCCTCGGCGACCGCGATCAGCGTCGGCAGGTGCGCCAGGCGCTCGTCGAAGGTGCGCAGCTCGGCCAGCACCCGGTCGAACGCGCGCCCGGCGACGAACTTCATCACGTAGAACGGCTCGCCCGACGGCCAGCGCCCGATCTCGTGCACCGGCACGATCGACGGGTGCTCGAGGCGCGCGGTCACCAGCGCCTCGCGGATGAAGCGCACCACGTTGACGTTGCGCTTGGGCAGGATCTCCTTGATGGCCACGCGCCGTCCGAGCCGCAGGTCCTCGGCGATCAGCACGCGCCCCATGCCGCCGCGCGCGTGCTCGCCGAGGATGCGGTAGCGCTCGCGCTCGACCACCGGCAGCTCGGGCACGTCGATGGGCGGCGCCGGATCGAGATCGGCGACCCGCGCCACGCGCTGAAGCCACGCGTCGACGCTGGTCTTGTCCGGCGCGTCTGCCATGGCCGCAGCTTCATCGTACTTCACATTCGCCGGGGCCGTGCCTCTTACGTAACGAGCGGGAGGTGACGCATGGATCGATTCGACGGGTTTCGCGTGGTGCGGGCGCAACTGGTGGCGGCCGCCGAGCGGATCGAGCAGACGCGGCGCTTCTGGCGCGAGACGCCGGCGCCGTCGGCGTCGCACGTGGCGCAGGCGTGGCCCGAGGCGGAGCGCGTGGCCGAGCGGCTGATCGCGGCGCACGGCCTCGGCGCGTCGGCGGGCGCGCGCGTGGTGGTGCGTTGGCTGGCGCTCAACGTGGCCGTGGCTGCGCGCCGCGGCTGGCCGGCGCCGCCGCGCTTGCCGCGCTCGCTCGCGCGCGATCTGTCGGATGGCGATCGGGCCGCGCTCGCGCTCGCGCGCCGGGCGATCGAGGCGGTGCTGCCGCGCGCGCTCGGCCGGTCGCCCGACGACGAGATGATGCTCGACGACGGCACGCACGCGACGGTGGCGGCGTGGCTGAGCGCGCAGTGCGACGAGGCGGCGCCGGTGGCGCTCGCGCTCGCGGCGTAGCGCCCGCCGACGTATAATCGGCTCCGTGGAGCCGAGCCAGCGGCAGGCCTTCGAGGACGAGCTGGTCGCGCTCTGCGCGCGCGGCGAATTCGAAACCGCCGCGTCGCGCGCCATCGGCGGCTACGGCCCCGAGCTGCTCGGCTTCCTCGCCGCCATCGTCGGCGACGTCAGCGCGGCCGACGACGTGTTCTCCGCGTGGTGCGAAGACGTGTGGCGCGGGTTGCCGTCCTTCGAGCGGCGCGCATCGGTGCGCACGTGGCTGTACACGCTGGCGCGCCACGCGGCGCACCGCTTTTGGCGCCGCGAGCTCAAGCGCGCCGATCGGCAGTCACCGCTCGAGGGCGAATCGCTCGTCGATCGCGCCGCCGCGCATGTGCGCACGACTACCATCCCGTGGCTGCGCTCGGCGGCGCGCGATCGCCTGACCGAGCTGCGCGAGTCGCTGCCCGTCGAGGATCAGATGATCCTCATCCTGCGCGTCGACAAGCAGCTCGACTGGGACGAGCTCGTCGACGTGCTGCACGAGGGCGCGCCGTTCGACGCCGCGGGCCGCAAGCGCGAGGCGGCCCGCCTGCGCAAGCGCTTTCAGCTGGTGAAGGATCGCCTGCGCGAGCAAGCTCGCAAAGAGGGGCTGCTCGGCTCCGAGTGAGCACTCACGTCGTCGGCAATTGCAGCAGCAGCAGCGGATCGAGCTGCGACGCGATATCGCCCAGCCGGTGTGGCCCGCGAAGTGATCGATGGTGGCGAACTCGATCGGGTGGTTGAGCGAGCGGCCGTAGCGCTTGGGGCGCAGCTTTTCGGTGGTGAGGCGGTGGTGATCGGCGACGCCGAAATCGCTGAGGAGCGGCACGGCGCCGGGCACCAGCGCAAGTCGTCGGCGCTCACGTCAGCAGTCTACTTCTTGTTGTAGAGATCGTTGAGCGGTGAGCTCGGCGGCGGCCGCGCGGCGGGCGGCAGCGCTACCTGGTCGTCGCCGGTGAGCATCAGGTGGCCCTCGTTCACCGCGCGATACGCCCACTCGCGCTGCCCGCGCTCGAACCGCACCGCCCCGCCTTGCTCGTGCAGCCGCGCGATCGTCTGGCCGACCCACGCATGGTAGCCCTGCTCGGCGCGCGCCGCCGCCGGCTTCGAGACGTTGTTGACGAACAGGTCGGTGAGCAGGTTGAGGATCCGGAATATGGCCATACCCCATTATCGCACGTGAGCGCGACCCACTGCCGACCGAATCAGGCAACATGGCTCAGGATCTCTTCGAACATGCGGTCGCTGAACCCGTCAAGAGAATCGTGTCGCACGTTCAGTGGATTGACTATTCCGCGAACGCGCGCGCCTTCGCTTCCCACGCGTCCTTGCTCACAGTGACGGTGGCTTGGCGAGCCGGCGGAAGATTTCGATGGCGTCTTTGCGACCGGTTGCGCGCAGCTTGCGCGCCGCTCGCGACATGAGCACGCGCACTGTCGCCGCCGACAGGCCGAGCTCGTAGGCGATCTCCTTGTTGCTGTGGGCGAGGGCGGCGAACGCGAGGACCTGCCGCTCGCGCTCGCTGAGCGGCGGCGGCTGCTCGAGCCGCACGTCGTTTCGCTTCGCCAGGACATAGCGGTGGCCGCCGTGCTCGAACCAGTCGACCAGCGTCCAGCGGCCCTCGACGAGCCCGCGCCACGAGCGGGTAGCGGCGTCCGTGTCTTTACGACCGGCGCGACTGCGCGCGCGATCGATCCGCCGCGTCGCGAGGCGAAGCACGGCGCGCGCCTCGTTGCCGCGCGCGACGCCTTCGGCGTGCACCAGCTCGCCACCGGGCTCGAGCACGGCCTCGGCGCCGCTCGACGAGAGCCGCGATCCGGCGAGCTGCCGTCGCAAACGGTAGCCGGCCGCGAAGTGCGCGGCTACTCGCGCGTAGAGCGCACGCCGCGCCTCGTCGAGCCGCATGGTGCGCGGCCGCGGAACCGCGAAGAAGACGCCGAATCCCTCGGGGTCGCGCCCGTTGATGCAAAACGCGTCGCGCGCGCCGCCGAACTCTTCGAGGGCGCGCGTGAGCTCGTCCAGGTTCGGTGTGGTGCGCGCAGTGCCGGCGGACAAGTGCATGAAGCGGCGCCACTCGGCCGGTGCCTGCGAGATCAGGTCGGGAGCGCCGCCCATGCGCGTTAGAAAGCGGGCCAGCCATGCCGGGTCGAAGCCTTCGGCGAATTGCAGTGCACGCACCGACGGCTCGGGGCCGCTGAACTCGTACGTGTAGATGACAGCGCCGAGTCCGCGGCCGAAGAGCCGCCCGCACGCCTTGACTGCTCGACCCAGCCAATCCGCCTCGGAAGCATCGACATCGTAGGCTGCCTCGACGAGGTCGAGCAGGTCCACCGTCATGAGCGAGCGATCGTGCCGCAAACGTTCCGGTGACGTCAACCGCGTCGCGTAAGCTCGGCTTCCCTCGTGTAAGCTCCTTTTTCTTTGACCGCGTCCTCGCGCGCAAGGCTTCCTTGACGAGTGCCGGGACAAGGACGGCTTGGCGACAAAGCGAACGTCTCGGCGGATGCGCACGGTTGTCCCGGCTGCCCGCATCCGGGAACCGGGCCCGCGATTCAGGGCTCGCCGGACGTCTTCGTGAACGGGCGCCCCGCGCTTCGCGTCGACGACGTCGGTATTCACGCGATCTGCTGCGGCCCGAACATGTGGCAAGCGTTCAAGGGCGCGCCCACGGTCTTCATCAACGGCAAAGCCGCTTACCGCATGAACGACCCATCGAAGCACTGCGGCGGCATGGGTCAGCTCATCGAAGGTTCGAGCGACGTCATTGTCGGCGACTCCTCGAGCGGTGGCGGTGCCGGCGGTGGTGGCAGCAGCGGTGGTGGTAGCAACGGCGGTGGTTCTGGAGGCAATACCAGTCCTGGCAATAACCCGGATAATCCCAATCCAGGCAATGACCCGAGTAATCCCAATCCAGGCAATAATCCGGATAATCCCAATCCGCCGTCGCCGGGTGATCCCGATAGTCCGGTTACGCCGCCGGGCAATGATCCGAATGAACCCAATAACGACAAAGGCTGGATCGATGTCCTGGTTGTCGATGGATTGGGACAGCCGATTGCGAACGCGACGGTCACCGCGTCTGGCGCGAGCAATCGAATGGGAACGTCCGCTGCTGACGGCACGCTGCGACTGGCGGAGCTCGTGCCTGGTCCTTATCAACTCGATTTCGAGCGCAGTCCGTATGAGCCCGCGTCGATCCCGTTTACCGTGGTCGCGGGGACGCCGCCCGCGAATGGCCCCGCGTCGCCACAGACGAGCGACAGTCCGCGATCGGCGCTGGTTCCGTTCGCGCTGAGAGACGGCGACCCGCCGCCTTCCGCCAAGCCCACGCCGACACCGAGCCAACCACTCACCACCGGCCCGAACAACATCGTCATGTCGATGGTCGTTTGGATCGAAGTGGTCATCACCGAGAGCCCAGAGTCGCTCACCGATCCCGCGCGCGAAGGCGCGGGCGCCGGCGGCGTGCAACCGTGGTCGCAAGATCGCCTGATCGTGACCTTGCATTTCAAAGGCAAACCTTCGGATCCGATCTCGCTGCCGGTTTTCCCGCACACCGATGGCTCCAAGCGCGGCGTCACCGCGTTTCCACTGCCTACGCAACCATCCGCGGACGGCTTGACCGCGACGCTCTCACTCGAACGCGGTGGTACGAAGAACATGCCAATCGTCTGGCGGCTCGATCCCGCAGAGCCGCTTGACACGCAGAGCCTTCGCGGCAGCACCTCGCCGCACATCGTCGAACGCAAGATGTCGACGCGCCTGCGCATCACGCTCATCAGTTTCTTTTTGCCGTTCATGGATATCAACAAAGCCGGTGCGATTGATACAGACCTTCTCGATCTCGCCAAAGACGCGCATATCGACGACATAACCATCAACTCCATTCTCCAGTTCGTGGACGACACGAGAAATCCGCTCGTGAAGAACAAGAAAGGTCCACGAATGAGATTGCTGAGCACGCAGCTCGATGTCTTCCCACTTTCGAAATATCTGACGCAGATGATTTCAGAGACTCACAAGAGGGGCATGCAGCTCGTAGTTGGCTTTTCACCCGTGGGTGGCTACGCCAGGTTCAAAGATTTTGTCGATTACATGACCACCGCCGACGATGCGGCCATCGACAAGCTCGTCGATCTGCTGACGGACACCACTAAATGGGAGATCGACAACGAGCCTTCTGTCTTCTTCGACATTGACGGTATTCAGTTCGATTTCGAGACTGACGGACTGGGACCAACGCAGAAGGAAAACATTAGAAAGCTCTATCAAGGTACCGCCAGGAAACTGGCAGCGATGAAGAGCGAAGCATTTGCCAGTTATGCCAATGCGGCGCAGGGCGAAGACAACCCCAACCCGTTCATGAAGGCTCAACCGTTCTCGTTCGTGCAGGACAATCCGAATCTGATTGCACGGCCTCAGTGCTTGGACGGTCCACACACGATCCCGGCGGACCAGATTCGCGCCACGATGAAGAAGGCGCTCGAGTCAGGGATTCACCCCGCGCAGCTACAGCCGATGATCAATTTCAGTGAGCTGCCCAAAGACTTCGATAAACTGATCCAGGATACGCTGCTGCCGAACCGTCTTGGGGTGATGCTCTATCAATTCCCCAACGTCCCATCGGCAGACCCCCAGAACTTCCAAGCGAACAGAGACGCGGCGATCGCGTCGCGCGCGAAGCAAGTCGCGTTCTTGCAACATGTCGTCAGCTGGAACAAGGCACTGAACCCGAACGAATCGGTGCCCTCGATTCCGCCCGTTCCCGGTCAACCGCTGCAAGCGCCTCGCGCGAAGAACTAGTCTCGTCGAGGTGCAGTCGGCGGTAGTGATGGCAGCGCGCAGACCATCTCGGGACGCGACGTCGGCCTCTGCAAGTAGGAGTCGTAGCAACTCGCCTCGTTCCATTGCGGAAGAATGCCCCGGAACGTTTTCCCCCAGTCACTGCGAGCAGTCGTTTGCACTCGCAATCTTCAACGAGAAATCATCGATGGCGCGACGGGTGGCGCTGGCTTTTCGAGCGCGGCTCGGGGATTGCGTATAGCGGGCGCTCAACGCTCCCGATCCCGAGGTGGCTTATGGACACTGTCTCAATGCGCCGGCTTCAGCTCGTTCGATTCGTTCTCTTCGCGGTCTGCTGTTCATCGTCGGCGTGCAGTGAGAGCAGGCGCGGCGCGGTCCCGTGCACGATGGTCGGCAGCACGAAGTGCGGCACCGGTTGCAAGACGGACTCGGATTGCGGTCACGGGCTCTACTGCGGCAGCAGCTCGACGTGCGTCGCGGATTGCACCGCCGGCGGCTCGTCGTGCGGGCCGGATGAGACTTGCGACGCCACCGGCCGCTGCGTGTCGCTGTCGGGCGGCCCTGATCTCGCCGGCGCGATCCAGTGTCCCGATGGATTGATGTGCAACGTGGCGTGCGCAGGCGGCACGTCCACGACCATCTCGGGCAAGGTCTACGATCCGGCCGGCAAGAACGGACTATACAATGTAGCGGTCTACGTTCCCGCGGGACCGCTCGCGCCGCTGCCGAAAGGCGTTCCCACCGGATCGGACGCGTGCTCGTGCGCCGCGCTGTACTCGAGCGGCGCCATCGTGAGCACGTCGACCGCCGAGGATGGAACCTTCACGCTGTCGAACGCGCCGGTCGGAAGCAGCGTCCCGCTCGTCATTCAAGTCGGCAAGTGGCGGCGGCAATATCACGTCAGCGTGACGTCGTGTCAGGACAATCCGCAGTCGAATGGATCGCTCGCGTTCCCGACTACCGTCGCCGCGGGTAACACCGATGACAACATCCCCGATATCGCGGTCTCGACGGGGAGCGCCGACACGCTCGAGTGCTTGATGCGGCGGATCGGCATCGACGCCGGCGAATACGTCGCCGGAAACGCGAGCACCGGACACGTGCACGTCTTCTCGGGCGGCTCGAGCGCGGGCGGCGGTGGCTTTGGCGGCGGCGGCTCGCGCGCCGGCAGGCCCGAGCAGCCGGCGATGCCGGGCGCGCCGTCGAGCCCCACGGATCTGTGGTCGACGCAGGCGCAGCTCATGCCTTACGACATCGTGCTGCTCTCGTGCGAGGGCGGCGAGACCTACAACGCGAACCCGCCCGCGCTCGAGGCGTATCTCGACGCGGGCGGGCGCGTGTTCGCGTCGCACTTCCACTATGCGTGGTTCGCGGGGCCGCTCGGCAGCAATCAAAGTTACTCGGCGCCGATGGATTGGGGCCCCAACCTCGCGTCGTGGGCGGCGGGCAGCGGCATGAGCAACGGCCCCATCGGCGGCGTGATCCAGACGACGCTGAACGGCTCGACGATGCCGTTTCCCAAAGGCGTCTCTCTGCAGAAGTGGCTCACCAACGTGAACGCGCTGGGGCAGAACGGCGTGCCGTCCGGCGAGCTGTCGATCTATCAGCCGCGCTACAACTCGACCGTCGCCGCGACCAACACGCCGTCGCAGCCGTGGATCACCTCCGACGCGTCGGGAATGGCCGGCTCGACGATGTATCTCTCGTTCGATACTCCGGTGAACCCGCCGGTGTCGCCCGACAACATCCCGGCCTACTGCGGACGCGCGGTGTTCAGCGATCTGCACGTCTCCGGCGATCCGACGACCAGCGATCAATCGCCGCCGCCCGGCGGCTGCGCCAACACCGATCTCTCGCCGCAAGAGAAGGCGCTCGAGTTCATGCTCTTCGATCTCTCCTCTTGCGTCATTCCGGATACCGTCGCTCCGCCAATGGGCGTCCCTCTGCAGTAAGCGGCTCTCAGTTTTCCTCGCAGCCGTCTTCCGCGCGCGTGGCGGCGATGACGGCGCCGAGCGCGGCTCGGATCGCTTCACGGCGAGATCGCGCGCGGCCCGGAGTATTCTCCGAAAGACGGGAACCGGCGCCGATTCCTCTCGTCCCACCGAGGCGGGGGGCATATGTCGCGTCGAGCTCGTATCGTTTCGCCATCGAGAATCGCGCTCGCGATCCGCCAACCTTGCCGCCGGCCCCGCGTGTCTTTGATGCGCACGACAATCGCCAGCCTCGGCCTGTTTGCGTCGCTCGCGAATTGCGGCGGCGATCCCGAGCCGGGCCTCTCGTCTCGAGCGCTCACGTACACCGCAGAGGTGACGGCCAAAGACAGTCTGGGAAAAAATCTCGGCTGCTCGACCTGCGGGACGAACGGTGGACTCTGGGAGAACACGTCGCTCGCGCTCCCGCTCAATACCCAGTGCGCCGACAAGACCATCGCGACCGACGGTCAGTACCTGGTCTCGCTCGGCAACCCGAAACACTCCATGCAGATGATCTGGAGGACGACGCTCTCGTGCTTGATGACCGGCTCGGCGACCTGCTCGGGAAAATACGTCTATCCTCCACTACCGAGCTACGCCGGCTTTGACGACCACCCGGACTGGGCGAGCGACAACCAAATGAGTCGTTTGAAAGACGGCACAATACTGATGTTGCGCCAGGGCATTCGCCTCGACTATGTGCCGGGGTATCCCACGCTCGAGGCGGACGGATACCACTGCCTCTCCGGCACCCCCATCCCAGTGGGGATCGGAGGCACTGATGGAGACCACTGTGTCGATTACCCGAGAGGAGCGGAGTACCTCTACGCGTCGGCCGACTGTGGCGCGACCTGGGCGCTACGGGGAGATCCCATCGATCCGCGCAGTGCGCTCTATGATTCGGGCGCCTACTCGAACAACAATGCGAGGTGTGACCCGACGCTGCCGGGCTGCCAGAATTGGTCAGGCAGCGGGCTCGATCGCAATGAGCTCTATGTCCACCCTTGGCTGAACTCGGACAATACACAAAACGTCTACGTCACGGTCTCCCACGCCGCTGGCACCAAAGACGCGGCGGCGGCGCTCTTTGTCTCTAAAGACAGCGGCAACACCTTCTCGATCGTGAACGATCCATTGACCGGCAAGTCTCCTCTGCCGTTCGGCTTCGGGGGAACGGTCATGACGTCCACGGAAGACGGTTCGCTGTTGCTGTTCAACTGCGTAGCCACGCCTCCGCTCGGGAGTCCGGTGGACACGGGCGGGAAATACAATCCAATGCTCTTCAGCTACAACCCGGCCACCAATTCGCTCTCGCAAGGCGTGAGCCTCTGGACTGGAGACTGTTCGGAGATCGGAATGCCGGTCTCCGGGTCGGGGATGGCGGTGCGCGGCGACGACAGTCAGAACATCGCTCGGCTCGGCGTCGGCACCTTCACAGTAGATTCAGTCACCCACACCGGACCCAAAGTACGGGTCATCTATCCACACTCCGAAGGAACGTGCAGCACGACGACGACCAAGAGCTGCGGCACGAATCTCGACTGTCCGTCGGGAGCGTGCAGCATGACGACGACGACGGCTTGCAGCGTGAACGGTGACTGTCCAAAGGGAGAGACGTGCAACAACGCCGAGGTCTGCAATGCGCGGCAGGTGATGCGCGTGCTGGCCGTCGGCACGACGGGAATCGGCACGTCGGCGTTCACCGCATCGGTCTTGTCGCACCAGACCATCACCGCCACCAGCTCGACGGGATCGGTGCTGCAAGCCACGTCGATCGAGACCGACCGGAACGAGCTCACGACCGCGAGCCAAAAGGGCGCCATTTATTATTACGAGACCACCACCTCGAACTATCTCTCCGGGAATTCGGGGTGGGGCCCGATCAATGCGACGGTTCAATCGGTCCGCGGTGACACCACGCTCTCAGGCCCCAACCCGCTGGCGACGGCGAGCTGGTCCTGGCTCCAAGCGGACTCGGACAGCAACGGCTTCGGCTGGCTGATCACGGGCGACTATGAGCGCGGCGCCTTCTTCTACGACGGCGTGAATCTCAACTTCATCCCGCTGTGGCTCCAATCCTCGACCACGATCGACAACCTCTCACTCGAGACCAGCATCGTCACCGTCGCGCCTTGAGCGCATGGCCGCTCCACTCAGTAGCCTGGTCCGCGGCGCGGTTGAAAGGCGGGCGGCTTCGGTCTATCGTCGCCCTGGGGAGGCTTGGCCGAGCTCGACATGCGTGCGTTGTTGCTGCTCCTGCTATCGACAGCGACCGCATGGGCGCAGGAGTGCGTGAGCTGCCGCAGCTCGCGGTGTAGCGGCATGTTCTGGATTCAACCCTGCGCGGCCACCAAGAAGCACGTCGAAAAGAAGACGAAGCCGGCCGCACCGCCGCCGGTCGTGGCGGGAAGCGAGTGCAAGGCGAACGAGAACGTAAAGCTCGAGGTCGATTTTCCGCCCAAGGTCACCGAGGGGGATCTGCTCGGCATCCGCGTGCGCACGACCTGCGACGCGTGGCTGGTCGTCTACTATCTCGAAGACAAGGGGCCGGGCGCGGTGCTTTGGCCGTCGCAGTGGGAGCCGGCGCCGCGGGCGGGACCGTCGCGCCCGGCGATGCTGCTCTCCGAGAACGAAGCGCGCGCGGGCAAGGCGCTGGAGGCGCAGCTTCGCGCGCGCGGCGTGGCGTCGCACGAGACGTTCGTCGTGTTCGCGTTCGCCGATCGCGACGCGTTCGATCGCTTCAAGCCGGCCGTCGGCGCCACCGACGCCGACGGATCGGCCTACGCCGCTTCGCTCGAAAAGAAGCTGGGCGAGCTCAAGCCGTCGCGCTGGGCGATGTACTCGGCGCGCTACACCATCGAGCCGAAGAAATGAGCGAGGTGGGGCCCGACTTCACCGGACGCGAGATCGGGAACTGGCTGCTCCTGCGGCTGCTCGGCGAGGGTGCGTTCGGCGCCGTGTACGAGGCGCAGCACATCTCGATCCCCGGGCGACGCGCGGCGGTCAAGGTGCTGCACCCGCACATGAGCTTCCACCCCGACTTCAAACGGCGCTTCATTAATGAGGCGAGCGCCGCCAGCCGGGCGGAGCACGAGAACATCATCCAGGTCTTCGACGGCGGCGTGACCCCCGACGGGACGTGCTTCGCGGTGATGGAGCTCCTCAAGGGCGCGCCGCTCTCGCGCGTCATCCGCGACGGAAAGCTCGACGCGCGGCGCACCATCAACGTCGGCATCCAGGTGGCCAGCGCGCTCGCAGCGGCGCATCAGATCAACATCGTTCATCGCGATCTCAAGCCGGACAACATCTTCGTCGTGCCGCGCGAGACCAACCCCGAGTTCATCAAGGTGCTCGACTTCGGAGTGGCGAAGCTGCACGGCGAAGCCACGCAGACCCAGACGGGCATGCTCATCGGCACGCCTTGCTACATGTCGCCCGAGCAGTGGCAGACCATCAAGGATCTCGACGGGCGATCGGATCTGTACGCGCTCGGCATCATCCTCTTCGAGTGCTTGACGGGCGGGCTGCCGTTCGCGGCCAACTCGCAGTACGAGTGGCTCGATGCGCATCTGAACGCGCCGGTGCCGGATCCGAGCGCCTACGCGGTGATGCCCGGCGAGCTGCGCGATCTGATCGTCCGGCTTCTCGCCAAGTCGCGCGACCAGCGGCCGGCGACCGCGCGCGAGGTCGTCGAGTTCTTGCGCGCCATGCGCGTCGACGGACCGCAAGCGGCGCACGCGGCGTTTGCCGCGACCGAGCCGCCGACACCGGCTTCGCCGCAGGCCGCGCCATCGGGCGCTCGGACCGCGACGCCGCCTTCGGCCTACGTGCGGCCGCAAACCGCGCCGCCGCGAACCGCGCCACCGCAACCGGCACCGCCGCAGCTCGGCCGCTCGTCGGTGAGCCAGAGCGCCGGAGAGATGCACCCGTCAGCCGCGACGCCACCTCCACGATCGAGAGCACCGCTCATCGCCGCGGCGGCGATCGCGGTCGCCGGCCTCGGAGTCGGTGGTTGGTTCGCGTTTCACCGAACGCCCGAGCCGAAGCCGCCGCCTCCGGTCGAACCCAACGTCGTGCAGCCGAAGCCGCCGCCACCGCCCGTCGAGACCGCGCCCGAGCCGGCCGTGATCCCGGACGACATGGTGCGCGTGAACGGCGGACGGCTGACGATGGGCCGCCCCGAGTACGGCAAGCCGGCGCTCGACGTGCCGCCGCATCCCGTGGAGGTTCCGAGCTTCGCCATCGCGCGCGAAGAGGTGTCGAACCGCCGCTACAAGGATTTCGTCGACGAGGGGAGCGCGAAATCGCCGTGGGCGCCCAGCGACGATCTCACGCGCCTCGCCGAGCTGCCCGTGGTCAACGTGAGCTTCGACGATGCTGCGGCATATTGCCGCTGGCGCTACACCCGTGGCCGATTGCCGACGGAAGCGGAGTGGGAGTGGGCCGCGCGTGGACCCTCGGGTCGGCTGTATCCGTGGGGCGAAACCGCCATTCGCAAGAAGTGCGTGAACGGCATGCGCGGGCTCCACGGCGCGCTGGAGCCGGTGAGCTCGAACGCGTGCGGCGCGACGCCCGAAGGCCTCGTCAACCTGTCGGGCAACGTCTGGGAGTGGACGTCGGGCGCCGCGATCCCGTACCCGGGCGCGTCGCTGCCACCGCCCGGCGTCGGCTTTCGCGTCGTGCGCGGCGGCTCCTATTACAACACCGACAAGGACGAGCTGACGACGACGGTGCGCATGTTCGTGAACGCGCCGAACCGCTACATCGGGTTCCGCTGCGCGATGCCGCTCGACTGAAAGCGCGGCGTTCTGATAAATTGATGGTCCCGTCGGACACGGCCGCGGGATCAGGGGGTCTCATGAAGCTCGCCATGCTGAGTAGTCTGCTGGCGCTCGTCGTCGGTTGCGCCAACGTGAAAGAGTTCGTCCCCATTCGCACCAGCACCACGCCGCTGCGCGTGCCCAACCAACAGCGGCTGATCGCGCTCTCGGTCTCGCAGGCGGTGGCCAACGCGAGCCGCGAGGTGAACCTGGTTCAGTACGCCGGCCAATCGGGGCGCGTCGAGGTCAACGGAGTGTTTCCGCACTCCGCGTACGATCTGCTCGACTACATCGCGTCGACCGTCGAGGCGGAGATGGCGCGCGCCGGCATGCGCGTGATTCAGCACGTCGGATCGACGCCCACGCATCCGGAAGGCGCGAACGCGGCGTCGACGGTGATCGTGCTCGCGCCGCCCGCGGAGCAGACGGGACCGGCGCCGGATCTGCGCGTGATCGCCTCGGTCGATTGGGGCGGCGTCGATCTGAAGGATCAGAGCTACATCATCTGGCCGCGGCTCGGCGGCATGCTCGGCGTCGCCGGCGGCGGCGTGGTGCTCGGCGCGATCACGCTCGGCGCCGGCAGCGACAAGCTCGGCGCGGTCGCGGCAGGCGGCGCGATGATGCTGCTCGGACCGGTCGCGGCGCTCATCTGGCGCTTCATCCAGAAGCCGACCGGCCACCAGTTCACGCTCGAAGGACGCGTGCGCATCACCTTGCGCGTGATCCCGAACGCCGCCGGGTTGCGGCCGGCGCAGGGCGTGGGCGACGGCGAATCGCACATCGTGATCGATCCGGAGAGCAACACCGGCTACACCAACATGCTCTCGGCGCCGGAAAAATGAGCCGCGCTCCCGTCGCGCTCGCGCTGTTTCTGCTCGCGTGCGGCGGCGCCGCGACGAGCGACCTGCGCCCGGTGAGCACCAACCCGCTCACGGGTCTCGAGCTGAGCGTCTTCGCGGCGCCGGGCGCGCAGTACGCGCATCCGGCGCACGTCAGTGAAGCGGTGGTGCGCTCGGCGCTGCTCTCCGACGGCAACTTCGTCGAGAGCGACGTGACGTACATGGTGCCGGCGGTGACGCAGCAGCTCGCGCAGCTCGCGCCCGGCGAGCGGCTGCTCATTCGCACGTCGAGCTCGCAGTATCACTTGTTCGTCGAGCGCAGCGCGATCGTGATCGTGAACTTCGACGCCGGCGCCGAGCGCAGCCGCTCGACGTACGCGCTCGTCGAGAGCGGACCCGCGCCGCAAGCGCCGGTGGTGCGTCGAGCGCCGCCGGCCGCAGCGCCCGTCGAGCCGCCGGCGCCCGTCGAGCCGGCGTACCGGCCGGTGCACGCCGCCGGGCAGCCGCAGAACGTCGCCCTCGTCATCGGCATCGAGAAGTACCGCGATCTTCCGCGCGTCGATCACGCGCGCGCCGACGCCGAGCGGATGAGCGCGTACCTGCGCGACGTGCTCGACATCCCCGACGACCGGATGGTGGTGCTGCTCGACGGCAACGCAGGCCGCACCGACATCAACAAGTACATCGACGGCTGGCTGCCGAAAGTCGCGCGCGGCGCGAATCGCCTCTACTTCTACTTCGCGGGGCACGGCTCGCCGGACGTGAGCTCGGGCGCCGCGCACCTCGTGCCCTACGACGGCGATCCGCGCTTCTTGAAGGAGAGCGCGCTCGATCTCAACGATCTCTATCGGCGGCTCTCGGCGACCGGCGTGCGCGAAGTGGTGGTGATGCTGGACGCGTGCTTCACCGGCTCGGGCGGGCGCTCGGTGCTGCCGAAGGGAGCGCGGCCGCTCGTGCGCGTCGACATGGCCAAGCGGCCGCCTGCGCCGCTGGTCGTGATCGCGGCGGCGGGCCCCACGCAGATCACCGGCCCGTATACCAACGGCGCGTCGGGCCTCTTCACGTTTTTCTTGATGGAAGGACTCCACGGGCCGGCCGACGCCGACGGCGACGGGCAGATCACGGCCGACGAGCTCATCCGCTACGTGCGGCCGCGCGTCGAGCGTGAGGCGCGCAAGGAGAATCGCGACCAGACACCCGAGCTGATCATCGGGCGCGAAGGCTCGACGGGGAACGACGTGGTGCTGGTGCAAGGGATCAGGCCGCGCTGAGCATGCGGCGGTTGGCGCTCACGATCGTGCTCGTCGCCTGCGCGCCGGCGCGCGCCGACCAGGCGGGCGAGCGCGCGGGCTGCGACGGGATCGCGGTGCGCGGCTGCGTCGCCGCCGGCTGGCGCTACGCGCACGGCGCGGGCGTGCCGGCGAGCGACGCGGCGGCGCTCGTCGAGTTCCAGCGCGCGTGCCTGGGCGGCGTCGCGGCCGGTTGCTTGTGGGCGGGCTGGATGCACCACGCCGGACGAGGCGTGGCTCGCAGCGACGGGCGCGCGGCGGCCTTCTACTACAACGCGTGCGCCGAGCGAAACGCCGAAGCGTGCGGACGTCTCGGCGCGCTCTACGAGGAAGGGCTCGGCGTCGGCGCCGACGCGGCGAGAGCCGCGGCGCTTCACGAGCGCGCGTGCGGGAGCGGGTTCGGTTGGAGCTGCCGCCGTCTCGGATTGATGGCCCAGGCGGGGAAGGGCGTCGCCGCCGACGAGGCGCGCGCGCAGTCGCTGTTTCAGCGCGCGTGTGCGTTGAACGCGCCGGCGCCCGGCTGCGAGACCGGCGCGACTGCCGTCGAGCCGGAGCCGGCGTCGCCGATCGCGGGTGAGGTCGCGCCGACGACGCCAGCCGCGCCTCCGCCTCCGCCGCCGTCGAGCGAGCCGGCGCCGAGCCCGCCGCCGCCGAACGAGCCGAGCGCGCCCTCCACGAGCGCTCCGCCGGCGAATGCTCCGGTCGAGCCGCCGACCATGCAGCCGCCCGTCCCGCCGCCGACGACTCCGACGACTCCGACGAATGTGCCGCCGCCGGAACCGAAGACCATCGTCGTGGTGCCCAAGCCCGAGCCACCCAAGCCGGCCGTCGTCGTACCCAAGCCGGAGCCACCCAAGCCGGCCGCCGTCGTGCCCAAGCCCGAGCCGCCGGCGCCGCCGGCGATTCCGCCCATCGAGCTGTCGACGGTTACTCCGCCGTCGCCGCCCCCCGTCGTCGTGGCGCCGTCCTCGCCGGGCGAGACCGAGGCGGGGCCACTCGCCGGGCGCGAGCTCTCGGTCGACATCGTCGGCAAGTACGGCAAGGGGAAGAACCGCTCCATCTGCGCGTCGATCCTCTCGCGCGCCGGGCTGCGCCTGGTCGACAGCGCCGCGTTCAAGCTGGAGGTCACCATCGACAAGCCGAATCGGCTCAAGCTCTCGTCGGGCGCGGAGGTGCTCTTCGACGGCGTGCGAGCGGCGCGCAGCGCCGACGCCTTGTGCCGCGACGCGCTCGCGCAGCTCGAGCTGGCGCTCGCCAAGACGGAGCGGGCGCCGAGCACCGCGGCAGCTCCGTCAACTCCGGCCGCTCCGTCGAGCCCGAGCGCCACGCCCTCGACCGCAAGCGCTGCGCCGCCGGCCGCGAGCACTGCGCCGCCGGCCGCCGCGACGCCCGCGCCGATCGAGCGCAAGCCCGTCTCGACGATCGCCGTCGCCACCGTCAAGCCGCCTGCGAGCGCGCCGCCGCCGCCCGTCGAGCCTGTGAGGGCCAGCGCGCCTCCGCCAATCGCGTCGATACCTCGGGCGCCGAGCGCGCCTCCGCCGAGCGCGCCTCCGCCGAGCGCGCCGGCCGCGAACTCCTATCCGCCGGCGCCGCCGCTGCGCAATCCGACGCCGGTCGCCGCCGCGCCGAGAGCCGCGACCACGTGGCCCTGGCTGCGCCCGCGCGCGAAAGCGCCCGCGCCCGTCGCGGCGCCGCCGCCGGCTCCGTCCGCGCCCGCCGCTCCGCCGACCTGGGCCGCTTCGCGGCGCGCACCGACAGTCGCCGTCGACTTTCCCGGGACCGACATCGACGATCGGCGCCGCGCGCGCTGCGTGCAGATGTTCGGTGACTTCAAGCTGCCGCTCTCGACGGAGCGCGACGCCCCGCTGCGCGTCGAGCTGACCATCACGCGGCCGGGCCGCCTGCGCATCGTGTCTCAGCGCCGAGGCGTATTGCTCGACGAGCCGAGCGACGCCCGCACCGCCGAGTCGCTGTGCGCCGAGGCCGTGCCGCGCATCGAGAGCGCGCTCGCCGCCGAGTAGCTCAGCGCGCGCGCACGCCGGCTTCGAGCACCAGGTCCATCTTGGCGCCACGCAGCTCGGGCGACTGATCGCGATTCTCGTGGCGCGCTTCGCGCTCGACGCGCGGCTGCACGTAGCGCAGGAGCTCGTTCGCCGTGATCTGCCCGTCGCCGTCCGCGTCGGCCGCGCCTTGAAGCCCCTCGATCAAGTAGTACGTGAACAGCCCCGACGGCGCCTTCGGATGCGGTCCGGTCGTCTGCGTTGCGCCGGCCGCCGAGAGCACCAGCAACGACGGCGGCACGACCTTGGGCGCGTTCACCACCACGAGCGGCCGGGCGCCCTTCGGCAAGACCGATCGCCCACCCGTTCCCGAGAAGCACGCGTCGAGCATCACCACGACCTCGGTCACGCCCGAAGCCTGCAAGCGGCGATAGAGATCGTTCATGTCGATCGCCGTCTGCTTGAGGTAGCGCGGATCGCCGTCATACGGCAGCAAGTGCGCGGCGCCCGACGTCAGCTCCGGCGAGCCGTGTCCCGCGAAGTAGAAATAGAGCCGGTTCGCGCCGCGCGCGTGGCTCGGCACCCAGCCATCGAGGTACTTGTTGATGTCGTTGAGCGTCGCGTGCGCGTCGGTGAGCAGCGCGATGCGATCTTCCGGAATATCGAGCACGTCGCGCATATGCGCCGCCACGCGCTCGGAGTCGGCGCGCGCGTGATCGACGCGCGGCAGGTCGCGGTATTGCTCGATGCCGATGACCAGCGCGAGGTTCTGCGGCTGCCCCGCTGCGCGCACCGGCCGCCGCTCGGGCGTCGTCGACTCGGGCGCGGCCGCGACAGGCGCCGTCGGCGCCGGCGCGGATACGATCGGCGCGGGGATGGTGTGTCCCTGCTCGACTTCGCCGAGCGCGTAGCGCGTCGCCTGTCCTTCGCTGCCACCGTCCACGCGCACGATGTTGAGCGCGCCGCCCTGAACGTAGAGCAGCAGCACCGCGCTCGAGGTCTTGATCTCGATCCGCTGGCTCGGCTCGAGGCGCGCGAGCTCCCGCGCCACCTCCGCCTGCACGCCGGTGATCTGCGCCTCGACGAGGCTCCCGTCGGAGCGCAGCGCGCTCTTGACCGCCGCCTCCGACACCTGCGCCGGATGATCGTAATGGTGGTCGCCGCCCTGCACCGACATCGACAGGCCGATCGCGTTGTTGATCTCGACTGCGCGGCCGCCCGCGGCCCCGCCCGCGCACGCCGCCAGCGCGCAGCCGAGCCCGAGCGCGACGGCGGCGCGGCGCGCGCTCACTCTTTCTTCTCGGGGATGGTGATCGCGTGCGCGTAGCCCGACGCGCTCTCGGCGTCGATCACGATCTGCGACGAGCCTTCGCCCTGCCCGACGCCCGCGCGCAGACCCGCGACCGCCGGAATCGCGCGCAGCGTGATGCGCACGCGCGCCTTGAGCGTGAACGTGTGGCCGGTGACTCCCTTGATCGCTCCATAGAGCAATCCGCCGAGCCCCGCCACCGGCAGCGTGAAGATCGTCAAGAGGATCGTCGCCGCGAGGCGCCCGCCGACGACGTACTTGTGGTCCTCGAAGTCGATGCCGCCCCAGCTCACCGACGCGACCACGCGCAGGTCGGGCGCTTGATCGGGTGGCTCCGGCAACGGCGTGCCGCTCACGACCACCTGCGCCGTCGAGCCTCCGCTGTCGTTGCGCACGCGGATCGCCGGCGGCCGCGCGATCACGCGCATGCCGGCGAGCGCCATCGATCCTTCGACCGCCGAGCCGATGTAATCGAGCAGGTCGGAATCCGACTGCGGGAACACGCCGTTCACCTCGACGCGTCCGCTCCGCCCGCTGTACTGCGACAGATTGAGCGTCGCATCGGAGGCCGCCGCGCGCACCGCCTCGTCCGCCGCCTGCGCCACGATGCGCTGCTGATTCGGAATCCGCGGCGCCGCCGTCTGGAATCGGACCGGCACGTACTCCTTGACGCTGCTGCACCCTGCTCCAACGGCCACGAGCAGCCACACGCTCCCTGCGAGCTTCATGCGCTCCCCCTTCGGATCGTCGATGATCTTCGGCCGGCGTGCGCCTGTCAATGAGGACGTCGGCCAGGTGGTGCCCTGACTACGATCGAAGTGCCCTAATTTGGCACTTCTCGTCGGTGCCTCGCGTCTTTCGCCCCGATTGTTGTTGCCCTTCACGTCCACGCCAAGCCGGCCACAGGTCACATTCGCGGCCGAGCCTCCTCTATTGAGAGGGAGGCCGCCATGCTATCCAGCCAACGCCCGTTCGTCGCCCGCGTTTCCCTACCATCAATCGCGCTCATCGTGGCCAGCTGCGCCGGCGGTGTCGCGCCGAGCCCGCCCGTCGGCAGCGAACGGTCGGCCATCGACATCGCGCCGCCGGTCTCCGGTCCGCTCTATCAAGTGATCGTCGATTCGGTCGACACTATTCAACCCGCGACGCAATGGCCCACCTGTCAACCGCTCGCCGACTGCACCGGAGTATCTTATCTATGCACCGTCGAGTACGACTATCACGCGCCGCTGGCGACCGTGGGCGCCAATGGGCTTCCCGCCTGTCCGTCGGGCAAGACTTTTAACGCCTATTGGGCTTATCGCGGCTCGGGCGATCTCTGGACCCCGCCGAATCAAGGCGTGCCCGCGAGCGACGCCGTGCGGCTCTCGTTGGCCGCCACCGCCATCGATGCGTTTGGAATGCCGAGCGCGCTGCGCAACGATCACTTCGGCTGTCCCATCGGCGAGAGTTATGGACGCACCGTTCCCGGCGGGCACTACACCGCCTGCCAATCGAATCCCGACACCAATAACGGACACACCAACTTCATGCTCAATCCGATCGCGGTCGCGCCCGGCGAGCAGCTCAACCTCGCGTTCGCACTCTCGGTCATCAATCCGAGCGTCGACACCCATCAGCTCGACGTCACCACCGTCTCGACCAGCAACTCGACCGGCAACATCGTCGCCGATGCGGGCGGCGTCCTCCAGGTGATCGGCGGCATCGTCGCCATCCTGCCCGGCGGCGCGATCGGTGGCGGAGTCGTCGCCGCGGTCGGCGCGTTTCTCTCGGTGGTCGGCGCCATCTACAGTCAGGCGACGATGTCCAATCCCTATACCTATGCCAGCAATCGAGACTATGGCTGTCCGCTGCCGCCGAGCCTGATCCCCGGATTCGATCTCAGCGGCAGTCCGGCGACCGGCCCAAACGACACCACGTCGCCGGTCACGCGCGTGTCGCTCGACGGGCGGCAGCTCTACGCGTCGACGCTCGACGGCGACTTCACGTTCTCGTTCAATCTGAACTTCGGCGATTATCCCAGCACCACGTATTGCCGCCGTCCCAGCACTGTCATCAACTTGCGGGTTCGGCGCGTCGCCATGGAGCAAACCGGAGTCGGCTTCGAGCAGCGCAGTGGACTGAATGCCGCGCCGCAGGCCGATCAGCTCGATTCGTTCGCGTTCGATTCATCCGGCACGTTGGTGCATCGCGCGTTCAACGATCCGTCGACGCCGCCGCTCACCTGGAGCGACACCTCGAGCCCGGGGCCGCGCTGGGTGCTCTTGCCGAATTATACATTCGATCTCTATCCACACTTCGTGCCCAAAGCGAACCTCGCGTCGGTGTCGCGCTCGCCGACTTATCTCGGGCTCGCGACGATCTCTCAAGATGGATTGATTCAGTGGGCCGAACGCGGAAGGCACGGCTGGAGCGGCTGGGCAACGATCTCGCACGCGCCGCTCGGCTTCCTGCCGGGCGCGCCGCTAGCGGCGGCGGTGATCGATCCGGCGAACGTCTCGATCTTCGCCATCGCCACCGACGGCAGCATTCAGCGCATCGACGGCACATGCAGCGATCCATCGAGCCCGTGCACCGCGTCGAGCGATCAGTTGCGCTGGCACGCGCCGATTCAATATGCGCCGCCGGGCACAATCGTCGCCGCGAACCTCGGCGCGGGCATCGCGGCGGTCCCGCTCGGCAGCGTGGTTCACGTGTTCGCGTTCAAGGACGATTGGAACAGTCTGTCCGCGCGGCTGGTGCACACCGACGGCACCTGCCTGGACGTCGGTTGGTCGTTTCCGTCGGTGAACGGCGCCGGCTTCTTCGGGGGCAGCAACCTCGCCGCCATCGCACGCGGCGAGCTTGGCGCCGACCAGATCGATCTCTTCGCCGTCGACGGAAGGGGCGTGCTCGAGAACGTCACCTTCACGCCCGGCTGGCCGCTCTTCTACGGCGGCCGATGCTACGGCACGCGATCGACCTTCAGCGCGCCGCAGGCGCTCACCAATGCGGCGACGCTCGCGTTCGCCGGCGCGCCGGTGGCGGTGGTCTCGCGCAAGGTGGACACCGCCGACACCGGCGACCTCTATGCCGACCGCACCGCCAATCACGATCACGTCGACGCGTTCACCGTTGGACAAAACGGCTTCGTCATTCACGCACCGTGGATCGCGGGACAAAATGGTTGGAGCTGGTTGGCAACCGCTTCGTATGTACCAAACAACGGGACGCAGCCGATTCAAGCCGCAG
>DASREC010000011.1:0-5135 GCA_035652295.1 Polyangia bacterium
CGCCTTCGAGCGGCCCAGGACGATAGAGCGCGCCCGCGGCGATGATGTCCTCGAAGCAGTCGGGCTTGAGCTTCTTCAGCAGCTCCTTGAATCCGCTCGACTCCAGCTGAAACACGCCGGTGGTGTCGCCGTGCGCGATCATTTCGTAAACGCCTTTGTCGTCGAGCGGAATGGCGTTGATGTCGAAGTCGGGCCGTTCGCGTTTGACCAGACGCAGCGTGATGTCGATGACCGTCAGCGTCTTGAGGCCGAGGAAGTCGAACTTGACCAGCCCGGCCTGCTCGACCTCGTCCTTGGCGAACTGGGTGACGATTTCGCCGTCGGGTCCGCGCGAGCACGGCACGTACTCCCACAGCGGCTTCTCGCCGATGACGATGCCGGCGGCGTGCATGCCGGCGTGGCGATTGAGCCCTTCGAGCGCGCGGGCGTGGTCGATGAGCTCCTTGTACGGCCCCTTCTCGTCGGCGTAGAGCTCGCGCAGCTTGGGCTCCTGCTCGAGCGCTTCGACGATCGTGGGCGCCTTGCCCTGCACCGGCTCGGGCACCAGCTTGGCGACCTTGTCGGCGTCGGCGTAGGGGATCGCCATCACGCGCGCGATGTCGCGGATGACGCCGCGCGCTTTCAATTGGTGCATGGTGACGATCTGCCCGACGTTCGACTTGCCGTATTTTTCAGTAACGTATTTGATCACCTCGTCGCGTCGATTCATGCAGAAATCGACGTCGAAGTCCGGCATGCTGACTCGCTCGGGATTGAGGAATCGCTCGAACAGCAGGTTGTACGGGATCGGATCGAGATCGGTGATGCGCATGGCGTACGCGACGATCGAGCCGGCGCCCGAGCCGCGGCCGGGGCCGACCGGGATGCCCTGCTCCTTGGCGTAATTGATGAAGTCCCAGACGATCAGGAAGTAGCCCGGAAAGCCCATCTTGCAGATGACGTCGAGCTCGCGCTTCAAACGCTCGCGATATTGATCGGGATCGAACTTGGCGCCGAGCGCCGTCTGCTCGGCAAAGCGCCGCTCCAAACCATCGGCCGCGACTTTGCGAACATAGCTGTCTAAATCAAAACCGTCGGGAACTTTATAAGTGGGAAGATAGGTCTTTCCCAAGTCCAATTCGACATTGCATGACTTGGCGATTTTTACCGTATTCTCTAGCGCTTCTGGAATATCTTTAAAGTACTGATTGAACTCATCGGGAGACTGGATATAGTACGCGTCCGTATTGTGGACCAGACGTTTCTCGTCATTGATCGTCTTGCCCTGCTGAATGCACATCAAGATCTCGTGCGCGCGCGCGTCCGATCGATTGACGTAGTGGCAGTCGCCGGTCGCCACCAGCGGAATGCCGGTCTCGCGCGACATGCGCCGCCACGCCTCGTTCACCTTCTCTTGATCGGCTAGCCCGTTCGGCTGGATCTCGAGGTGGTACGCGCCCGGCTCGAAGAGGTCGCGATACTCGAGCGCGACCTCCTTCGCCTTGTCGTAGCCCGCCTTCATCAGCGTCTGCGCCACCTCGCCGCCGAGGCACGCCGACAGGCCGTACAGACCGGCCGACCGCTCTTTCAGCAACTTCTTATCGATCCGCGGATGGTAGTAAAACCCCTCCAGGAACCCCATCGAGTTTAGATACTGAAGGTTGTGGTACCCCTCCTGGTTCCGCGCCAGCAGGATCAGGTGGTAGTTCTTGCGCTCGGTCTTGTCGAAGCGATCGGTCGCCGACACGTACGTCTCGCAGCCGAAGATCGGCTTGACGCCCGACTCCTTCGCCTTCTTGTAGAAGTCGACCATCCCGTACATGTTGCCGTGGTCGGTGAGCGCCACCGAGCTCATGCCGAACTTCTTCACCGTCGAGAACAGATCGGACAGGCGGATCGCGCCGTCGAGCAGCGAGTATTGGCTGTGCAGGTGCAGGTGCGTGAACTCGGGCATGCTCTTTCCTACCCTCAAGCGTTGTGGATGGCGCGCAAAAAAAGATAGCGCGCGGCAAGTGTAGCCGCAGCCGCGCGAACTCGGGCGCCCTCCACAACTACGAACAGCCGACGCCACAGGTTTTCCCCAGGCTTGACGCGTCGGGCTGGGTTCTTTAGCGTTGTGGGCGTGAGCAGGCGCACGGCTGTTGGTCTGGTTGTAGCCGCCGCGCTCGCGTTTCCGGCCGGCTGCTCGCAGTCGGCGGCCACCTCGCCCGACGGTGGCGCGCCGCGCGCGCTCGACCAGGTGTCGCCCGGCTCGGTCGGCTTGGCGTACCAGAAGACGGCGCTGCTCCAGGTGCGCTACCGGTCATCAGATGGCGACGGCCACGGCGCGCCGCAGCCGATCGCCGGCGCCGAGGTGCGGTTCGGCATCTTCGACGATCCGGAGGGCTCGACGCTGTCGCGCGATCGCGCGGTCACCGACGGCGACGGCGTGGCGTCGGTGCAGCTCACCGCCGGCGCGGCCGAGGCGTCGTTCAGCGTGGTCGCCACCGCCGACAACGCGCCCGCCGCCACCTTCCACATCAGCGTGTCGAACCAGGCGTTCGTCGAGCTCGACGCCGCGCTCGCGACCGCCGCCACCGTCGCGACGTTCGAGGCGGTGCTCTACGACGACCGCTCGTGCGCGCAGCTCCCGCCCGAGGCGAGCGCGCCGATGGGCCTCTACATGCTCTCGACGCCGGCCACGCCGCCGACGGGCAAGTCGACGAGCTTCACCGCCACGCTGGCGTTCACGAATCTACTCTCGGTGAGCTACGCGGTGCTCGGGCGCGGCCTCGACGCGGGCGGGCACCTGGTGGCGCAGCGCTGCGCCGACGTGTCGTCCGCGCTGGTGCCGCCCGGCTCGACCTCGACGGTGCAGCTGCCGCTCGATGCGGTGCTGCCCTCGCCCGTCGGAAAATACGCGCTCACCACCGTGCTCGGCGCGCAGTCGCCGGCGGTGACCGCGCCGTGGCACGCGCTCACGTCGTGTCCGCTCGCGCCCGCGCAGCAGGTGCTCGACGCCACGCAGGCCGGCCTCTCGTCGTCGCTCGCTGCGGCGGTCGCCGGCGCGCGCGGCGCGGTCGACGGCGCCGGTTGCCGTCCTCAGACGGCCGGCGCGGGCGCTTCGCTCGACGCGCAGCTCCAGCCGCTCCTCACCGCCGCCGGCTCGCCCGGCGCCAGGCTGCCCGCGATCGTCGCCGATCTCGACGGCATCGTCGGCGCCGCGACGCTCGACTCCAAGCTCACGCTCACGCAAGCCGGCGCCGGCCTGCTCACCGGCGAGCACGCGCTGGCGCAGCTCACGCTCGGGACGCCGTCGGGCGCGATGATGACCTACGATCTCGTCGCCGCCGGCCTGCCGGTGATCGACGCGCGCGACGTCGTGGTCGTCGACGATCCGACCTACGTGACCATCGGGCCGCACGGCTTTACGCTCGGGCTGCCGGTTTTGTGGGGCCGCGCGCTCGGCGATCTCGCGCTCGCGCCGCGCAACGTGACGCCGCCGTCGAGCCGCGGGCTCTGGGGCGCGGTGGTCGGCGCGGCCGCGCGCAGCGGCAAGACCGGCTGCGCCGCCGTCGAGGATCTGATCTGCACCGCCACCGGCGCGCCGGGCTGCGCCGGGAACGTCGAGCCCGCGTGCACCGCCGCGCTCGACGCGCTCGCCGCCACGCTCGACGCCGGCTTCGCGCCGCCGACGGGGATCGATGTGACCCTGCAAGGCACCGCCGTGCTGGGCTACGGGGCCGGCGACCTGCTCGTCCAAACGCTGAACGCGGGTCACTGGACGCCGTCGGGGCTCGCCAGCGCCTCCTTCACCGGGAGGCGCGCGCCATGAGCCGCCGCGGCGACGGGCCGCCCGAGGACAAGCGGCGCCATCCGCGCCTGCCGCTGCTGGCGCGCGCGTGGATCGAAGACGGCCGCCACACCGTGTACCTGCGCGTGCACGACGTGTCGTGCGGCGGGCTGTCGGTGCGCGCGCCGGTGCCGTTCGCCGCCGCCGACGCCGTCGAGGTGCGGCTCGAGCTGCCGGGCGGCATCGAGGTGCGCGCGCGCGGCGAGGTGATGTGGGTGCGCCCCGAGCCCGGCGAGTCGGGCGGCGGCCCGCGCATGGGCGCCCGCTTCCTCGAGTTCCACGAGGGCGAAGAGGCCCTGTTCAAGCTCCTCGGCCGCGCCTGATCGTCCGCTTTACAAGGCGGGCGGCGGCGCGTAGAAACAGGCCGAGTGTCGCCGGAGGCCCAGCAGCTCCTCGAGAGCGCCGAGCGCGTGCAGGCGGCGTGCGAGCTCGAGGACGGGCTGCCGGCGCGTGGCGGGCTGCTGGCGCGCGCGCTGGCGGAGCTGCTGCGCGACGGTGAGCTGGGCGCCGCGTCGCCGCGCGCGCTGTGGAACCTCCTGTGGCTGGCCGGCGATCTCACGGTGCACGTCGACGTCTACCGCGCCGAGGAGCTGCTCGGCGCCGTCGAGCGGCTGTTCGAGCGCCACCTCGCGCGCGCGCTCGACGCGCCGGGCGAGGCGCAGGCGGCGGCGGAGATGGCCTTCGACTTCTTCTTCAACCGGCCGGCGGGCACGCAGCCGCTCGAGTCGTTGCGCTTCGACGCGGTGGTGGCCACGCTCGAGCGCGTGCTCAAGCTCGACAACCGCTACTGCCGCCGCGCCGCGCTGCACGGGCTCGGCCACCTGCGGCAGCACCACGCCGAGCCGCCGCGGCGCGAGCGCATCGAGTCGGTGATCGACGCCTTCATCGCCGAGACCGCCGGCGTCGATCCGCAGCTCGCCGGCTACGCCGCGCACGCCCGCTGCGGCGACATTTTGTAATCGCGATTCAGATCATGAATCTTGATTCAGGATTTGAAATCGTGATTCAGAACTTGAACGACGCGCCCAAGCGGCCGTAGACCATCGGGTCGGGCGTGAGCAGCCCCGTCGACCACTTGCCGTCCCAGCCGGGCCGCCCCTGCACCGAGATGTCGCCCTCGAAGATGGCGAAGATGGTCACGATCGGGTGCACCGACATCTCCAGCGCGCCCTGCAGCATGAAGCGCGCGCCGCCGAAGCGCCCGGTCGGATCCGATCCGTTGGTCTGCGGCAAGGCGCACTGCCGCGACGGCCCGAAGGTCGAGCCCACGTCGTACGACGCCGCGTTGGTCTTGATGTCGTCGGGGCACACGCGATCGGTGAAC
>DASREC010000012.1:0-12101 GCA_035652295.1 Polyangia bacterium
GGCTCATCGCCCGCGCTCGGCGCAAACCTGCTCGCGCAGGTCGTGAGCCCGATCGCCGGTGGCAGCGGCGCCGACACGGTCACGTTCCAATACGACGCGCTCGGGCGCGTGATCGGTCAAGGCATCGACGGCATGACGACGTCGCGCGGATTCGACGCGCTCGGGCGATTGGCGACGGTCCAGAACGGGCTCGACACGTTCAATTATCAATACAGTGATGGAACGGCGCGGCCGTCCAGCATCAGCGCGGCGCATGGCCCGCTCGTCTCCTTCGGCTATTTCGACGCCAAAGGCGACGGTCTTCTGAAGACGATTACTTACAAACGACCGAATGACTCCTTGTTGATGCAATTCGATTATGTCTATGACGCCAACCAGCGAGTCACCAGCTTCGTTCAGACGTTCGCGGGTGACCAGCTCACGCAACGGACGACTCGCGAGCGGCGCGGGTGGACCGCCGGCTCGACGTCCGCTCGCCCGTGGTGGGCGGCGAGCGGCCTGCTCGCGCTCGGCGCGCTGCACTGGATCTCGCGTCGCCGGCGCGCGCCGCGGCTCGTCTGGTTGCGTGCGCTCGTCGCCGGTCAATTGCTGGCTTGTCAAAGCACCGGTGGAACGATGATGCCGCCGCCGAATGATCTGGCGACCGCGCGCGGCGCCGACATGAACAGCGACATGGACATGGCCATGTCGCCTCAGCCGACGACTACCGTCACGACTGCCTATGTCTATGACGTGGTCAATCGATTGATCGCCGCGAATGAAGTCACCATGCCGTCGGCGGTCGGCGCGCCGCGCAAGTACAGCTATACCTATGACGACAACTCGAACCTGACCGCCGTCTCGGCGCCGGGCATGATGCCGAGGGCGACCTACAATGCGCTCAATCAAGTGACCGGTCCGGTCCCGGCCGTTTATGACGACAGCGGCAATCCGACGACGCTCGGCGACGCGCGCTATACGTGGGACGGCGCCAATCGATTGACGTCAGTGGTCAAAGGCACGAACGAGAGTGACTTCTACTATGACGGCGCGAGCCGCATGGTGCGCATCGTCGAGCAGCAGGCAGGAAAGGTCGTCGCCGATCACGCCTATCTCTGGTGCGGCGCCGAACGATGCATCGAGCGCGACAACCTTCAATCGGGCTCGCCGATCACCAAGCGCTACTTCAAACAAGGAGTATCGATCGGCAATCAAGCCTATTACCACGTCACCGATGGACTGGGCAGTGTCCGCCGGCTCGTCGACGTGAACGGAGTCGTTCAAGGACGATCCGCTTATGATCCTTACGGCAATGTGGTCGAGCAGAGCGGCCCGCTCGATAGCGACGTGGGATACGCGGGATATTTCCGCCATGCACCGAGTCAACTGAGTCTCACGATGTTCCGCGCGTATCGGCCCGAGCTCGGCACCTGGCTCAATCGCGATCCGGCCGGCGAGATCGAAGGACCAAACCGCTATCAATACGCGGACAGTCAACCCGTCAATCACGTCGATTCCCTCGGATTGAGAGGCGGCGATCAATTGCCGTCGTGGCTGGATATCGGTCCTTGGGACATCTATCCGAAGATCTTGACGCCGGCGTACACGGTGGCCGGATTTGGTGGATTGTTGGGAACCACGGGCGCAGCGGGAACGGCGGCGGCCGCCGGCGCCTTGGACCTCGGTGCCATCGCGGGAGTGATGGGTGTCGGTTACACGTTCGGCGGAGGAGGGCTCGCCGGCGCTTCGGCAGCGGTGGGCGCGCTCGCGGTGCCGCTCACGGGTATCGCCGCTGCGGCTACCGGCGGATGGTACTTGGGCAGAGCCATCGATCACGCCGATGACTGGATGCAAGACAATTGGGGCTTCTCACCATTGATGAACGTCAAAGGTCCGCTCGCAGGGATTGGACAGGCGTTCTGGTCGTGGTGGGACGGCCAGGGAGATCCCACCGGCCGAGGCGCTGGATTCAAACAGCCTCAATGGACGCCGAACACGATGGACGAATATATCCGCAGGCTCGGAAGAAATGCGCCGACCAATCCGTGTCCGGGCGAGATGCGTTCATTGAACGACAAGTAGCCGTCAACCAGGAGCTTCCAATGCACAGCAGCTCGCGCTACCTGTTATGGTCAATCGTGTTTGCGTGCTCGGCTTGCGACAACCCAGCGCCCATCAGTCAGGACGCGGGAGACGCCAGCGCGATCAGCGACGGTGGCACAGACAGCGCGGCCGGCGACCTGAGCGAAATGACCGCCACGGGATGCACCGATGATTCACAGTGCGGCGATCCGAACCCGACTTGCAACAAACAGACTGGACAATGCGTAGCGTGTTTGCCGTGGAACGATCATTGTCTGGGCGGCGCGTTCTGTGGCAGCGCGTTTCAGTGCATTGTGAGTTGCCAGTCTTCTCATGACTGTTATGTTCCGGACGGCGGCGCGCCGCTCCAGTGTTGCGCGGGACAGTGCGTGACCGGGAACGCGTGCGCCGATGGTGGTGCGCTCGCGGGCTCCTGTAAAGAACTACTCGCGGCGGAGCCAGGGCTGTTGAGTGGTACCTATACGGTCCAGCTTTTGGGAGGCGCGACCCAGGTCTATTGCGACATGTCCACGGACGGCGGCGGCTGGACCAAGATCACCTATCCACAGTTCAGCGACGCGCAGATCGCGCAGCTCTTCGGCGCGGCCGGACGGCAGATGGTCAAGTGCTCCGACGACGACTCGGCGGGCTACATCATCTCGCCGCAGGTCGCGTCGTGGTCGTGGTCGCCGGGCATGTTCGTGCAAGCGCCGGGCACCTGGATCGTCAATGGCAGCGATCAACCGTGTGGCAACAATCCGGAGTATACGAACGTCGTTTGCTCGAGCTGGTTCGGTGTCGGCTGTGGCAACGGGTCCGGCAACACCAATAAGTTGTTCCCAGGCGTGACGGCGAGCGGTTCCTGCGGCGATCGCATGACGGGGACGGTCAGCAACACCTTCGAGGTCTGCGGCGCGGGCGTGATTACCTATACGAGCTTCTCGGTGTTCTTGCGCGCAGGCGATTGAGCGGGCGCTCAGCCGCGCTCGTAGCCAGGAGGAAACAGCACCAGCAGCTCCTCGACGATCGGCGATTGCAAGATCAGGCGCCCGCGCTCGTCAGGGCCTTGCACGGCGCTCACCAGCTCGAGCGTGAGCGAGTAGTCGCGCCGCGCATCGTCTTCCCAGACCGCAAGGCGCCGCATCACGCGCAACCGCGCGAATCGCATCTTGAGCTCGTCGCCGTCGACGCCAATCGATTCGAGGTTGCCGCGATACACCGCGCCGCCGTGCAGAACCCCGCCCTGCGTATGGATCTCCGCCTCGCCGCCGATGTAACGGCCGAAGTCGCACGCCTGCACGCGCGCGCGCCGCGCGTCCCCGTCGGCGATCGGATACAGCACCCCGATGCGAACGTCCTCGTCGTCCATGCCACGACTATAGTCTCCCGCGAGCGCCGCTGCTGCGGCGCGATGGCGCTGCGGCCGCACGTGATGCCGGAGTCGCCATCGACGACTCGCGGCTACGGCGCCCGGGTGCGGGCTCGACGGGCGCGCGCGGCAGCTTTGCGCCCGTCGGCACGTCGAAAATCGCGACGACCATCGACGCGCGCGCGGCCCAGCCGATCAGAGGATCGCGGTCGACGGGCGACGGCTCCATCGGCTCATTCAGCCACGAAACGCCTGCGCGCCATCAGGCGATGGAGCAACGCAAGCGTGTCGAGCACCCCATCTCTTATCCAAAGTACGAAGCCGGCTCAATTCCACTATCGTGCAACTCGGGCTTTTTTTTGTTTATGCTCATTGCATGTCCATTGAGTCCCAAAGAGACCTGATCGAGCTGCAGCGCGTCGGGCGCGTGGTCGCGCGCGCGCTCGCCGCCATGAAGAAGGCCGCGCGCCCCGGCCTCACCACCGCCGAGCTCGACGCCGTCGGCGCCGAGGTGCTCAAGCGGCACGGCGCGCGCTCCGCTCCCGCGCTCGAGTACGGGTTCCCCGGTTGCGCCTGCATCAGCGTCGGCGACCAGGTGGCGCACGGCGTCCCGGGCGCGCGGCGGCTCGAGCCCGGTGACGTGATCAAGCTCGACGTCACCGCGGAGCTGGGCGGGTACGTCGCCGACGCCGCGATCACCGTGATCCTCCACGGGGCGGCGCCCGCGCTCTACGCGCTCGCGGCGTGCGCGCGGCGCGCACTGGCGGCCGCGCTCGAGGTGGCGCGCGCGGGCGAGCCGATCGCGCGGGTGGGCATGGTGGTCGAGCGCGAGGCGGAGACAGCGGGGTTCTCGGTGGTGCGCGAGCTGTGCGGGCACGGAGTCGGGCGGCGAGTACACGAGGAGCCGTCGATCCCGAACTACTTCACGCCGCGGGCGCGCGGGCGATTCACTGATGGGTTGGTGGTGGCGATCGAGCCGATCCTGGCGGAGCGCGGCGGGGGCAGGCGGCTGGAGACGGACGAAGACGGATGGACGCTCCGCACGCGGGACGGCGCGGTGGCGGTCCAGGAGGAGCACACTGTTGTCATCCGCGACGGGCGGCCGCTCGTGGTGACCGCGGCGGCGGCGTAAAGAGCCGGAAGGCCGTGTCGTATGCTCGGTCGGCATGTCTTCGTTGAAGACCAGCCTCATCATCTGGGCACTATTAGTGGCCATCTCGGCCATCGCATTCTCGCCTGCGTTGCGGCACGCGCTCGACCATGGTGCCGAGACCGTCTCGATCGATCGGCTGCTTGCTGGAGACTGGCCCTCGACCCGCAACATCGCCGTGCGCGGCGGCCGGCTCGCCACTGATGCGCGGCTGCTCGATGCCGATCAGCCGCTGGATCTTTTCATTTGGTCCGCTGTCGTCGGCATGGCCTTCGTGTTCGGCGGCATCTTCACTCTGGCGAGCTGGATCAAGCAACGCCGGCAAAGTTGACATGGCAGCGGGCAACGCGTGTATGAGGTCGTATGGGAACTCGGACGCCGTCGACGCCGAAGCCCGGGACACAAGCCATTCGCGGCAAGAAGGCTGCGCCGCGTGACCTCAACGTTCGCATCGAGGTCGGAGTGGGCAAGGGCCGCATCGAGCGCTCCGGCCGCGCCACTTTGACCGACGACACCCTCCGCTTCCGCACCGGCCGCACCGGCGATCAGGGCGCCGACTTCTTCGTCCACTTGCGCTATGACGAGCTGGCGTCGGTGGCGATCGATCCGGGCGCGGCGTCGCTGACGCTGACGGCGCGCGACGGCGCCGTCTACAAGATCCATATCGGCAAGCACGCGCCCGCGTGGAAAGACTATCTGCGGCCGCCCGTGGGCCGCCTGTCCGCGCTCGGCGTCACGCCCGGCGCGCGCGTCCTCCTCGTCGCCGTCGCCGATGAGGAGCTCGCCGATGAAATCGAAGCCTGCGTGCCGGGCGCCGGCGCCGTGGCCGACGACGTCGGCGGGCTCGAGTCGATCGTCGTCGGCGCCGAGCACCCGGCCGATCTCGGCCGCCTGGCCGGACTGGCGGCCCGGCTGCAGTGGCCCAGCGGCGTCCTGTGGGTCGTGTACCCGTCGGCGTCGCGCATACTGACGGTCGAGACGATCGACAAGGCCGCCGCCGCCGCTGGATTGGTGCGCGGCGGCACCGTCGCGATTTCGCGCGACCATCATGCGCTTCGCTTCAGCCCCGCCGCCGAACGGCGGTCTTCCGCGCTTGTGTCGCGCAGGCCCCGATCTTAGGCTCCGGTCGAGGTGCTGGGATGACGCACACACCGCGCCCCCGTGCGACCGCGCTGCCGTTCTTGCTCTTGGGACTGATCGCCGGTTCGGCGTCCGCGGCGCCGCCTCGGGCCGACGCGGGCGACCTTCCCGTCGTCGAGGGCGGGCGCGCCACGGGTCAGAAGACGGCCGAGGCGGCGAGGCAGGACGGTCTGACCGTCCTCGATCTCTCCGACGAGTGGTTGCCGAGCATCTTCTCCGAGACGCCCGACAAGCCGGAGCCGCTGCGTCCATTTCTCATCGATCTCGCGAACGGAAAGTTTCGCTCCGGCAGCAAGTACGCCCGCGCCCGCGAGGATCGCTACTTCGAGGCGTTCGGGATCCCGCCCAGCCTGAACCTCCTCCGTCGCCGCATCGCCGAGCGCCGCCGCCACGCGTGCCACGCGCGCGTCAAGGACGGCGCGCTCGAGCAACTGCCGGAGAAGAACGTCATCCCGGCCGAGGAGGCCGAGAAGGTCCCGAACCCCGCGCTGGCCCCGGGCGAGAAGCCGACCGAGGACAAGCCGTCGATGATCTACACGGGGAAGACGGTCTCTCCTCGGCCGCTCACGGAGCTCGAGCATCGCGCCGTCGTCGCGATGCAGGCTCACCTGCGCTGCGAGGATCTCCTGTCCCCCAAGGCGATCGCCGGGCGGATGGATCGCCGAACGGAAGACGGCCTGCGAATGTATCAGCGGCTGCAGATGGTCGGCGACAGCGGGAACATCGATCTCGACACGCGCACGGCGCTGCTCGGCGACAGCCGTGAGCAGGACTTCCTCGCGCTCTTGCGGGCGCTGCGCGAGCGCGTCGTCGACGCGACGGGGCTCATCGAGGATGGCTCGGCGTCGGGCGTCGTCGGCGAGGTGCAGGGCCGCGAGCTCGACACCGCCGAGTTCCGCCCGTTACCCAAGCAGCCGGCTTTAGCGTCGGCCGCGGCGCCCGCACAAGCGGCGGCGCTCGCGCCGGTCGCGCCATCCGCGGTGCCGGCGCCGACAGAAGCGAATGCCGCCGATTCGAAGCCGGCGCTGAAGATCACCCCCGCGCCTGATCTCATCGCCGCGGCGACGCAGGCGGCGAGCGACGCGCTCGGCTGGACGTCGCCTGACGCCGTTCTCGCCAGCACGATCGTCGTTCCACCCAAGCGGAAGGGGTCGCGCAAGGGCCTGTTGCCGCTGCCGGTGTCCGTCGCCGTCCGCCTGCCGCCGCTGCCCGCATACCATGGCCCCAAGATGGAGCTGCGCGCCGAGGTCGATCGCGGCGAGGTCGTCCTCGCGCGCCCGAAGCTCGACAAGGACGGCCGCAAGATGTGGAAACCGCCCGTCGCCGATCGCCCGACGCTCACGCTGTTCGCGAAGGTGGGCGACGGCGAGATCGCGCTCGTGCGCTGGCCGACGACCATCGGGGGCTGGAAGACGATCCAGCGATCGGACGGTTCGCTCGCGCTCAAGTACAAGGAGTCGGTCACGGGCGAGGCGCTTTGGCCCGCGGTTCTCGTCGGCCCGACGTGGCACCCCGGCGGGGGCGCGCAGACGCGCCACCTGCTCGTCAAGAACGGCGACACGTTCGTGGCGAAGACGGACCTCATCGGTCCCGGCTATCGCGCGGCCTACGGACTCGTCGCGATCGTGCACCACCAGATCGAGGGCATCGGCGAGGACGGTCAGCCTCAGCTCGTCGACCACCGCATCCGCACGCACGGCACGCCCGTGTACCGTTCGGTCAGGCGCGGCGAGTCGAGCGGCTGCCACCGCCTGCACAACTACGAGGCGCTGCGGCTCTCGGGATTCCACGTCCGGCACCATGAGAACACGCGCGACGGCCTCGTGCCTGAAGACTACGAGCGCAAGCTCGAGTACAAGGGCCAGCAGATCTCCTTGCTCAGCGACACGAAGGGCTACCGCTTCGCGTTCACGCCGCCCATCCACGTCACCGTCCTCGACGGCGACGTCAAGGGCAACGCCAGGTCGGTCAAGAACGTCGTGCCGCTCGCCATCAAGCCGTAGCAACCACGGCGCGTGTGGTAACGTCCCCAGACCACATGAGCCGACCGATCCTCATCGACTTCGACAGCGACCACCGGAAGAAAACGCCGCTCAAGATCGTCGAGCTGCACGCAGCGTCGAGGCCCGAGTTGCTCAATGAAGAGTGGATCGTGGTCGAGAACGGCGGCGGCAACTCGGTGGGCGTGCGCGGCTGCTCGCTCACCGTCGCCGCGGGCGAGCAGCGCCGGCCGCACTCGCTCACCACGATCGAGCCCGGGTTCATCCTCGAGGCGGGGATGCGCGTGCGTTTGGTCTCGGGGGCGCCGGCCAAGAAGGCGCAGGGCGCGCCGCCGGTCGAGAGCGACGAGGTCAAGAACTATCACCTGTTCTTGAAAGAGAGCTATCTCGGCGCGCCCGGCTTGGTAGTGCGCTTGACGATCCGCCAGCTGGACCTGGCGCATGCCGTATTCGCACCCGAATCGCCAAACGGAGTGGTTTGAAGCGTTCACGGAAGCGTCAGTGAAGTCTCGAGCACCGTGAAGTCGGAGGCGCCGCTCGGATAGTCGAGGCTGCGCCCGACGCGCTGCCGCGCTGCGATCACCACGCACATCACGCGGCGTGATCACATCGTGAACTTGCACTCCATCTTGCCGTTGCAGCTCCCCGCCGACGGCGCGGGACAGCACGTCGCGTCGCAGACGTTGTTCGGGCACGTGCGCGTGCAGCGGTGCACGGCGCCCATCGCGAACTGATCGCAGATGAGACCGGGCGCGCAATCGCCGGGCGTGCCGGGCGTCGTGCAGAGATCGCCGAACATCTTGCCGCCGCCGCCCGCGAGATCGGGATTGCCGCCGCTCGTGCTCAGATCGGCGGAGGTCGAGAGATCGATCGCCGGTGACGGCGAGCTGTCCGAGCAGCCGGCGGCGAGCACGGCGAGCAGAGCGAGGACGAGCGGCATGCGTTCCATGCGCTCCATCGTGCCATCAATCGCGCCGACGAAGATCCGTAGCACTACGGATGGGAGATAATCCCGCCATGAGCGCACCCGGCGCCGGCTCGACCGCAGAGGCGACCACCCGGCCGACGCTGCGGCAAATTGCCGCACTGTTCGCGCGGTATGCCAATACGACCTTCGGCGGCGGCAGCGCGACGATCGCCGTGCTGCACGATCAGCTCGTCGCGCGCCGATCGTGGATCTCTCGGCTGCAATTCGATCTCGCCTACGCGCTGTCGCGGCTCACGCCGGGGACGAACCTGCTCGCGTTCTGCACGGCCGCCGGCTGGATGGCGCGAAGGTGGGCCGGCGCGATCGTCGCGTTGCTCGCGGCGTCGCTGCCGTGCTCCATCCTGGCCGTGGTGGCGACGCACTTCTATCGAGCGTGGCAGCACGACCGCTTCGTGGCCGGCGCGCTGCGCGGAGCCCTGGCGGCAGCCGTCGCGATCATGATCTCGACGGCGTGGAGCTTCGCTCGGCCGCACGTCACCGCGCACGTGGTCAAGGCGCTCCTCGTGGTGCCGGCCGCGATGGTGCTCGCGCTCCGCTTCGCCGTGTCGCCGATCCGCATCTTGCTCCTCGCCGCCGCGCTCGGGCTCATCTGGCCGGCGACGGAGAAGAGCGCATGAAGCTCGTCACGCTCTACCTGCTGCTGCTCAAAGGCACCGCGACCAGCTTTGCCGGCCTCGCCTCGCTGCCCGTCATTCGTGACGAGCTGGCCGTCCAGCGGCACCTGGTCACGGACGAGCAGCTCGACGCCGCCGTCGTGATCACGCGCAGCACGCCGGGACCGGTCGGGCTGTACGTGGTCAGCGTCGGATATTTCGCGGCCGGATGGCCCGGCGCGATCGCCGGCTGGCTCGCGATGTCGACGCCGTCGCTGATCATCATCTTGCTCGTGGGCTGGCTCGGGCGGCGGGCGCAGCACCCGCGCCTGAAGGGAATGCTCGAGTGCGTCGTGCTCGCGAGCGCGGCGCTGCTCGTGGCCGCGGCGGTGCCGCTCGCGCACGACGCGATCGACAGCACGCTCACGCGCGTCATCGCCGCGCTGGCGCTCCTCGTCCTGCTCTCGAAGAAGATCGACACGCTGTGGGTCATCGCCGGCGCGGCGGCGGTCAGTCTCGTGGCGTCGATCTGGGGCGTCGTTTGAGGCGCGGCGTCACTGGATGAACTTGCAGTAGCCCATGCCGGTGCAGAGGCCGGCGCTCGGCGGATTCGGGCAGTCTTGCGTTTGGGTGGCGACGGTGCACGGCTGCGTGCAGCGAAAGACGGTCTGCATCACGAAGCCGCGGCACATCCCGCTCGCGCAGTCGCCGTCGACGGTGCAGGTGGCGCCGAACGCTTTTGCGCCTGCGGGCGCGCCGCCGGCGAGATCGTTCGCGGCGGGACTGCCCGCGCTCGCCAGGTCGGCGACCGGCGCGGTGGCGGCGTCGACGGCCGCGTCCGCGGGATTCGATGCCGGAGATCCCGGCGTCATGACTTCGCTGCCCGGAGCCGGATCGGGCGGCGGCGTGTATTGGCCCGCACCGAGTGCCGAACGCAATCCCGCGGAGTTTCACTCGGCCGAGGCGATGAAGGTGTGTCGCCGGCGGGTGCGCCGAGGACTCGACTCCCACCGTACCGATACCGACGCGCCGTAATCTTGCGGAACCCGCGCGGCCGCGAGATCGTCCAACCAAAAATAACTCGGAGGGGGCCATGACCTTGCGCGCGACCATGTTGTGCTTTGCGTCGCTGCTCGTCGGCTGTACGAGCGGCAAGACTGCCGACCAGGCGTGCAGCGATCAGGCGAAGGCGAACTGCGCCCTGCTCGATCAATGCCGCAAGAACGGCGTCGCCGACACCTACGGCAGCCTCGGCGTGTGCATCCAGCGCCAGCACGACAACTGCGTCGCGTCGCTGATGGCGATGGGAACGGGCAACAGCCCGGCGCACACCGAGGCGTGCGCGCTCGCGCTGCCGACCGAGTCGTGCGCGAGCTTCCTCAACGGCACGCCGGTCGCCGCGTGCGCGCAAGTCACCGGCGCGCTGGCGAGCGGCGCCGCGTGCGCGTTCAGCGGTCAGTGCGCGAGCGGCTTCTGCGCGGTGCCGAAGGGCAACGGGTGCGGCACCTGCGCCAACGTCCCCGCCGCCGGCGACTCGTGCGCGACGGTGACCGCGTGCGGCCCCGGCATGACGTGCACGCCGATGCAGGTCTGCGAGCCGTGGGTGATGGCGGGTGGCGCCTGCGACAACAAGACCATGGTCTGCGCGCCCGGCTCGTCGTGCGTGATCGCGATGACCATGACGACGGGCACGTGCACCGCCGACGCCGCCACCGCCGGCGCGACCTGCGACAACCGCCGGCAGACGGGCCCCGCGTGCGACGCGAACCAAGGCCTGTTCTGCTCGTCGGCGAAGACGTGCATCGCGATCAACTACGTGAACGCGGGCAGCGCGTGCGGCGCGCAGATGATGGGCATGAGCGACAATCTCTGCACCGGCGGCGCGACGTGCTTCGCGCCCGGCACCGGCATGGCGGCCATGTGCCTGGCCGACGCGCTCGAGGGCGGCGCCTGCGACATCATGGTCGGCCCCGCCTGCATGTCACCCGCGCGCTGCGTAGTCTCGGGCGCCGGCACCAGCGGCACCTGCACCGCGAACGACGCGTCCATGTGCATGTAGTCGGGGATCGAACCGATTCACGGCGTGACGAGCGCGCTCATGAACAACACGTACGAACCGATGTTGCCATTGAACGCGACGTATTGACTGAACGTGAGGATGGCTTTGATGCGCGCCATGGTGCCGCTGAAGAGAGCGCCCGGGGGGCTCGTCGGGCTCGGCGTTGCGCTCGCGAAGACCGGCACCAGCGCCGGCGTCGCGGCCACGCGCGACAGCAGGCTCGTATGCATGTTGGCGAGCACGTGCTGCTTGAATGCGGCCGACTGCGCCGCGCCCGCGTCGCGGACGATCAGATCGAAGGCCGCCTTTTGCGCCGCGTCGAGCCGCGCCGACGAGATGAAGCCGTCATAGAGCGATTTGGCCGTGGCGGCGCCGTTGCCGCCGGCCGGCAAGACTCCATTGCCGCGCCCGATCGGATCGCGCAGCCCAGTCACCGTGTTGGTCGGGATCCCTCTCGTCGGATATTGCGACGCGCTCGGCTTGTTCGTCGCCGTTCCCTGCTGTTTGCCGTAACACGTCGCCTGCGCCTTGATCCATTGCGAGCGGCAATCTTTTTGAAGCGACGCTTCTTCGGAATAGCAATTGTTCTCTGCGTTCTTGATGGTCGACTGGAGGCTGGCTTCCGCCGCGATGCCGCTCGTCCCGCCCGTCAGCTTGATGAGTATCGACGTCGGCACCGGCACTCCGCTCATCATTTTCTCCCGGCAGGTCTCCCAATCCTCCCAATAGATCATCGACTGG
>DASREC010000013.1:0-6146 GCA_035652295.1 Polyangia bacterium
GCCGCCCGATCGGCCGGGGCGCGCAGGAACGCGCGGTGCGCCCACAGCGCGAGCGGCACCAGCGACAGCGCGGCGTACTCGGCGAGATCGCCGCGCGCCCAGAGATCGTTCGCGCGATACGGCAGCGCCACGAACACCAGCGCGCCCACCAGCGCCGCGTCCGAGCGCCGCGTCTCGCCGCGGACGAGCCCGTACGCGCCGATCGCGCCCGCGATCGCGAACGCGGCGATCACCGTCTTGAGCGCCGCCGCCGTCGAGAGCCCGAGCGCGAGCACCAGCGCGCCCGCGCCCGCGAACACGCCCGGCGGATAGAAGTCGAAGAACGGATAGCCGTAGCCGCCGAACAGATCGGGACACCAGCGCGGATACCACGCGCCGGCGCGCCACGCCTCGACCCACTCGACGACGCGCACCGGGTACCAATATTTTTCGTGCGACGCCCACCAGTAGACGCCGCGCCACGGCGCGAGCAGCGCGAGCGCGGCGGCGATCGCGATCAGCGACGGGAGCCAGGCGCGCGCGCGATTCACGCGAGCAGCGCGCCCTCGTGTACCAGGAGCCAGCGCTTGCGCTCGACGCCGCCGCCGTAGCCGCACAGCTTGCCGTCGGAGCGGATGATGCGGTGGCAGGGCACGACCAGCGACACCGGGTTCTGGCCGTTGGCGGCGCCGACCGCGCGCACCGCCCGCGGCGAGCCGACCGCGCGCGCGAGATCGGCGTACGAGCGCGTCTCGCCGGCGGGCACGCGGCGCAGCGCCGCCCACACCGCGCGCTGGAACGGCGTGCCGCCGGTCTCGACGGGAATGTCGTCGAGCGCGGTCAATTCACCGTCGAGGTACGCGCGCAGGCGCGAGGCCACGCCCGCCGGATCGCGCTCGTTCGACAGCTCGATTTCGCCGTAGCGACGCTCCAATTCTTTGAGCAGCACCTCGCGATACTGCTCGAAGACGAGACCGCACAGGGCCTCGCGCTCGCCGTTCGAGACGGTGAAGAAGATTTCTCCGACGGGAGAACGGACTTTTCCAGCTCGCAGTTTCATGTGCCCATCCATAATTGCATGGCGGCGTAGGCGCGCCACGGGCGCCAGCGCTCGGCGCGGCGCTCGATCTCGGACGCGGTCGAGAGGCCGGCGCGCGCGAGCGCGTGGCGGATCCCGAGGTCGCTCGACGGGAAGGCGTCCGGCTCCCCGAGGGCGCGCATGGCGATGTACTGCGCGGTCCACGGGCCGATGCCCGGGAGCGCGGTGAGCGCGGCCGTGGTCTCGTCGAGATCGCGGCCGCGCGCGAGCGTGAGGTCGCCGCGCGCGACGGCTTCGGCCAGCGCGACGATCGAGCGGGCGCGTGCGCGCGGCATGCCGAGCGCGGCCACGTCGGCGCGCGCCACCTCCGCCGCCGTCGGAAACAGGCGCGTGAGCCCGTGGCCCGCGTCGAGCGGCGCGCCGCATGCGGCGACGAGCTTTGCCGCGAGCGCGGTGGCGCGCGCGACCGAGATCTGCTGGCCGAGGATCGCGCGCACCGCCAGCTCGAAGCCGTCCCACGCGCCCGGCACGCGCAGGCCGGGACGCGCGCGCACGAGCGGGCGCAGGATCGGATCGCGCGCCAGCTCGTCGCCGATGACGCGCGGATCGGCGTCGAGATCGAACACGCGCGTCACCCGCTCGACGATCGGCAAGAGCGCGCGCGGCGGCGGACCGTCGAGCGTCAGCTCGAGCGCCGACTCGCCGCGCGGCGACGCGAGCGGCGCGACCGACACCACGCCCGACCAGCCGTCGACCGCCACCGCGCGCCGCCACACGTCGCCGTCGAACGTCTCCACGCCCGCCACCGAGCGCGCGCCGAGGAACGCGCGGAACGCCGGCCAGTCGAGCGGCGCGCGGTACGGCAGTTTCAGCCGCAGCGACGAGCCGCGCGGATTGGCGCGCGAGCGCCGCAGCTCCGTCGGCGCGCGGCGGAATGTCTGGCGCATCGCCTCGTTGAAGCGGCGCACGCTGGAGAAGCCGGCGGCCAGCGCCACCTCGGCCATCGGCAGATCGGTCTCGTCGAGCAGCTTGCGCGCGAAGTGCACCCGCCGCGTGCGCGCCACCGCGCCCGGCGCCACGCCGACGTGCTCGGCGAACAGCCGCGTCAGGTGGCGCGCGCCGATGCCGAGCCGCGCCGCCAGCGCCTCGACGCCGCGCTGGTCGCGCTCGCCCCGCTCGCCGTCGGCGAATTCACCGTCGACGATCAGGCGCAGCGCCCGCGCCACGGTCGCCGAGGTGCCGAGCCACGCCGGCGTGCCGGGCGCCGACTCGGGCCGGCAGCGCAGGCACGGCCGAAACCCCGCCTGCTCCGCCGCCGCCGCGTGCGCGTAGAAGTGCACGTTGCGCTTGTGCGGCGTCTTCGCCGGGCAGCCGGGCCGGCAGTAGATCCCCGTCGAGCGCACCGCCACCACGAACCGCCCCTCGAAGCGGCGGTCGCGGCTCACCATCGCGCGGTAGCAAGTCTCCGGGTCGAGCTGCATGCGAATGAAGTATCGCGCCGGGCGCCTGCGCGCTGGCGGTTTTCGGACGTGAATGTTTTTCGGCTAGCGGCGCAGGAGCGCGAGGCCCGCGCGCACGAGGCCGAGCGCCCCGCGCGCGCGACGGCGCACGCCGCCGCCGTAGACGAGCGACACCACGCCGGCGAGCAGCGAGAACGTCTGCGGCTTGATCGGGTAGAACGAGACCGCCTGATGCAGCGGCAGGCGATCGGTGACCACCGTCTTTTCGTTGCAGCACGCGCGCAGGCCCTCGCGCCCGTTGATGCGCCCGAAGCCCGAGATGCGCACGCCGCCGAACGGCGCCGCCTGCATCATGTACGCGATGCCGTAGTCGTTCACCACCGTCATGCCCGCCGAGATGCGCCGCGCGATCCGCTCGGCGCGCGCCGCGCTCTTGGTGAACACCGACGAGCCGAGCCCGTACGCGCAGTCGTTGGCCAGGCGCACCGCCTCGTCTTCGTCGTGCACGCGCACGATGGTCATCACCGGCCCGAACGTCTCCTCGCGCGCGATCGCCATGTCGTGCGTGACGTCGACCAGCACCGTCGGCTCGAAGAACTGCCCCTTCAGCGACGGGTTGCGGCGGCCGCCGGCGAGCACGCGCGCGCCCTTCGCCACCGCGTCGGCGATCTGCCGCTCGATGATCTCGAGCTGGCGCGGCATGGTCATCGCGCCGAGGTCGTACTGCCCGCCCGCGTCCTCGGTCGGCGGGCCCTGGCGGAGCGCGTGCACCTGCTCGACGACGCGCGCGACGAACTTGTCGTAGATGCCGTCGAAGACGTAGAGCCGCTCGGCGGCGACGCACATCTGGCCGCACGCGGTGAACACGCCCAGCATCGCGGTGCCGGCGGCCTGCGCGAGATCGGCGTCGTCGCAGATGATCATCGGATCTTTGCCGCCGAGCTCGAGCACCACCGGCGTGAGCGTCTCGGCGGCGGCGGCCATCACGCGCCGGCCGTTCTGCGGCGAGCCGGTGAAGAAGATCTTGTCGACGCCCGAGGTGACGAGCGCGCTGCCGGTCTCGCCCGCGCCGGTGATGATCTGCACGAGGTCGGTCGAGAACCCGTGGCGCTCGAGCACCTCGTCGAAGATCGCCTGAAAGTCGGCCGCCGACCACGAGGTCCACTCCGACGCTTTGGCGATCACCGCGTTGCCGGCGAACAGCGCCGGCACCACCGGACAGAAGATGTTGTGGAACGGGAAATTCCACGGGCACAAGACGCCGATCACGCCGAGCGGCTGGTACTCGACGCGCACCGCCTTGTGCACGAACACGCCCGACGAGCGCGGCTCCGATTGCAGGTCGCGCTCGCCGTGCGCGATCAGGTAGCGCAGCTTTTCGCAGACGGGGAACACCTCGCCCATCGCCGCGTCGACGATGGTCTTGCCCGAGTCGCGCGAGGCGATGCGGCAGATCTCCTCCTGGTGATCGACGATGTAGTCGAGGAGATCGCGCAGCACGCGGCGCCGCGTCCTCCACGGCGCGTCGGCCCACGCACGCTGCGCGCGGCGGGCGCGCTCGACGCGCTCCTTCAGCTCGGCGCGGCCGACCACCGGCACGTCGCCGAGCTTCTCGAGCGTGGCCGGGTTACGGCACTCGAGCGTCTCGGGCAAGCTGGGGCCGCGCGTCTCCGACGAGGGATTCATGATCTGGCTCTCCTTGTCGCGCGGCGAACGGCTCGGCGCGACGCATGCGATAGATCAGCGCGAACGGCGCCAACCAGTACGGCAGGTTGATCAGCACCACCATTAATAGGTCGGCGCGCCCGCGCTCGGTGACGAACTCCATCGCGTAGTACACCGAGACGTCGAACGCCACCACCGCGGCGAACATCAGCGCCGGGATGCGGATCCAGTTCTTGCGCTTGACGAAGGCGTAGAGGAGGACGAGGTACGCCGGGCCGAAGAGGAACAGGTCGGCGCCGCAGAGCAGGCGCAGCCACGGCGGCGTGGCGAGGAAGATCGGGTCCCAGCGCTCGGCGTAGAGCAGCCAGGCGCGCGCCAGCGGATCGTGCGCGCGGTGCAGATCGACGGCGAACACGACGTACGGCTCCATCGCGAACGACGTGAGCGCGAACAGCGCGAAGCAGCAGACGAGGATCCGATCGAACCGGCGCACGGCGCGCGACGCTAGCACAACTCAACGCAGCTTCGCTTGCAGCTCGGCGAGGAAGGCGAGCGCCTCGCGCGGCGACAGGCCGTCGACGTCGGCGGCGGCGAGCGCGCGCTCGACCTCGGACGGCTCGGGCTTGCGCTCGCGTTCGCGCGGGCGTTCGCGTTCGCCGCTCGCCGCGAACGGCAGCGCCGGCTGGAGCGGATCCTCCAACTGCGGCAAAATGCCGCCGAGGTCCTCGCCGCGCTCGAGCGCCGTCACGATCGCCTTGGCGCGCGCGATCACGCTCGCCTCCAGCCCCGCCAGCCGCGCCACCTGGATCCCGTAGCTGCGCGACGCCCCGCCCGGCTGCAGCTTGTGCAGGAACACCACCTCGTCCTTCCACTCGCGCACCGCCGTCGAGAAGTTGCGCACGCGCGGGCGCGAGCGCTCGAGCGCGGTCAGCTCGTGGTAGTGCGTGGCGAACATGGTCTTGCAGCCGATGCGATCGTGCAGGTGCTCGGCCACCGCCCACGCGATCGCCATGCCGTCGTAGGTCGACGTGCCGCGCCCGATCTCGTCGAGCACCACCAGTGAGCGGCGCGTCGCGTGCGCGAGGATGTTGGCGGTCTCGCGCATCTCGACCATGAACGTCGAGTCGCCGCGCGCCAGGTTGTCGGAGGCGCCGACGCGGGTGAACACGCGATCGACCACGCCGACGCGCGCGCGCCGCGCCGGCACGAACGAGCCCATCTGCGCGAGCAGCGTGATCAGCGCCGCCTGGCGCATCGCGGTCGATTTGCCGGCCATGTTGGGGCCGGTGAGGATCATGATCTGCGCGCCGTCGGGATCGAGGCGCGTGTCGTTGGGGACGAACTGCCCGCGCGCCGCCAGCCGCTCGACCACCGGGTGGCGACCGTCTTCGATCTCGAGCGCGAGCGAGTCGTCGACCTCGGGACGCGAATAGTCGGAGGTGTGCGCCACCTCGGCGAGCGACGCGAGCGCGTCGAGCCTCGCCACCGTCTCGCCGAGCTGAAGCAGGCGGCGCGCGCTCTTCGCCACGTCGGCGCGCAGCCGCTCGAACGCCTCGAGCTCGAGCGTCACGCGCCGCTCGTCGGCGCCGAGGATCTTGGCCTCGTAGTCGGCCAGCTCGCTGGTGACGTAGCGCTCGCTGTTGGCCAGCGTCTGCTTGCGGATGTAGTCGCTCGGCACGCGCGCCAGATTGCTACGCGTGATCTCGAGGTAGTAGCCGAAGACGCGGTTGTAGCGGACCTTGAGCGAGGAGATGCCGGTGCGCTCGCGCTCGCGCGCTTCGATCTCCAGGATCTTGCCCTTGCCGCCCTCGGACAGGTCGGTCAGCTCGTCGAGCTCGGCGGCAAAGCCGCGGCGCACGAAGCCGCCCTCGCGCCACTGCGCCGGCGGATCGTCGATGAGCACCTGGCGGATCTCGAAGGCCACGTCGCCCGCCAGATCCTCGCCCAGCTCGAGGAGCTCGGGGTGATCGAGCGGCGACTCGGGGCTGGTCGCCACCTCGGCC
>DASREC010000014.1:0-9350 GCA_035652295.1 Polyangia bacterium
CTGGATCCTAAGTCCAGCGCGTCTGCCAGTTCCGCCATCCTCGCGTCGACGGCATTTATCGCATTTTGGAGCAGCGCCGGGCAATGTGCGAAGATTCCGCAAAAGGGGGTCCACCATGGCCAAGAACGGTAAAGTGGGCGACGGGCACCGCGTGGGCGAAGTGAAGAAGCGCTCGCAGGTGAAGAATCCGAAGACCGGGCACTACGTGAAGCGCGACGACTCGAGCGGCAAGTTCATGGACGGCAAGGCCGACAAGAAGCCGTTCAAGGGCGTGCGCAAAGAGCGCTAACACGACTGCGGCAAATTGCCGCAAGCCTACGCCAGCCGCTCCGCGGTCACCACGAAAGACGAACGCTGCGAATCGCCGTTTGGCGAGGTTTTAGCCCAGCGGATCCAGCCCAGGTCGTCGACCGCGATCGAGTAGATCACCGGCACCAGGAACAGCGTCAGGAAGGTCGCGACGGTGAGCCCGCCGATCTGCGCGTAGCACAGCGGCTGCCACAGCGGACCGCCGTGCAGCGCCAGCGGCACCAGCCCGAGCACCGTCGCGCCGACCGTGATCATCACCGGCCGCAAACGCGCGATGCCCGCCTCGAGCAGCGCGTCCCGGAGCGGCTCGCCCTTCTCGTGCGCCTCCTCGATGAAGTCGAACAGCACGATGATGTGGCTCACGATCACGCCGATCAGGCTGACGATGCCGAGGAACGCCATGAAGCCGAACGGCGCGCCCATCACCGCCAGCGACGTGAGCGCGCCCGCGACGCCGAACGGGATCGCCGCGAACACGACGAGCGGCTTGACCGCGTTCTTGAACTGGATCACCAGCGCCAGGAAGATGGCGAAGATCGAGAGGCCGAGCACCACCGCGAGCTGCGCGAAGCCGCGCTGCTGCTCCTCCTTCTCGCCGCCGATGGTGACCTCGTAGCCCGGCGGCGCGCTGGCCGCGATGCGCGCGATCGCCGGCTCGGCCGCCTTGATCACCTCCGACGGCAGCACGCCCGCGACGGGAAAGCACGCGACGGTGATGGTGCGGAATTGATTGCGCCGCCGGATCTTCTCGGTCTCGAGGCCGTAGGCGATGCGCGACACCTGGCTGAGCGGAACTTTTTGCGGCCCGCGCAGCGACGTGACGTACAGGCTCTGGATCTGATCGAGCTGCGCGCGCTCGTCGCCGCGCAGGCGGGTGACGATCGGGATCTGCCGGTCGCCCTCGCGCAGCGCCGACACCACGCGGCCGTTCATCGCCACCGCCGACGACACCGCCACGTCGAGGTTGGTGACGCCGGCGAGGTTGGCGCGATCGGGATCGACCTCGAGCTTGACGCTGAACGTCTCGGCGCCCCAGTCGTCGCGCACGCGATCCGCCGTCGGCAGCGCGCGGAAGGCGCCCTTCACCTGCTCGGCCATCGCGCGCAATTGCGCGGCGTCGTCGCCGGCGATGCGCACCTGGATCGGGATGCCGACCGGCTTGCCGTTCTCGAGCTGGCGCACGTCGAGCCGCGCGCCGGCGATGCGCTCGGACAGCGCGGCCTGGAGCGGCGCGACCAGGAGCGGCGTGTCGTGCTTGTCCTTCACCTGGATCACCAGCTGCGCGTAGTTGAGCTGCTGCATCTCCGGCGACACCGAGAACCAGAAGCGCGGGCCGCCGCCGCCGACGAACGTGGTCACCGAGACGAGCTGGTCGCCGGCCACGTCGCGGATGATCGCCTCGGCCTCGCTCGCCTTGGCGCGCGTCGCCGAGAGCGGCGCGTCCTCGGGGAGCCACACGTCGACGTACGACAGGTACGAGAGGTCCTGCGGAAAGAACGCCGTCTTGAGCGAGCGCGCGCTGGCGAAGCCGGCGACCAGCAGCACCAGCGCGCCCAGCGCCACGCGCTTGCGGTGATCGATCGCCCAGCCGACCACGCGCTTGTAATAGTGCGCGAAACCGGGTTTTTGACGCGCTTTAGCCGAGCCGTTCTTTTTCGGCGCGCGCAGGAGGTAGTAGCCGAGCAGCGGGATGAAGCTCATCGACACCAGCCGCGACGCCACCAGCGAGCACGTCAGCACCACCGGCAGGCTGAAGATGAAGCGGCCCACGTCGCCGCCCATGACCAGCAGCGGCAGGTACGCCACGATGTTGGTAATGGTGGCAAACAGGATCGCGGTCGCCAGTTTGGTCGGCCCGAGCCACGCGGCCACCAGCGGGCGCCAGCCGTCGGCGAGCGAGCGCTTGATGGCGTCGCCCGCGACCACCGGATCATCGACGAGCAGGCCGAGCGCCAGGATCAAGGACGCGATCGAGATCTGCTGCACGTCGATGCCGAGCGCGTGCATGAAGCCGAAGGTCATCGCCAGCGTGATCGGGATCGAGAGCGCCAGGATCAGCGCCGAGCGCCACTCCCAGAAGCCGATCAGCCCGACGACCACCACCAGCGCGATCGCCTCGTACAGGCTGTTCATGAACAGCTCGACGTTCTCGCGCACCTGGAGCGGCTGATCCGACGTGCGGCGCAGGATCAGATCTTCCGGCAAGAGTTTTTCCACTTGCGCGAGCCGTTTGTCGACGGCGGCGCCGAAGTCGGCGATCTGCTCGCCGGGGCGCATCTGCACCGCCAGCGTGATGGCGCGCGAGCGGACCAATTTGCCGTCGGGGCCGCGCGCGGTGAGGTAGTTGAGGTAGCGCGCGGGGCTCTGGTAGTCGCGGCTGACCTCGACGAGATCGCGCAGGTACTGCGGCGCGCCGCCGGTCGAGGTGCCGACCAGCACGTCGCCGATCTCCTGCTCGCTCGCCAGCTCGCCCGACGGATCGATGGTGACGTTCTTGCCGCCGATCTCGAGCTGCCCGCCGGGGACGATGATGTTGCGCGCCTGGAGGAGATCGCCGAGGCCGCTCGGCTGCACGCCGTACGCGGCCAGGCGCTCCTGCGAAAACTCGAGGTAGATCTGCTCGGGCAGGACGCCCGAGCGCGTGACCTTGGAGACCTGCGCGACCGTTTGCAGGTAGCGCTGGATTTTGTCGGTGTACTCGTCGAGCTCGCGGTAGCTGTAGCGATCGCCGACCACGCGGGCGAGGCGCTCCTCGGCGTCTTTCGGATCGCGGATCACCGTCGGGAACCAGACGTCGGGGTGCAATTCGGAGAGGCGCAGGCGCTCGCGCGCGACGTCGAGCATCGCGGCGACCAGCGCGCGATCGTCGAGCTTCGTCGAGAGATCGATGCCGAGGAAGCCGGGGCCTTCGATCGGGCGGGCGTCGGTGCCGACGGTGCCGTCGCCGAGCGCGCGCACCATCGCTTCGCCGGCGCGGCGCAGCGGGCGCGAGTTGATCGACGGCGGAAAGGCGACCACCAGCGTGGCGCGGTGTTGCGGGACTGCGGCACTTTGCCGCACCTCGGCGATGGCGTGCGCCACCGAGCGCGCGCGCAGCGTCAGCTCGACGTCGCCGACCTTCGGGCTGGCGACGGTGATCATCAGCGCCGCGGTGTCGCCGAAGTCTTTGATGAAGTTGATCGGCCCGGCGCCCTGCGGCAGATCGTGGATCGAGTCGAGCTTGCCCTTGATGTCGTCGAGCTCCTTGCCGCGATCGGCCACGTCCTCCTTGAGCGTCACGTAGACGATCGCCACCGACGAGCGCGAGATGGACTCGATCTTCTCGACCTTGGAGCTCTCGGCGATCTTCTGCTCGAGCTTGCGCGTGACCAGCTCCTCGAGCTTCTCCGCGCTCGCGCCCGGCCACGTGCACGTCGCCACCGCCACGCGCACCGGCACCAGCGGATCCTTCGCCTTCGGCATGCGCACGTAGGAGAACGCGCCCCACAGCACGGTGCCGGCGAGCAGCACCCAGGCGACGTGGCGCGTCTCGGTGAAGTAGCGGGCGACGTTCGAGCGATCGTGCTCGACGCGATCGGAGTCGGACTTGTGGTCGGCGCTCACGGGATCACCTGGACCGCTTCGCCGTCGGAGACCAGGGTCGCGCCCTGCACGATCACCCGATCGCCGTCGGCGAGGCCGGCGCGGATCGGGATCTGGTTGCCGAGGAATTCGCCCAGCTCGACCTCGCGCAGGCGCGCGATCGGTGCGCCCGATTTTTGATCGACGACGTAGACGGCGAAGCGGCCGGCATGGCCGGGCGAGCGCACGACCGCGTTGAGCGGCAAGACGGCGACGGGAGCGGCGGCGCCTTTTTCGTTGAGCTTGAGCGCGGCGATCATGCCGGGCTTGAGCTCGCCTTCGGGGTTGGCGATCGTGATCTCGACCTCGAAGACGCGGCTCTTGGGATCGGCGATCGGCGCGATGCGGGTGATGCGGCCCTCGAAGTCGCGGCCGCGGAACGCCTCGGCGGTGACCGTCTGGCGGGTGCCGAGGCGCAGCGCCTCCAGCTCGGTGTCGGCGACGCCGAAGACGACCTTGACGGTCTGCGTGTCGGCGATCGAGATCGCCGGCAGGCCGGGCGCGGCCAGCGTGCCCAGCTCGACGTTGCGCTTGACCACGACGGCGTCCATCGGCGCGCGCAGGCGCGTGTCGTCGAGCGCGGTCTCGGCTTCGGCGACGCGCACGCGTGCACCGTCGGCGCGGGCGTTGGCGGCGTCGAGCCGCACGCGCGTGGTGTCGAGCTCCGCCTTGGCGACGGTGTCGGAGCCGACCAGGCGCGTGGCGCGATCGAAGTCGATCTGCGCCTGCTCCTTCGACGCCAGCGCCTCGGCGAGCGCCGCCTTCGCCTCCGCCAACTTCTGCTCGTAGTCGGCCTTGCGCACCGACGCCAGCTCCTGGCCCGCCGACACGCGATCGCCCTCTTGCAGCAGGCGCGCGCGCCCGTCGACGCCGCGCACGCTGGCGACGCGCTGCACGTAGCCGCCGACCTTGAACGCGAGATCGACGCGCGTGGCGGGATTGATGGTCGCCGAGTAGCGCGTGGCGTTGGCGGCAGCCGAGCGCTCGACGGCGCGCAGGCGCACCGCGGTGGCGCTCTTGGTCGCGGCGACGCTCTTCGCGCCGCAGCCGGCGAGCGGCGCCAGCCCCAGCGACGAGACGATCAGCATGAGCGTGGTTCGCATGGGCTCTCCTTAGTTCGTGTCGCGGCCGGCGGCGTGCAGCAGCCGCACGCGCGCGATGCGCTGGTCGATGCGCGCGCCGACGGCGGCCAGGCGCGCTTGCGTGAGATCGGTCTCGGCGTCGGTCAGCTCGATGCTGGTGGCGCGGCCGTTGGCGAAGAGCTCGCGCCGGACCCGGTAGGACTCCTCGGCGGCGTCGAGGCCGCGCGCGGTCGAGCCCACGGCGAAGTCGGCCTCGCGCAGCGCCTCGTAGGTCTGCATCACCTCGTTGCGGAGCGCGTCGCGCAGCGCGCCGATCTGCGCGGCGGCCGCCTGCGCCTTGTCGTCGCCCGCGCGCCCGGCGAACAGCGACGAAGCGGTGTCGTTGGGCGTCCACGAGAGCTGCACGCCGGCGTCCCACGTGGTCTCGAACGAATCTTTTTGCGGGAAGAAGCGCGGGTTGGGATCGGCGGCGAGCACGTCGCCGAACAGCGCCAGCTGCGGCAAAATGCCGCTGCGCGCGACGGTGGCCTGCGCGCGGGCGGCGCGCTCGGCGTGACCGAGCACGCGCAGCTCGAGGCGGCGCGCCCACGCCTCGTCGACGAGCGCGGGCGCGGGCGGTACGGCCAGCGGCGCAAGCTCGGCCTGCAGATCTTCGCCGATCTCGTAGCGGCGGCCGGTGGCGTCGTGCATCGCGGTGCGCAGTTGATCTTCCAGCACCGCCTCGAGGTTGCGCGCGCGCGTGGCGAACAGCTCGCTCGCGGCGACCTGCGCCTCGACGCGCAGCACGTCGGCCTTGGACGCGCTGCCGGCCTCGAACAGCCGGCGCGCGGCGTCTAAGTGGGTCTGCGCCTGCGCCAGCGCCTGCTCGGCGACCACGACCTGCAGCCGCGCGCGCGCCCACTGGTAGTAGCCGACGCGCGCATCGGCGGCGAGCTGCAGGCGCGCGGCGCGCTCGGTGGCGCGCGCCGCCTCGCGGTTGGACGTGGCCGCGGCGTGCGCCGCCGGAATGCGCCAGACGTACTCGGAGAGCGGCACCACCAGCGTCGCCTGCAGCGACGTCTGGTTGAGCAGCGACGTGAAGGCGATGGACGCGTTGGCCAGCGGCGCGCCCGGCGGCAAGAGGCCGAGCGGCGACGCGGGCGCGACGACGACGTTGCCGAGCGGGGCGTTGTCGATCGGCGACAGCCGCGCGTAGCGGGCGGCGAGCGTGAGCCGCGGGAAGTACGCCACCAGCGCCTGGTCGACGCCCGCGGCCGCCGCCATCGCCTCGAGCCGCCGCTGGCGCAGCGTGAAGCTCGAGCCCACGGTGAGCGCGGCCACGTCGTCGGCGCCGAGGCCGCCGGGGCGCGCCACCAACTGGGTCAGGCGGCTCGCCAGCGTCACGTCGGGGCCGCCGGTCCGCGCCGCCGCGGCCGCGGGGACCAGCGAGAGCGCCACCAGCAGCCACGCGTTCGGTCTCATGAGCGGTTGGATTGAAAACGAAACAAAAAGTTTCATATTCATCGTGGAAATTAACTATTGCCGTCGGTGTTGTGCGGCCGCATGATGTGCTACTCTGAGGTTCGAAATCGATGAAACGAGCCGGCAGACGAGCAGCGAGACGAGGCGGCGCGCGCGCCGGGGCGGGCCGCCCGCGCGCCGACGCCGACGAGGCGATCCTCGAGGCGTGCCGCGCGCTGGTCGAGAAGCGCGGCTACGGGCCGCTCTCGATCGACCAGGTGGCGGCCGCCGCGGGCGTGGCCAAGACCACCGTCTACCGTCGCTGGCCGACCAAGCCGGCGCTGGTCGCCGCCGCGGTCACGCCGCTCTACGAGCACACGCTCGAGGTGCCCGACACCGGCACGCTGCGCGGCGACCTCACGGCGCTGCTCCACCGCGGGCGCGACATGATGGTCGGCCGCTCGGGGCGCATCCTGCAGATGCTGGTGCGCGAGGCCGATCGCCACGCCGAGCTGAACCAGCCGCTGCAGTGCGAGCTGCACCGGCGCCGCAAGATCTACCACCAGGTGCTGAGCCGGGCGGTGGCGCGCGGCGAGCTCAGGCCCGAGGTCGATCAGGACCTGGTGGCGGAGCTCTTGATCGGCCCCTGCTGGATGCGCACGGTGGTCTCCCCGGCGCCGCTTCCGCCCGAGCTGGTCGAGCAGATCGTGGAGGTCGTGCTCGACGGCATCGCGCGCGTCCGCCACCCCCCCAAAGGGAAAGCTTGACATATGACTTCGAGCCGCATTTGATGTGGGGCCATGCGCGCTCTGAATCGAACTCTAGCCCTAGTCTCGGTACTACTCGCCGGCGGCGCGATCTCCGGTTGCGGCTCCGACATCGCGTCCAAGGTGATGTGCGCCAAGGACCTCGACTGCCAGGCGCTGATGGGGACGCTGCTCGAGCCCGACGCCGCGGTCGGGACGTTTCCGCAGTGCTGCGCCGGGTTCTGCATGATCCCGTCGCTGGGTTGCGATACCGGCTATCGGTACCTGACGGTGGATCCGAACAACGCCCCGGGCGGCGGGTTCGGCGAGTGCGTGGCGGCGCCGTCGATGTGCATGCCGCCGGACCTCGGCACCGGTCCGGTCGACATGGCGCAGTCGCAGTCCGACTGAGCGCGCCCGCTACTTCTCCGACGGGCGCTCCGATTTGAAGAGCGCCTCCAGGATCGGTTTGTCCCCGGAAATCGCCGTGCGCTGCAGGTAGAACGCGAGGCCGCGCGCGCCGCCCAGCTCTTCGCCGCCGCCGGCGCGGCCGGGGCCGCCGTGCACCAGCTGCGGCAGCACGGTGCCGGGGCCGACGGCGTGGCCGGCCAGCTTGCTCGAGCCGAGGAACAGGCGGCCGTGATAGGGCGCGAGGCCGAGCGCCGCGTCGCCGAGGAACGCGCGATCGTCCGAGTACACCGACGAGACCAGGCCGCCGGCGCCGCGCGCGACCAGCGCGACCGCGTCCTGGGCCGCGCCCGAGTACGGCACCAGCGTGGCGACGGGGCCGAACACCTCGTGCGAGTGCACCGCGTCGCCGCCCGCGCCGGCGCGCAGCTGGAGCAGCACCGGCCCGACGAAGTAGCCCTTGCCGCGCGGCACGCCGATCGGCTCCACCGCGCCGTCGCCGCCGAACGCCGCGTCGGCGTCGCCGCGAAGTTTTTCGATCCCCTTGCGCACGTCGGCGAGCTGGCGCGCGGTGGCCACCGGGCCCATCGTCACCTCCTCGCGCGACGGATCGCCGACCTTGATCGCCGCCAGCCGCTCGACGAGATCTTCGTGCACCTGCTCGAGCGCGGCGTCGGGCACGAGCACGCGGCGGATGGCGGTGCACTTCTGGCCGGTCTTCTGCGTCATGTCGCGCGCCACGTCGGCGACGAACTGCGCGTAGGCCTCGCTGTCGCGCGCCACGTCGGGGCCGAGCACCGCGGCGTTCAAGCTGTCGGCCTCGACGTTCACGCGCACCGACGTGCCGATGACGTTGGCGTGGCGGCGCAGCTCGGCGCCGGTGTCGCTCGAGCCGGTGAACGCGAGCACGTCCTGGCCGGAAAGATGCGCCAGCAGATCGCCCACCGGGCCGGCGATGAACGTGAGCGCGCCCGCCGGCAGGATCGATTTCTCGACGAGCAGCTCGACCATGCGGTGCGCCACCAGCGCGGTCGACGTGGCCGGCTTGGTGACCACCGGCATGCCGGCGAGCAGCGCCACCGCGGCCTTCTCCATCATGCCCCACGCGGGGAAGTTGAACGCGTTCACGTGCACCGCCACGCCGGCGCGCGGCACCGCGATGTGCTGGCCGAAGAAGCGCACCGAGCGCGTGAGCTGCACGCCCTCGCCGTCGACGAGGAACTTGACCGCGCCGAGCTGCGCGCCCAGCTCGCCGTACGCCGCCAGCGTGCCGGTGGCGCCGTCGATGTCGAACTTGGCGTCGCCGCGCGTGTTGCCGCCGTTGGCGATCGCCAGCGCGATCAGCTCGTCGCGGTTCGCGTGGAACAGCTTCGACATCGCGCGCACCAGCTCGCCGCGCTGGGCGAAGGTGAGCTCGCGCAGGCCCGCGCCGCCGACCGAGCGTGAGTGCTCGAGCGCGGCGCGCCAGTCGACGGGAGCGCCGGCGACCTCGGCGAGCGGCTCCTCGGTGGCCGGGTTCACGATCGTCGCGCGCGCGCCGTCTCCGTCGAGCCAGCGCCCGCCCACGTAGCTGCGAATGGTTTTCATGCGCGGGAGTCTACTATAGACGCAGCGTCATGTTGACCAGGATGCGGTCGTCGTGCGTGCGCAGATCGGGCGTGAACAGCGACGGATCGGCCGGCGCCACGCCGTTCGGCCCGGTGATGCCGCCCGGTCCGCTGAAATAGGGCACGTTGGCCTCGCG
>DASREC010000015.1:0-2773 GCA_035652295.1 Polyangia bacterium
GCTACCAATATCGCGGCTGGTCGTTCGGCGCGCGCTTCCGTTTCTCGACGGGATTTCCGCGCACGCCGGTGGCCGGCGCGTTCTACGACGTGCGCGACGATCAATTCCAACCGCTGTTCGGCGCGCACAACTCGATCCGCATCCCGAATTTCTATCAGCTCGATCTGCGCGTCGATCGCACGTTCACCTGGCGGCGCGTGGCGCTCGATCTCTACCTCGACGTGGAGAACGTGACCTATCAACGCAACCCGGAGGAGATCGTCTATAGCGAGGACTTCGCCCGGCGCGGCTACATCACCGGATTGCCGACGCTGGCGGTGCTCGGCGCGCGGGTGCAGTTTTGAGGCGCGCGCTCGTGCTCGTCGCGATCGCCGCCGCGGCGTGCAAGCCGGACTTCGGCACGCCGCTGTCGCTGGTGAGCGCGCCGCGCATTTTGGCGTTGCGCGCCGATCCGGCGGAGGCGGCGCCCGGCGACGCGGTCGCGTGGCGCGCGCTCGTGGCCGCGCCCGACGGAACGATCGCGGCGCCCGCGCTCGATTGGTCGTGGTGCGCAGCGCAGACGCCGGCGTCGAGCGACAACGTGGTCGCCGACGCGTGCCTCGATCGCGGCGGCGCGTACCTCGCGCAAGCAGCGGCGATGGTGAGCGCGGCGATTCCCGACGACGCGTGCCGGCTGTTCGGCTCCGATCTGCCGCCGCAGACCGCCGGCCAGCCGCCCGAGCGCCCGCGCGATCCCGACGCGACCGGCGGCTACTACCAACCGCTGCGCGCCGATCTCGCCGGCGCCTCCGCGGTCGCGCTCGAGCGCATCCGCTGCAACCTCGCCGGCGCCTCCGCCGAGCTCGCCGCCGATTTCCGCGCGCGCTACACGCCGAATCGAAACCCGACGCTGCTTCCGCTCGCCGCCGCCGTCGCCGGCCAGCCGGCCGCGCTCGATCAAATCCCCGCCGGCTCGACGGTGACGCTGACCGCCGCGTGGACGCCCGACTCGCCCGAGAGCTACCCGGTGTTCGACGTGCTCGCGCAGGCGCTGGTCGATCACCGCGAGGCGATGCGCGTGTCTTGGTTCGCCGCCTCGGGCGCGCTCGCCGACGAGCGCACCGGCCGCGACGAAACCGACCTCGCGCTCTCGACCAGCACGACCTGGATCGCGCCGCCCGCGCCCGGCGTCGCGCACCTCTGGATCGTCTTGCGCGACAGCCGCGGCGGCCTCGACTTCGCCGCCTGGGACGTGGTGCTGCGCTAAAGGTCCGACGCGCTTCGCCGATGAAGAGCCCGAGGAGCCACTCATGCGCAGCCTCCGGCCGCGGGCGTTCACGCTCATCGAGCTCATGATCGTCGTCGCCATCATCGGCGTCCTGTCGTCGGTGGCGATCCCGTCGTTCATGAAGTACATCCGCCGCGCCAAGACCGTCGAGGCGACGATGAACGTGCGCAAGCTGTTCGATTCGTCCGTCGCGTACTACGAGAGCGAGCGCTCCGATCTCGGCGGCAACATCCTCGCCAAGCAGTTCCCCGCGTCGGTCGGCCCGACGCCGGCGGCCAACAACTGCTGCGGCCAGGCGGGCGACAAGTGCAAGCCGGTCGCCGGCACGTTCGATCTGCCGTCGTGGGCGGCGCTCAACTTCTCCGTCGACGATCCCTACTACTACTGGTACCAGTACGTCTCGGCGGGCGTCGAGACCGGCGCCAACTTCCAGGCCTACGCGTACGGCAACCTCGACTGCGACTCGATCTACGCCACCTTCCAGCGCGCCGGCACGGTGCTCGCCGACCGCAGCGTCTCCGGCGGCTCGGGGCTGTTCTCGAAGAACGACATCGAGTAGCGCGGCGCTCAGGGCGCGAAGCGGCGGATGATCGCGCGCAGCGCCTCGACGTCGAACGGCTTCTCCAGCCGCTCGTTGGGCACGCGCTCGAGAAAGCTGCGCGCGTCCGGCGTGAACGCGCCGCCGGTCATGAAGACCATGCGCGCCGCCTGCTCCGGCGCGACGCGCGCCAGCTCGGCGTGCAGATCCATGCCGGTCATCTCCGGCATCATCAGGTCGCAGAGGATCACGTCGAAGCGCTCGCGCGCGCACGCTTCGGCGCCGGCCCGCGCGCTCGACGCCACCACCACGTGGTGCTCGGGGCCGATCATGCGCCGCAGGCTGCGCGCCACCATCTCGTCGTCGTCGACCACCAGCACGCGCGCGCGCCGCGCCGGCGCGGGCGCGGGCGCGGCGGCCGGCGCCGGCTCCTCGACGGCGGGCACGGCGATCGGCAGCGTCACGCGAAACACCGATCCCTTGCCCGGCTCGCTCTCGACGCCGATCTCGCCGCCGAACCCGGTGACGATGCGGTAGCAGATCGGCAGCCCCAGCCCGGTGCCGACGCCGATCGGCTTGGTGCTGAAGAACGGATCGAAGATGCGGCCGATGACGTCGGCGGGGATCCCCGAGCCGGTGTCGGCGACCTCGACGATCACGCGCCCCGCTCCGCCGTCGCGCGTCGCCACGCGCAGCTGGTTGCGATCGGCGTGCCCGGGCTCGATCGCCTGCGCCGCGTTGATCACCAGGTTCAGGAACACCTGCCCGAGCCGCGCCTCGTTGGCGGCGACCGCGGGCACGTCGCCGTAGCTCTTCACCAGCCGCGCGCGGTGGCGGATCTCGTTCCACGCCATGCGCAGCGACGACTCCATCACCACGCGCACGTCGACGGCGCCGAGCTTCTCCTCCTCGGGGCGCGAGAAGATCTTCAGGTCGCGCACGATCAGCCGCACACGCTCGGCGGCCTC
>DASREC010000016.1:0-8385 GCA_035652295.1 Polyangia bacterium
CAGCACCATGCCGACGGTGAGCAGCGCTATAACGATCAGGATCGACGTCACCGCCGTTGTCATTTAGGCGCGCCTCACCACCACGCGCGGCCCTTGCGCCTCGACCACGACGACGCGCTCGTTGGCGTCGACGAACCCGCCGTCGGTGATCACGTCGACGCGCTTGCCGCCGATGTTCGCCTTGCCCGACGGGCGCAGCGCGGTCTCGGTGACGCCGTGCTTGCCGATCAGCGAGTCGCCGTCGCCCGCGCGCGCGGTGTTGGCGTGCGTCAGGATCAGCGGCTTGCCGAAGCGCGTCGACGGCAGCGCGCGCGACACGAAGTACATCGCCACCGCGGTGCCGAGCAGCGAGCCGAACACCATCGCCAGCGCGCGCGTCACCCAGCCGAGCTGCCACGTCACGTCGAACGGCACCGACTTGACGTTGATCAGCGCCATCACCAAAGACGCGATCACCATTAATATGCCGAGCACCGCCACCGCGCCGTGCCCGGGGAAGAACGCCAGCTCGACGACGACGAGCACGATGCCGGCGCCGAACAGCAGGATCTCCTCCCAGCCGGCGAGGTGCACGACGTAGTGGCCGAAGAAGAACAGCAAGAGGCACGTCACGCCGAGGCCGCCGGCGAGCGCGTGGCCCGGCGCCCACAGCTCGATCAGGATGCCGAGCATGCCGAGCGTCATCAGCAGCGACGAGATGGCGCCGTCGGAGAGGAAGCGCGCCAGGCGCTCCGCCCAGTTGATGCCGGGGCGGATCACCGACGGCGCGGGACGGCCGAGCCTGGCCAGCAGTTCGTCGAGCGACGCGACCTCGTAGGCGGCGACCTTGAACTTGAGCGCCTCGGCGGTGGTGAGCGTGAGCGTGGTCTCCTTGCCGTCGAGCCCGGGGATCTCGACGGTGGAGTCGACCATCGCCTCGGCGATGTCGCCGCGCCGCCCCTTCGCCTCCGCGGTCGCCTTCATCTCCTTGCGAAAGTAGGAAACGACCTTCGCCTCGACGGGCGCCATCTTGCCGCCCTCGAGCTGCACCGGCGTCGCCGCGCCGATGGTCGCGCCCTTGGTCATCACGATGGTGTCGGTGGCGAGCGAGATCAGCGCGCCCGCCGAGATCGCGCGCGAGTCGATGAACGCCAGCGTCTTGGCCTTCGACTGCAGCAGCGCGTCGCGGATCTGCACCGCCGCGTCGATGCGCCCGCCGAACGTGTTGACGCGCAGGATCACCAGATCGTCCGCGCCCGCGTCCTTGAGCACGCGCTCGACGTACGGCGCCAGGCCGAGATCGATCTCGCCCGAGATCTCGATGACGAAGGTTTTTCCCGTCGCTGCGGGCGGCGCGTCGGCGCGCGCGCCGGCGAATTGGCCGAACGCGAGCAAGGCCAGCAAGCGAGCCGCGAACCGCAGACCACGCATGACCGTGAAGGCTACCAGGGAAACCGCGACGCGGCTATCGAGGGGAAATCTAGAGAGCTACTGCGCGGCGATGTCGGCGACGTAGAGGTCGGCGCCGCCGACGCCGCCGGCGCGCACCGAGACGAGGTACAGCTTGGAGCAGTCGGGCGACACCACCGCCTGCCAATCCTGCGACGCCGAATCGGCGATTCCGCCCAGCGGCAGCGCCGTCGGCCCGACCCAGGTGGTGTCGGTCATCGTCTGATCGGTGCCCGGGCGCGTGGCGTAGAACAGGCGGCGCGTCGGCGCGTTCCCGCCCACGATCATCGTCAGTCCGCCCGACAGCAGCGACGGGAAGCGGAAGCCCGCCGTCGGGAACGCGGCGAAGAAGGCGCCGAGCTGTTTGCCGCTCGCCCCCTGCGCGATGTACGGCGGCGTGCCGCAGCCGCCGAGCGCGTACGCGATGTAGAGATCGTTCGCCGACGAGCCGTCGCGGAACACCGGATCGTGGAACGCGCACATGCTCTGCTGCGTGGCGGTCGTCGGCAGCGCCTGCGCGGTGGCGGTGAGGTTGGGCAGCGTGCCCTTGGCCTGGAACAGGCTCGTCGGGCCGCCCGCGCCGTCGTCGCCGGCGAACCAGTAGCTGCCGTCGGCGTTGACGCTGCCGCCGCGGAACGCCGCCGGCGCGCCCGCGATGTTCACCACCGTCGGCGCGCCCGCGCTCTTGCCGCTCAAGGTCGCGGTCATGATCGCGCCCGACGACTGGTAGAAAATGCGCGACCCGTCGGCGCTGATGCTGATCGACAGCTCGTCGGCGGCGGTGTTGAGCGACGTGAGCGGCGCCAGCCCCGAGAACGCGCCGTGCGTGACGCGCTCGTCGCAGCTGCGCGGCGCCACCGGCCCCGACGCGTCGACCATGAAGCCGAGATCCGACGGGATGAGCTGCATGTCCGGCAGCCGCGACACGCACAGCCCGGCCACGCGATCGCACGACAGCCCGTCGGGGCACAGGTAGTCGTTGTCGCCGGTGCACTTGAAGCCCTTGTCCGCGGGCGTCGGCTCGTAGCAGCCGGCGAGCGCCGCGACCATCAACCACGCGAGGCGCCTCAAAACCGCACGCCCAGCGGGAAGAAGCGCGACGTGGCGACGGTCCGCTTGATCACCTTCGGCTTGCGCAAGACTTCGAACCACAGCACCGCGTCGACGATCGCCAGCGCGCCGCCGAGCGCGAAGAACGTGTACGCCGCGATCGCCAGCGCCTTGCCTTCGCCGGCGTGCGCCTGCAGGTCCGAGGTGTAGAGCGGCGGGTTCGTGGGATCGCCCGACTGCTCGCTGGCGCGCGCCGTGGCGACGCCGCCCATGATCGCGCCGAGCAGGAAGCAGCCGCCGGTGGCGCCGAGGAAGATGAACGCCAGCTTCTTCGGCGGATTGGGCTCGACCTCTTCGACCTCGCGTTTTCCAGACGGCGGCGCGACGACGACCGGCGCGTTCATCGAGGGCGCGGGCTGCGCGGGCTCGACGACGGCGGGCGGCGGCGCGCTCGGGTTCGCGGCCGGATTCGTCGGCGCGGGCGTGGTGACGCCGGGATCATCCGAGGGCCGCGGATCGTCGGGACCGGCCGCCGCCCAGAGCGGGCGCGCCAGCGCGGTCACTAATAGGAGCGCGAGGACCTGTCGCATGCGGCGCACGATATACGTGACCCGCGCGGCCCGTCAACAAGTCTATCGTCGACGGACCGCGTCGAGGGCGGTAGTCATTTGCTCGTGAATGCGGCCGTTCGAGGCCAGCGCCTCGCCCGAGTCGACGTCGAGCGGCGCGCCCGACCACGACGTGACCGCGCCGCCCGCCTCGCGCACCAGCAGCGCGCCGGCGGCGAGATCCCACGGCTTGAGCTTCATCTCCCAGTAGCCGTCGAGCCAGCCGGCGGCGACCATCGCCAGGTCGAGCGCGGCGGCGCCCACGCGGCGGCCGCCCTGCGACAGCTTGTAGAGCGCCTCCCACTCGGCGAAGTTGTTGCGCGGGCTCGACGCGTTGTCGTAGGGGAAGCCGGTCGCCAGGAGCGATTCGCCGATCCGCTCGGTCAAACTGACGTGAATCGGCTTTTCGTTGAGGCGCGCCCCGAAGCCGCGGGCGGCGGCGAACGACCAGCCGAGCGCCGGCGCCTCGACCACGCCCACCGCCGGCTCGCGCGCGATCTCGAGCGCGATCGAGACGCAGAAGAACGGGAGGCCGTGCGCGAAGTTGGTGGTGCCGTCGAGCGGATCGATCAGCCACCGTCGGCCGTTCGCGGCGTGCGCGCCGGCGTGCGCGCCGCTCTCCTCGGCGAGGATGGCGTCGTCGGGGTAGCGGGCGGCGATGGCGGCGACGATCAGCGCCTCGGAGCGGCGGTCGTACTCGGTGACCAGATCGGTGACCGCGCGCTTGTGATCGGCGGCGTGGCCGCGGAACGCGCCCTCGGCGAGGATGGCGCCGGCGTCGCGCGCCACGCGCCGCACGAACGCCAGCGTCTCGTCGAGCGGCTCGGCGGCGCTCACGCTCGCGCTCACTGGTTGAGGTCGAGCACCATCGTCGTGGCCTTCGGCGACGACGAATAGAACTGCGTCGACTCGAGCACGGTGGCGTCGACCAGCTCGCGCTCGACCGCCTGGAAGCCGAACTTCTCCGCGAAGAAGTCGCTCGCGCTCTCGGTCATCAGGTACACGCGCCGCGCGCCGCGGCGACGCGCGCGCCCGAGCGCCGCGTCGGCGAGCATCCAGCCGAGCCCCTCGCCGCGCCGATCGGGCGCCGTGGCGAGCGCGCGCAGGAGCCCCGCGTCGTCGTACATCTCCATCGCCACCGTGCCGACCACCTTGCGCGACGGATCGCGCAGCACCAGCAGCTCCGCCAGGTGCTCGTGCACGTCGGGGTAGCTGATGCCGGTCGACTGGAACAGCTCGCGCGCGCCGTCGAGGTCCTCGTTCGACGCCGGCACCACCGCGTCGCCGAGCCGCGAGAGCAGCTTGTCGTGGATGTTGCCGAACCCGCCCGACGACATCACCACCACGGTGTCGCCCGCGGCGGCGTTCGACGCCACCTGCTCGACGATCTTCGCCACGTCGGTGAGGTGGCGCGCCGCCACGCCGCGGCCGCGCAGATCGGCCGCCAGCCGCTCGGGGTCGAAGCGATCGCCCTCGGGCGCCTTCTCCGGATGGTTCACCGCGCCGATGATGATCTCGTCGGCGGCGCTGAACGCGTCGGCGTACTCGTTCTGGAACACCGCGCGCCGGCTGGTCGCCGAGCGCGGCTCGAAGATCGCGATCAGCCGCCCGCGCCCGTAGCGCCCGCGCAGCGCGCGCAGGGTCTCGCGCACCGCCGTCGGGTGGTGCGCGAAATCGTCGACGATGGTCACGCCCTGCGCCACGCCGCGCGTCTCCTGGCGGCGGCGCACGCCGGCGAAGCGGCGGATGCCTTTGCCGATCTCCTCGGCCGAGAGCCCGACGCCGTGCGCGGCGGCGATCACCGAGAGCGCGTTGGCCAGGTTGTAGCCGCCGGGCAAGCCGGTATCGAACGTGCCGAACAATTTCCCGCGGTGGTGCACTTCGAACAGCGTGCGGCCGCCGGGGCGCTGCGCCATCTGGCGGCCGACCCAGTCGGCCGAGTTTTCGTGGTCGCTGCGGATCTCGTAGGTCTCGACGCGGCAGCGCGCCGCCTTGGCGACGTCGAGCGCGCCCGGCGAATCGGCCGCGACGACGAGCAGCCCGTCGGCGGGGATCAGCTCGACGAATTTGCGGAACGCCGCCTTGACCGAGTCGAGCGAGTCGAAGATGTCGACGTGATCCAGCTCGACGCTGGTGAGGATCGCGGTCTTCGGTTGGTAGTGGAAGAACTTGGAGCCCTTGTCGAAGAACGCGGTGTCGTACTCGTCGCCCTCGACGACGAACATGCCGTTCGCGCGGCCGAGGCGCCACGAGCGGCCGAAGTTCTGCGGCACGCCGCCGACGAGAAACGAGGGATCGCGGCCCGCGGAGGAAAGCACGAACGCGGCGAGCGAAGACGTGGTCGTCTTGCCGTGCGTGCCGGCGACGACGATCGAGTGGCCGCGCGCGAGGAACAGGTCTTCGAGCAGCGCGGGGAACGACGTGAGCTTGAGGTTGCGCTCCTGCGCGCCGAGCACCTCGACGTGATCTTTGGTGCACACGTTGCCGACGACCACCACGTCGGGCTGCCAGTCGAGGTTCGTCGGGCGGAAGCCGTCCATCACCGGGATCTGCTGCTCGGCGAGCTGCGTCGACATCGGCGGGTAGACGTCGGAGTCGGAGCCGCGCACGTCGTGGCCGGCGGCCTTGAGCAGGCCGGCGAGGGAGCCCATGCCGGTGCCGCAGATTCCGATGAGGTGAATCTTCATTTTGGCGTAGCGCTCTTAGCAGCGAGGGGGGCGGGTGTCAACGACGACGGCGGCGGGCGGAGGCGGAGCGGGGTCTTGCGTGGGGGTGGTGGCGCGCTGCTCGCGCGACTGGGGCGGTGGTGCTTGGGCATGAGGGGTTCATGGGCTGGTGAGGGGTGAAAGTGAGGGCGTGGATGGTTGAGGTCTCGTGCGGCACCAGACGAGGGGCGTGCAGGAGAGGAACGTCGCCGCGCTGGATGGGTCTGGCTGGGGACGGGATTGCTTGGGTCGGGCGGTGGTGCCTGCCGCCGCTGGCTGCGGCGGCTTTTGAAGGGTGGTTTGGGGTTTTTTTGAGGAATTATTGGTTGACATTGGCGGATGGTAATGTATGCTAAATAGTGTGAGACGGCGAGAAACGCAGCTTTTGTTCGGGTTCGCGAAGAGGCGGAAACGGAAGAAAGGCGCGGGAAGGAAGCCGAAAGATCTGGTTAACGGGGCGGGCGTTTCGCACCTTCGGCGTCCTGCGGTCGTCAGGCGGTTTCCCTTGCACGTGACCGTGCGGATGCGCGGGGAGGTCTATGGTCTTCGCAGCGGGCGGTGCTTTCGCGTGCTCAAGCGCGCGTTCGCGGCGGCGCGGGCGAAGTTCGGGATGCGGCTGTGCCACTTCGCGGTGATGGGCAATCACATCCATTTTCTCGTCGAGGCGGAGGATTCGGCGGCGCTCGCGCGCGGCATGAAGGGGCTCGGCGTGCGCATGGCCAAGGCGCTCAATCGCGTGATGGGACGCAGGGGCGCGGTCTACGCCGATCGCTACCACCTGCGCGTCTGCCGCACGCCCACGCAGACGGCGCGGGCGCTCGAGTACGTGCGGGCGAACGCGCGCAAGCACGGGCTGATTCGCGGCGGGCTCGATCCTTACTCCTCGTGGGTGGCGCGCGACGTCGTCGTGGCGGCGCGGTCGTGGATGCTGGCCGAGGGGTGGCGGCGCGCGCGCGGGCCTTGACGCGCGGCCCCCTGTCCGGCGACGATGAAACGATGGCCGAGTCCAAGCGCGAGCGGCGCGGACACTTCCGCGGCAAACCACGGCCGGGGCGTCGCGTCGAGGTCCGGTACCGCGTGGTCGAGAATGGCGAGGCGGGGGCCGAGCAGCGGGCGTTCACCAAGAACATCGGCGTGGGCGGGGCGTTCATCATCACCGCCGATCCCGCGCCGCCGGGGAGCGAGCTGCAGATCGTCGTCGCGGTGCCGGAGTCGCAGCGCGCCATCGAGGTCACCGCCGACGTGCGCTGGATCGTCGACGGCAAGCACGACGAGCCGCAGCGCGAGCACGGCATGGGCGTGAAGTTCGCGGGGCTCGACGTCGACCAGCTGCTGGCGCTCAACGAATACTTCGCTTCGCTCACCGCGACCGTCGACATCGACGAGGCGTGATGGATCCGCGCCCGCTGGTGCTCGCCTGCGAGGACGAAGAGCGGATCGTCGAGCTCTTGCGCACGCTCACCGAGCCGCTCGGCGTCGATCTCATCGCGGCGCCCGACGGCGCGACCGCGATCGCGCACCTGGCGGCGCGGCGGCCGGCGCTGATGACGCTCGACCTGGTGCTGCCGACCATCGACGGCTTCGGCGTGCTCGAGCGCATCCGCCAGCGCGCCGATCTCGACGACATGCCGATCATGGTCATCTCGGCGGTCTCCGAGCCGGCGGTGGTCAAGAAGGCCTACGGCTACGGCGTGGTCGATTTCGTCGCCAAGCCGTTCAACGTCGATCTGCTCGACGCCAAGCTGCGCGTGTTTTTGCGCATGCGCAAGCTGGCCGACGATCTCAAGCGGCGCCAGACGCTGCTCGAAGAAGTCGTCGAGCAGGTGTCGAGCGGACTCATGGTCGTCGACGGCGCGGGCGTGATCGTGCAGGTCAACCACGCCGGCGCGCTGGCGGTGAGCCGCAAAGCCGAAGAGCTGCTCGGGCGCGCGGTGAGCGACGCGCTGCCGGGCGGCGAGGCGATGTTCCTGGTGTCGGGCGATTCGACGCAGCGGCGCGTCACCATCAAGACCGCGCACGGCGAGCGCGTGCTCGGCTTCACCAACGCGCCGGTCGAGGTCGCGGGCGCGCACGGCGCGGTGGCGGTGTTTCGCGAGCTCTCCGACGTCGAGCTGGCGCGGCGCGAGCGCGAGGAGCGCGGGCGGCGCGAGGAGCTGGCGCAGTCGGCGCGCAGCTTCGCGCACGAGGTGCGGAATCCGCTGGCGGCGATCGGCGCGGCCTCGCAGGTGATCGCGCGCGAGGACTGCGAGCGGGCGCAGCGGCTGCGCATGGCGCGCGCCATCGAGAGCGAGGCGGCGCGCATCACCGGGCTGGTGCAGGAGTACGTCGAGCGGCGCGAGGTGCCGCCGCAGGCGGGCGACGTCGACGTGCCCGCGCTGCTCGCCGAAGTCGTCGAGGTCAACCTCTTGGCGTCGCCGGCGCGGCAGCGCATCTCGATCGAGTGCGAGGCCGGCCTGCCGCGCGTGCGCGCCGACGGAGCGCGGCTCAAGCAGGTGGTGCTCAACCTGGTGCTCAACGCGGTCAAGGCCACCGACGAGGGCGGCGTGATCCAGCTCCTGGCGAAGCCCGACGCGGGCGGCGTGGCGCTGCGCGTC
>DASREC010000017.1:0-17360 GCA_035652295.1 Polyangia bacterium
GCAGCAAGCGATCCATTCCCGCGATTCCAATCGCCGACAGAAGCCCGCCAATCGTAGTCGGGATCAGACACACCAATAACGCCACGACCGCGGTAGCCGACAAATGCAGCTTCGAGTACAGCGCCAGCGGCACCAGCGTCACGCACGCAAACAAAAAGATCAGCGTCAAACCCACCAATAGAATGTGCAGCGCGATCTCGTTGGGCGTCTTCTGGCGCGACGCGCCTTCGACCAGCGCGATCATGCGATCGAGGAACGACTCGCCCGGATTGGCGGTGATGCGCACGACGATGCGATCCGACAGCACCTTGGTCCCGCCGGTCACCGACGAGCGATCGCCGCCCGACTCGCGAATCACCGGCGCCGACTCGCCGGTGATCGCCGATTCGTCGACGGAGGCGACGCCTTCGATCACCTCGCCGTCGCCGGGAATGAGCTGGCCGGCTTCGACCACCACCACGTCGCCTTCGCGCAGGGCCGCGGCGCTGACCTCCGTCTCGACGCCATCGACCAGCTTGCGCGCCGAGGTCTCTTTGCGCATCTTGCGCAAGGTCGAGGCCTGCGCTTTGCCGCGTCCCTCCGCCACCGCCTCGGCAAAGTTGGCGAACAATACGGTGAACCAAAGCCATAGTGTGGTTCCGCCGGTGAACCACAGTGGAACCTCACTGTGGTGTTGAACCAGGTCGCGAATGAACAGCCCGGTCGTGAGCACGCTGCCGACCGCGACGACGAACATCACCGGGTTCTTGGCGAGCTGCCGCGGATCGAGCTTCTTGAAGCTGTCGCCGATCGACATCAGTAGAGCCTCCCTTGCCGGGCGAGGAAGTGCTCGACGATCGGCCCGAGCGAAAGCGCGGGGAAGAACGTCAGCGCGCCGACGATGACGATCACGCCGACGAGCAGCAGCGTGAACAGTCCGCCGTTGGTTGGAAACGTGCCCGGCCCGGCGGCGACGACCTTCTTGTTCAGCATCGAGCCGCCGATGGCGAGAATGGGAATGATCATCAAGAAGCGGCCTGCGAGCATCACGAAGCCGAGACTGACGTTCCACCAATTGGTGTTGGCATTGAGGCCGGCGAACGCGGAGCCGTTATTGCCCGCGCCGCTCGTGTACGCATAGATGATCTCGGTGAGCCCGTGCGGCCCGGCGTTGTTCAGGGACGAGACACCATAGGGCGTCACTGCGGACCAGGCACTGAAACAAAGAATCAGCAGCGGAAAGATCAGCACATAGAGCATGGCGAGCTTCATCTCGCGCTGCTCGACCTTCTTGCCGAGGTACTCGGGTGTTCGGCCGACCATCAAGCCGGCGATGAACACGCTGAGAATGACCATGACCAGGATTCCATAGAGGCCGGCGCCGACGCCGCCGAAGACCACTTCGCCGAGCATGAGGTTGGTGAGCGGCACCAAGCCGCCGAGCGGCGTGAAGCTGTCGTGCATGGCGTTGACCGCGCCGCACGACGCGTCGGTGGTGACGGTGGCGAACAGCGCCGACTCGGCGATGCCGAAGCGCGCCTCTTTGCCCTCCCAATTGTTCGCGCGCGCCTCGGCCCAATAGCAGACCGTCACGCCGGCAAAGAACAGAATGGCCATGGCGGCGAAGATCGACCAGCCCTGCTTGGAGTCGCGCGCCATGCGGCCGTACGTGTACGTGAGCCCCGCGGGAATGGCGAAGATGAGCAGGAGCTGGATGAAGTTGGTGAGCGGCGTCGGGTTCTCGAACGGGTGGGCGCTGTTGGCGTTGAAGAAGCCGCCGCCGTTGGTGCCGAGCATCTTGATCGCTTCCTGCGAAGCGACCGGGCCCATGGCGATGAGCTGTTTGGCGCCTTCGATAGTGGTGATCTCTCTATAAGGCGCAAAGTTCTGGATCACGCCTTGAGAGACGAACCATAGTGCACAAACGACACTGAGCGGTAACAGCACATAGAGGATCGCGCGGATCAGATCGACCCAGAAGTTGCCGAGCGTTCGCGCGCCCGTCGGGCCGGGGCGCCGCGTGAAGCCGCGCGACACCGCCAGCGCCACGCCGATGCCCGCCGCCGCCGACGTGAAGTTGTGCCACGCCAAGCCCATCATCTGCGTCAGGTAGCTCATCGTCGATTCGCCGCTGTACGACTGCCAGTTGGTGTTGGTGGTGAAGCTGGCGGCGGTATTGAAGGCGAGCGCGGGCGGAACGTCGGCGAGCTTTTGCGGATTGAGCGGTAGATGGAGCTGCAAACGCTGAATGGCGTAAGTGACCAATAAACCGGCAGCGCTGAACAAGAGCAGCGACAGCGCGTACTGCACCCACGTCTGCTCCTGTTTGTCGTCGACGCCGCACGCGCGCAGCGACAGCCGCTCGAGCGGACCGAAGAGCGGCGCGAGCGGGCGGCGCTCGCCTTCGAACACGTGATGGAGGTACACGCCGATCGGTTTGGTCAGCGCCAGCACGAGCAGGAAGAACACGACGATCTGAAGCCAACCGATCGCGGTCACGGCGGCGCCTCAGAATCTTTCCGGCCTGAGCAGCGCGTAGAACAGGTACGCGGTCAGCGCCAGCGCGGCCAGTCCGGCGACCAGGTACTCGGTGTCCATTCGGGCGGCTCCTTTCAAACGCGATCGCAGAAGCGGATGCGGCTGCCGCCGAGCAAGCGCCGTACCCGTCGGTAGCGCCGACAATCAGCGCGCGCGCGCCTATGCCCTTTTGCAATATGCACGAACCATCGAAGCGCCCGACTGCACTCTGCATGGTAGCTGCGCATGGGACGCACGCGGATTCGGCCCCGCGTTTCAGGCATGTTTCGTGCGTCGCACGCGCCGCCATGCGCTTCCTTCGCCTCGACTGGTATGTGCTGTTGTTCGTGATTGGACTGAGCCGCGCGAGCCTGGCGCAGGACGCCGACGAGAATCGCAAGCTCGTCGAGCGAATGGCGAAGTTCGAGCAGGAGATGGCCGAGCTGCGCGCGCAGCTCGCGGCGGTGAAGGCGGTGCAAGCGGCGTCGGCGCCCGAGCCGGCGGGTCCGGGCGAGCCGTTCGCGTGGGGCGACTTCACCTGGCTCAACGGCTCGACGCGCCGGACCGCGCCCACGATTGACACCAAGTACTTCACGCCGCAATTCGACGCCGACATCAATTACACCTATTCGTTCAACGATCCGATCGATCACACGCTCGTCGGCTCGACGGCGACGTTTCGCCACAACGAGCTGGAGCTGTCGTTTCTCGGCGTCGGCGGCGACTTTCATATCGGCCACGCGCGCGGGCGGCTGTTCTTTCAATTCGGCGAGCGCGCGGTGGGCGTCCCGCGCAACGACGTCACGCCCAACCACGGGCAATACGATCTCTCGGCGGCGATGCGTTATCTAAGCGAGGCGTACGCCGGCTGGCACTTCGACAAGCTGCACGGCATCAACGTCGATATCGGCGAGTTCTTCTCTTACGTCGGTCTGTTTTCGTATCTACAGTTCGAGAACTGGGGCTATCAAGCGTCGTTCACCTCCGACAACACGCCCTGGTTCTTTGTCGGCAATCGAACGCAGATCTTTCCGACCGACAAGCTCAAAGTCGAGATCTGGATCATCAATGGCTGGCAAACCTACGGCAAGTTCAACTCGCTGCCGGGCGTGGGCTTTCAAATCGACTATCGGCCGCGCGAATGGATGAAGCTCATCCTCAGCGGCTATACCGGCACCGATACGCAGGACGCGCCGGGCCGCGTGCGCTTTCATACCGACAATAGTTTATTGATTCGTTACTACAACAAACCGGAGTCGAAAGGACTGTCGCGCATCGCCTCGTCGCTCACCGTCGACATCGGCTTCGAAGAGGGCGACGGCGTGAGCGCGTTTCGCGGCAAGCACACGAGCGATCCCACGCAGTGCACCAAGGCCTCGCCGTGCGAGCAGGACTTTCAGAGCGCCATGCTCTATTACAACTTCTGGTTCTATAAAAATCGCTTCAGCTTTCTCGTCGGCGGCGGCTTCATGCGCAATCCCGGGCGTTACCTGGTGCTCGCGCCGACGGGGCTCGCCTCGCCGGGGGAGCCGTTTGGATTCAGCACCAATCCGGGCACGACGTTTTTCGGTTGGGATGCTTCGCAGAACATCAGTTGGTACGCGAACGACAACATTACGGTGCGTTTGGAGAACTCGTTTCACCACTCGGATGATCCTTATTATGCGGGGCACGGCGGCGTGACCGGGCCGGATGGGTACAAGTGCGGCGGGCTGTTCGACGCCGACGGGCGAATCTTCACCTGCGCGCCGCCCGGCTGGAAACCGGACCTGGTGCAGAACGAAGACAAGATCATCTTGGCGCTGCTGTTCCGCCTGTGAGCCGGAGTGTGACCATGAGACGACTACTTTCGATTGCGGTGCTGGTTGCGGTGGCGGGCTGCGGGACCAACGATCGCGGCGAGCGGTGCAATCCGCTGCGCGCGACCAGCGATTGCGATCCCGGTTTTGCGTGCGTGTATCCGACCGGGCCGAATTGCGGCGTGTCCTATTGCTGCGCGCTCGACTCGAACGGGAACGTCAGCGATTCGCACCCGAGCTGCCAGCCGGATCCGGCGTCGGCGGCGGCGTGCATGCTCGACTTCAGCGTCGTACCGGGCGACGCCGGCGCCACCGACTGAAAATACCCGCTCAAGGTCCGCGGGGCGCTGCCGATGGAGGTGTTAAGATGTTTGCTACGACCACACCAAACTCGGAGAAAACCATGACAGTGACCCGGGCAACGTTATTGGTGAGCGTCATGGCGGTCGCGATCGGATGCACCAGCGCCGGTCCCCCCAGCGTCGCCACCCACACGCAAGGAATCATCAGCAGCGACGGAGGAACGGACGACGGCGGCGCAAGCTGTACGTGTACCGGCACCGGCGCGAACGGTCCGGTGGTCGTCAATTGCGGCGACACGACGTGCGGTGAAGACGGCAATACGTATGCGTGCAACGACTCGATGTGGTCGTTCAGCGCCGCGGGTTGCGGCCCCGCGCCCGACGGCGGCGCGAGCAGCTGCACCTGCACCGGCTCGGGCGCGGGCGGACCCGTGACGGTCAACTGCGGCGACACCACCTGCGGCGAAGACGGCAACACCTACGCGTGCGACGCCTCGGGCTGGTCGTTCAGCGCGGCCGGCTGCGGCGCGGCGCCCGACGGCGGCGCCACCAGCGGCTGCACCTGCACCGGCACCGGCGCGAACGGTCCCGTGGTCGTCAACTGCGGCGACACGACGTGCGGCGAAGACGGCAACACCTACGCGTGCAACGCCTCGATGTGGTCGTTCAGCGCGGCCGGCTGCGGCCCGGCGGCTCCCGACGGCGGCACCAGCAGCGGCTGCACCTGCTCGGGCACCAACGCCAGCGGACCGGTGACCGTGAATTGCGGCGACACGACGTGCGGCGAAGACGGCAACACCTACGCGTGCGACGCCTCGGGCTGGTCGTTCAGCGCCGCCGGCTGCCTCGGGAGCTGCACCTGCTCGGGCACCGGCGCGAACGGCCCGGTGACCGTGAACTGCGGCGACACGACCTGCGGCACCGACGGCAACACGTACGCGTGCAACAACTCGATGTGGTCGTTCAGCGCCGAGGGCTGCAGCGCCTCGTGCACCTGCTCGGGCACCGGCGCGAGCGGCCCGGTCACGGTGAACTGCGGCGACACCACCTGCGGCACCGACAACAACCTCTACGCGTGCAGCGCCTCGGGTTGGTCGTCGACGGGCACGAGCTGCCCCTGATTCACCTGCGGCAAAACGCCGCAGCCCGGTAACACCGGCGGCCAACCTCTTCGGAGGTTGGCCGTTTTTTTTGCGGCGCAGGTCAGTGCGGCGCGGCGATCCGCGTGCTAACCAACAGCGCATGAATCGGCGCAAGCTTCGGTCGGTGACGATGGTCGCCGCGGCGTGGTTGGGACTTCAGGCGGCGGCGCACGCGGCGCCGGTCGGGCGGCTCGCGCTCGAGGACGTGCTCGGCGAAGCGGTCAGCCTGCCTTGCGCGGGCCAGCAGCTCAAGGCGACGGTGCTGTTCTTCATGAGCAAGCGCTCGAAGGACGAGTCGGCGGCGTTCGCACGCGCGGTCGACGAGAAGCTGCTCAATGGGCCGGTGCAGTCGGTCGGGATCGTCGACCTGCGGCGCTACGGCGGCATCTGGCGCGGGCTGGCGATGTCGCGGCTGCGCAAGTCGGCCAGCGACGGGCGCGACCATCGGCGCGAGCGGCGCGTGGCGCGCGGGATCGACGCGTCGCCCGAGGTGGTGAACCGCTGGCACCTCATCGGCGATTTCGACGGCTCGATCTTCGAGCGCTTCGGCGTCGAGCGCGAGCCGGCGCGGCCGATCGCGTTCGTGCTCGATCGCGCGGGCGAGCTACGCGGACCCTACTCCGAGCTCACGGGGCTGTTCGACGCCGTCGCCCGCGCGCTCGCCGACTGAGCCGAGCCAGTCGCCGAGCGGCGACGCGGCCAGGCGCGCGAGCGCGGCGCGGTACGCCACCTCGGCGACGCGCTCGGCGGCGCGCGCGTTCATCGGGTTCCAGCCCATTACGCGTGCCACGTCGGCGCACGGCTCGAACGCGACCACGCGCGCGCCGCGGGCCGCCAGCGCGCGCAGCTCGGCGCGCAGGAGCAGCCGCATCGGCGCGAAGCGCGAGAGCGGCGACACCACCACGACCAACCCGGGCGCGCTCGCGTGCAGCAGATCGAGGTGCACCGCCGACGCGATTCCGCCGTCGACGTAGCGCTGCGCGCCGACGCGCACCGCGCGGCGCAGCCCCGGCACCGACGACGAGCAGCGCACCGCTGTACCGACGTCGACGGCGGGAGCGCCGTGCCGGCCGAAGACGACGCGCGCGCCGCTGTCGAGGTCGACCGACGTGATCCACAGCGGGCGCGCCGGCCAGTCGGCGCCGAACAGCCGGCGAAAGCCGTCGCCGAGCGGCTGGTTGTCGTGCCGCGCGTCGGGCAGGAGCGCCGCGACCAGGCGGCCCGGACGCGCGTGCCACGGACGGCGCAGCGCGCTCCATAGATAGGCGGAGGACGCGGGCCAGCGGCGGACGGCGTGCTCGCTCGTCGAGCGGCCGAGCGGAAACGGCAGGGCCCGAGTGAGCGCCGCGCCGTCGGGCGAGAGCGGCGCGCCGACGACGCGCGCGAACAGATCGCGCACGCTCAAGCCCGCGCGCAGGAGCGCTCCGGTCTGCGCGCCGGCCGACGTGCCCACGATCAGCTCGGCGCTCGCCGCGTTCCAGCCGGCGGCCTCGGCGAGCGCGCGCAGCACGCCGGCGTGGAACGCGTGCCCGACCGGGCCGCCCGCGCCGAGCACCAGCGTCACGTTCGAGGCCGCGCCATCGCTTCGCACACACGAAAGATGCGCGATCGCGCTCGCGCCGCCACCGGTTTTCGCCGTCGGTGCGCTACGGGATGTCGCTCCCGTCCCAGCTGATGCCGTCGAAGTACGCGGCCATGAGCGTGGTGCCGCGACGCGCGGGCGCCGGGTGGCGGCGGCGATACGCGGCGACGTGCAGCAGCGCGAACACCTGGAGCAGCGCCGGAAAACGATCGCCCTGCTCGGCGTAGACGTCGTGCGCGTCGGAGAACAGCGCCGCGAGATCGTCCTTGCGCCGCTCGCGGTGCAGCACGAGATCGCGGATGAGCGCCGACGCGTACATGCGGCGCACGCCCGGCGGCACCACGCGCGGCGACGGCGGCGGCGGCGCGAGCATGCCGTCGACCAGCAGCTCGTCGGTCATGAGGTGCACGCCCGCCGTCGGGCGCGGGTTGCACTCGAGCGCGTAGAGCCCGCGCGCGCTGCGGCGAAAGTCGAAGCCGAGCTGCCCGTGATAGCGCGTCGCCTCGACGATGCGCTGCGCGTAGCCGAGCGTCTCCGGATCGTCGACCGACTCGAACAGGATGCCGCCCGCGTGCTCGATCTCGCGCGGATGCACGTACGTGCAGTGCGCCGTCACGCGGCCGCGCTGCGCGATGCTGCACGTGCACACGTCCACGCCGTCGACGTACTCCTGCACGAGCCACGGGCGCTCGCGCGTCGGGTGGCACTCGTCGAGCGCGAGCGCGCCGGCGAGCGGGCCCCAGTTGGTGAGCACGTCGAGGCCGCCGCGCGACCACACCGGCTTGGCGACGTAGCGCGGATACTGGCGCGTGGCGGCGGCCAGGTCGTCGGCGCTCGACACCAGCGTGCTTTCGGGCGCGGGCACGCCGAGCTCGCGCGCGAGCGCGTTGAAGCGCGCCTTGTGATGCAGCCGCGTCAGCGTCTCGAGATCCGACGCGAACACCTGCACCACCTCGGACAGCTCGGGCAGGTGGCGCGCGAGGTAGAACACCTCCTCGAAGCACGGCACCACGAGATCGATCTTGCGCGCGAGCACGAGCTGCTTCACGTCGGCGACGAAGCGCTGCGGATCGTACTCGGGAGCGGCGACGTGCACGCCCGCCGTCACCCAGCGCGAGTAGCGGCCGGGCGCGGTGCGCAGCGTGTCGGCGGCGAACACGCGGTGGCCGCGCCGTCCGAGCTTGCGGATCTCGTCGAGCGCGACCGGCAGGCGCGCGCTGGTGACCAGTACGTTCATGGGCGGCCGCCGGCGCCGGCGAGCCGCTCGCGCGCGGTGCGCTCGGCGGCTTCGTGGGTGGAGATGCGCTCGCGCTCGGCGCGCGCGAACACCGCTTCGACCAGCGCGCCGATGCCGTCGAGGCGCGCGCGCAGGACGCGCTCGTCGCCGCCGCGCGACGCGGACGCGATCACGCCGCCGGCGTTGGCGACGATGTCGGGCGCCCACAAGATGTCGCGCGCGGCCAGCGCGTCGGCGATGCGCGGATGGGCGAGCTGGTTGTTGGCGCTGCCGGCGATCACCGCGCAGCGCAGGCGCGGCACGGTGCCATCGTCGAGCGCGTCGGCGAGCGCGCACGGCGCGAACACGTCGGCGGGCTGATCGAAGATCTCCTCGGGCGCGACGGCTCGCGCGCCGAGCTCGCGCGCGATCGCCGAGACCGCGCCCGCGTCGACGTCGGCGACCACCAGCTGCGCGCCGGCGCGCGCCAGCTCGCGGCACAGCGCGCCGCCGACGTGACCGAGCCCTTGCACGGCGACGCGCAGCCCGTCGAGGTCGGCGCGCCCGAGCCGCCGCTTCACCGCCGCGCGCATCGCCGCCACGACGCCGTACGCGGTCGCGCCCGCGGTGTCACCCGCGTCCGCCGCCGCCCGATTCACCCACGACGTCGCGCGCGCGACCACCTCCAGATCGCGCGCGCTCGTGCCCACGTCCTCCGCGATCACGAAGCGCCCGCCCAGCCGCTCGACGGCGCGGCCGAGCGCCAGCAGCAGCGCCTCGCTCTTGTCGGTCTTCGAGTCGCCGATCACCACCGCCTTGGCGCCGCCCGCCGGCATCTCGAGCAGCGCCAGCTTGTAGGTCATCGCGCGCGACAAGCGCAGCGCGTCCGCGAGCGCCGCGCGTTCGTCGCGATACGGCCACATGCGGCAGCCGCCGCCCGCCATGCCGAGCGGACCCGTGCGATGGATGGCGATGATCGCCCGCAGCCCGACCGAGGGCTCGGCGAAGAACGAGACGTGCTCGTGGCCGTCGAAGGCTTCGTGGTCGAAGACACTCATGAGTACCTCTCCTCTGCCAAGCGCGTGCCTTGTCACCGGCCTCGAAGGCGCTCCGGCCTGCGGCACGCTTCTTCCTTAGTCTTGAATCCATGCTCGGAGCTTTGGCGCGGCAGTCCGCGCGTTGGCGGTGGCCCATCCTGGCGCTCTGCTTGCTGGCCACCGCGCTGTCGGCCATCTTCAGCCGCGGCCTGTTCGGCCGGCTGGGCTACTCGGTCTTCTACGATCCCAACGCCGAGTCGACGCGCGCCGCCGCGCTCGCCGCCGCCGAGTTCGGCGCCAGCGATCCCGACGTGCTCGCGCTCTACCAACTTCCGCCCGGCGCGGCCGCCGCCGAGGGCGTGCGCGATCCGTCGGTGCGCGCCGCGCTCGGCCGCTCGCTCGACGCCGTGGCGCACGATCCGCTGGTGGCGCGCGTGGTGAGCGACGTCAACGTGCCGGGCGATCGCTTCACCTCGCGCGACGGGCGCGGCACGTTCGCGGTGATCAGCTTGCGCGGCGAGCCGCGCGCCAAGGCGGCCGCGCTGCCGCGTTTGCGCCGACTGCTCGCGCTCGAGCTGCCCGCGTCGTCGAGCGGCGCGCCGATCACGATCGCGCCCACGCTCGGCGGGCTGGTGCCGTCGGGGCGCGCGCTCACGCGGCTCGCCGGCTCGTCGCTCGCGCGCGGCGAGCGGATCGCGCTGCCGATCACCGGCGTGCTGCTGCTGGTCATCTTCGGCAGCCTGACCGCGGCGCTCCTGCCGCTCGCGCTCGGCGCGCTCAGCATCCTCTTGACGCTCGGCCTCCTCGACGTGCTCTCGCGCTTCGCGCCGGTGGACGCGTTCGCGGTGAACGTGGTGACCATCCTCGGGCTCGGCGTGGCGATCGACTACGCGCTGTTCGTGATCAGCCGCTATCGCGAGGAGGTGGCGCGCGACAACCCGCACGCGCTCACGCGCGCCGTCGAGACCGCCGGGCGATCGGTGCTGTTCTCGGGCGTGACCGTGGCGGCGAGCCTGGCCGGGCTGCTGGTGTTCCCGCAGCCGTTTCTGCGCTCGGTGGCGTTCGGCGGGATCGTGGTGGTGCTGCTCGCCGCCGCGCTCGCGCTCGTGGTGCTGCCGGCGGCGCTGGCGGTGCTCGGGCGGCGGCTCGAGTGGGGGCGCTTGCGGCGGCGCGCGAGCGCGAACGCGACGGCGCGCGAGAACCTCGGCTGGCGCCGCCTGGCGATGACCGTGATCCGCCGCCCGATCGTCGTCTGCGTGGCGGTGACCGCCGGGCTGCTGCTGCTGGCCGCGCCGTTCTCGCGCCTGCAGCCGTCGCGCGCCGACGTGCGCTCGCTGCCGAGCGACGAGGAGGCGCGGCACGTCGGCGAGCTCTTGGCGCGCGATTTTCCGTCGGCGTCGCTCACGCCGCTCTCGATCGTGGTCGCCATGGACGGCGACATGCTCGACGACCAGCGGCTCGGCGAGCTGTACGATTACGTGGCGCGCCTCCAGCGCGTGCCCGACGTCGCGCGCGTCGAGAGCGTGCTGTCGTTCGCCGGCGCGCACGATCGCGCGAGCGCCGAAGCGCTCGTGCCCAAGCTCGAGGCCGCCGCGCTCGCGCCGACGAAATCGGCGGGCGGCCGCCTCGGCCTCGGCGCGGTGCTGCGCGATCGCTACACGCTCGTGCGCGTGGTGCCGACGGTGCCGCCCGACTCCGCGCGCGGCCGCCGCCAGGTGGAGGCGCTGCGCTCGCTCGCGCCGCCGCGCGCCAGCCGCGCGTTCGTCTTCGGCCAGGCGCCCGCGCTCTACGACTTCGCCGCCGGCCTGCGCGCGCGCGCGCCGTGGATGCTCGCCGTCGTGGGCCTGTCGATGTTCGTGGTGCTGCTGCTCGCCTTCCGCTCGGTGGTGCTGCCGATCAAGGCGATGCTGATGACCGCGCTCTCGCTGACCGCGTCGTTCGGCGCCATCGTGTTCATCTTCCAGGACGGCCGCCTGCAGCGGCTGCTCCACTATGAGTCGCTCGGCACCATCGACGCGTCGCTGCCCGTCGTGATGTTCGCGGTGGTGTTCGGCCTGTCGATGGACTACGAGGTGCTGATCCTCGGGCGCATGCGCGAGGCGTGGCTGCGCGGCGGGCGCAACCGCGCGGCGGTGGTCGAGGGGCTGGCGCAGACCGGCCGGCTGGTCACGGGCGCGGCCTTATTAATGGTGGTGGTGTTCTCGGCGTTCGCGGCGGCGCCGCTGGTGTTCGTCAAGGCGCTCGGGCTCGGCATGGCGCTGGCGGTCGCGCTCGACGCCACGGTGGTGCGCATGCTGCTCGTGCCGGCCACCATGGCGCTGCTCGGCCGGCTCAACTGGTGGGTGCCGCGCGTGGCGCGGGTCACAGCGGATGAATAAGTGACAAGCTGACACGTTCCATCCGCCGTGACGCCGGATCCCACCGAGTACGCGCGTCTCGCCGAGCGTCTGACGGCGACGGGGATCCTGTCCGATCCGTGGCTCGACGGCCGCCCGCGCTTCCGCGCCGCGCCGATCGTCCTCGACGCCGCCACCGATCGCGCGCTCGCCGGCGCCGCCGAGTCGGTCGCCGCCGTCTATAACGAAGTGGCGCTGATGTGCGCCGCCGATCCCGCGCTCCTCGATCGCTACTTCGGCCTCACGCCGTTTCAGCGCCTGATGTGGGACGCCTCGGCGCCGCTGTGGCACGGCATCGCGCGCGCCGACGTCTTCCGCACTGCCGACGGGCCGGCCGTGTGCGAGCTGAACTGCGACACGCCGAGCGGCGAGGCCGAGGCGGTGCTGCTCAACCCCGCGGTCGCGCGCGAGGGGCTCGCCGATCCCAGCCGCCGCCTCGACGCGCGCTTCTGCGATCTGATCGAGACCATGGCCGCGCGCATCGGCAAGCGCGGCCCGCTCACCGTCGGCATCATCTACCCCACCGAGCTGGTCGAAGACCTCTCGATGATCGTCCTCTACCAGCGCTGGTTCGAGGCGCGCGGCTGGCGCGTGGTGCTCGGCTCGCCGTTCAATCTCCGTCGCGCGGGCGCGCGCGGCGCGGCGCTGTTCGACACGCGCTGCGACGTGTTCGTGCGCCACTACAAGACCGACTGGTGGGGCGAGCGGCTGCCGGTCTGGGACGACGAGGAGGAGCTGCCCGATCGCGAGCCGCTGGTCGAGCCGCTGCGCACGCTCCTCGGCAGCGCGCTCGCGTCGGGCTGCGCGGTGGTCAATCCCTTCGGCTCGGTGGTCACGCAGAACAAGCGCGCGATGGCGCTGATGTGGGAAGAGCTGGCGCGGTTTCCGTCGTGGGCGCAGGAGGCGATCCGCGCCTACGTGCCGTTCACCGCGCGGCTCGAGCGGCTCTCGCCCGACGAGCTGCGCTGCAAGGACGAGTGGGTGCTCAAGTCGGACTACGGCTGCGAAGGCACCGAGGTGATCGTCGGCGCCGAGACCACCGACGAGGTGTGGAGCGAGTCGCTGGCGCACGCGATCCCGCGCCGCTGGATCGCGCAGCGCTGGTTTCGCGCGCTCGCCGACGAAGACGGCGCGGTGGTCAATCACGGCGTGTTCGTCGTCGGCGGCGTCGCGTGCGGCTACCTGACGCGCGTGCAGAAGGGCGCGACCGATTGCCACGCCCTCACCGCGCCGACGTTGATCGAGGCGAATCCATGAGCAACAACGATCGCAAAGACGGCGCGCCGTGGTGGCGCGAGTCGCTCGAGCGCACGCTGGTCCCGCGCCGCCCGGCGTTCACCGGCTTCGGCCTGATCGGCGGCGCCGCGCTCGGCCTCGGCGCCGGCTGCTTCGACTACGATCTCAACCGCGATCAGACCGACGTCTCGCAGCGGCTCGACGAGATCGATCAGTCGGTCGACGCCGTGGCGCTGCAGCGCCAGCAGGGCTGGAACGTCGGCCACCCCGACATGCTGGTGATGATCCCGAACGCCACCGGCCTCGACGTCGACGGCTCGCCCGCGTGGCAGGGCCTCAAGGAGTCGCTGGCCGCGCGCCTCGGGCCGGCGCAGGACGCGTGGCGCCCGTACTATTCGCCGACGCTGTTTCAATCGCTGAGCCCGCCCGGCAACGTCGATCTGCGCGCGTCGATCACGCCGATGGACAGCCCGTCGATGCGCGCCGCGTTCAGCCGCGGCCAGGCGATCCTGTCGCTGTTCGAGGAGGCGGGCTGGCCGGCCGACACGGCGATCGTGCTCGATCTGCCGGGCGCCGATTCCGTCGCCGCCGCCGCCGCGCTCGCCGATCACTTCGATCCCGTCTTCACGTTCGCCAACTGGCCGCACCCGCTCGGCGTCGTGCCGTCGCACCAGACGCTCGCCGCCACGCTGTTCTTCGCGCCGCGCTTCGAACGCGCGCGCTCGAGCCGCATGCTGCCCGCGCCGCCGGTGTTCGTGCTCGACGCCGATCGCCTGGCGCCCTACCGCGACGAAGACTCCGAGTTCGACAACCGCTACGTCGCGCGCCTGCCGACGGCGGACGTGCTCAAGCAGCTCGGCGTGCGCCACGTCCTGTACGTCACCGAGGGCGACGCGCAGCTCGAGAGCGACGATCTCAACGACGCGTTCGTGGCGTTCGACGGCGACGGCGTCGACGTGAAGATGCTGGCGCTCGAAGACTTCGAGGAGTCCGACGAGGCGCCGCCCGACGATCTCGGCTTCTGGTTCTTCGCCGGCGGGTCGGGCGGCCGCCACTGGTACTACGGCGGCGGCGTCAACGCGCACCTGTGCTTCTGGAACCACTACGGCTGGCACCGACTCGCGCGCCCGGTCACCGTCGGCGCGCCGCTCGGAATGCGCGCGCGCGTGCCGCAGGGTTATCGCTACGCGCCGCGGCCGCGCGCGACGCTGTTCAGCGATCCGGCCGGCCCGCGCAACTTCGCGCGCCTCGGCGCCATGCCGCACGCCAACGGCGAAAACTTCGGACACATCGCCGTGCGCACCTCGCGCACCGACGGGACGATCACCGGCGTGCGCCCCGGCCGCAGCGGATCGTTCGGCCGCTTTCACGGCTCGTTCGGATCCTTCGGCGGCTGATCGTGTCGATCTGTACGCTGTTCAATCGGCCCTACATCGATCTCGAGCCGTACGTCGACTGCGCGCAGATGGCCGCGCTCGACGGCGAGATCTGCCTCGCGCTCACCCGCGTCGCCACGAGCTACACCGGCGGCAGCCACAAGACGATGGGCATCGTTCCGCCGTCGCTCGCACGCGATCCGTATGTCGACTACGGCCAGGTCATCGCTGCCATGACGCGCGCCGAGTTCGCCGAGTTCGTCGCGCTCGGCGACGAGCCGCACGCGTTCGATCTCGACGACCGCGCGCACTACGAGTTCGGCGAAGAGCGCGATCACCCACTCAACTTTCGCCAGATGCTGTACCTGAAGCTCCGCTGGGGCGTCTATTTCCCGTGGAAGGTCTATTACGAGCTGATGCCGAACGACCGCTGGGAGGACAAGGCGCGCGCGGACGGCAAGCGCTTCACCGACGAGGCGCTGCGCCTCCTGCCGCGCACGATCGCGTTCGTGCGCTCGCTGCCGTTCGTCGAGCTCGGCCGCTGCAACCTGCTCGGCCTCGAGGCGAACGATCACGGCACCGTGCACCGCGACGGCGATTCGTCGCGCGCCGAGCTCGAGCACTTCATCACGTTCTGTCCGCGCGGCAACAAGCGGCTCTTCTTGTGGGACGAAGAGACGCGCCGCAAGACGTTCATTCCGGCGCGCGCCTATTGGTTCAATGACGCCGGCTATCACGGCGTCGAGGCCGATCCGTTCTTCCGCTACTCGATCCGCGTCGACGGCGTGTTCGATCCGGCGTTCCTCGCGCGGCTCGAGCGGGATCACCCGTGCTGACGCTGCCGGCCGACGCGCTCGCCGGCGCGCACGGGCGGCGCGCGCCCGAGCTGCTCGATCGTCACCTGGCGCTGCGGCTCACCGGCGCGATCGGCGAGCGCGAGCGGCGCGAGTGGCTGGCCGCGATCGCCGCCGCGCGCGCCGAGTGGACGCCGTGCTTCGACGGCGCGCAGTTCACCGTCGGGCGCGCGTGGTACACGCACCTCGAGGAGGATCGCGCGAACGAGTACTTCGCGCGCGCCGCGCAGTCGGACGCGGCGGTGCAGCGCCTCGTGCCCGGAATGCAGGAGCAGGTGCTGGCGCTGTTCGCGCGGCTGCTCGGCGGCCCGGTCGCGCGCCGCGACGGCTTCTGCGGCCCCGGCGTCCACGTCTTCCCCGCCGGCGGCCTCGTCGCCGCGCGCGGCGGCGACATCCACTACGACCTCGAAGGCCTCCCGCCCGCGCACGTCGCCGCGAGCGCGCCCGCCTTCTCGCTCGTCGTCATGCTGCAACCGCCAGAGTCCGGCGGCGACCTGCGCGTCTGGCCGCGCCGCCACCCCGACGAGGAGCACGCGCCGCCCGACTGCGCGAGCGAATCAATCCCCTACGCCGCCGGCGACCTGGTCTGCATCGACAGCTATCGCCTGCACCAGATCCAACCATTCAGCGGCGCGCGCGACCGAATCTCGATCACCGCCCACGCGGCCCTCGACGGCGACCGCTGGCTCGTCTGGTTCTGATTCTCAATCTTCAATCTTCAATTCTTAATCAAAGACGACCGTGTCAGTCGACGGGGGTTTGCCTGTGGGCAGGTGCTCGGGATGTGTCTTGCCGTGATCGGCGCAGCTGTCCACAGGCAAAGGCGGAGCCGTCCCCGTCGACGTTCGGAGTGAAGAGCTCGTGTCACCATTTCTGAATTCAGAGTGTGGTGAGTTGAGGGTTTGCATTTCAAACGGCGGCGGGGACGGCTCCGCCTTTGCCTGTGGACAGCCGCGTTAGACATATCTCAACGTAGTCGCTGAGCGCCTGCCCACAGGCAAACCCCCGCCGCCTGAGTGCGCCGTAGTCGATTAAGAAAATAATCAGAGAACATTGCAAAGAGTCATTGAGATATTACGTTTGAACAGTGCCTAATCAAGACGGACAACTCGGCTTGGCGTTTCGCACGTGGGGCGGAAAACGTCGAGGGGCGGGCCGCAAGAGGCAGGGTGCACGGCCGTGTGTTTCGCATAAGAAACGGCCAGTGCTCAAACGGCGATTCCCGGTACACGTGACCGTGAGAATGCGAGAGGACGTTAGTGGACTGAGGAGTAAGAGTTGCTTTAGTGCACTGAAGAATGCGTTCAGTGCGGCTAATACGCGTGTCGGGTTTCGAGTGATTCATTATTCGGTACAGGGTAATCACGTTCATTTTCTCGTCGAGGCGGAGGGAAATCGAGAGCTTTCGCGCGGAATGCAGGGATTGAACGTTAGAATGGCGATCGCGCTCAATCGATTGATGCGGCGGCGCGGCAAAGTGTTTGCCGATCGGTATCACGCAGTGGTCTTGAAGACACCGACACAGACCAAACGGGCGCTGCACTATGTGGTTCACAATAGACAGCATCACGCGCCGGGGCGGTATGCGCCGGATTGGCGGGATCCGTTTGCGTCGGCGGAGGCGCCGCTCGTGGCGCCGCGGACGTGGTTGCTGTCATCCGTGGCGCGGTGCTAGACGCGCTTCTCGCGGCAGAGGCGGCGCAGCTTCTCGGCGACGACGGCGAGGTCGGTCGACTTGGAGATCCAGTCGTCGGCGCGGGATTGGCGGGCCAGCTCGCGCAGACGCGACTCGTCGCACGCCGAGTAGAGGACGAAGCGCGTCTCCTCGGGCGCCACGCGGCGGGCCAGCGCCAGCAGCTTGTCGCCGGTGAGCGCGGGGATGTTGACGTCGAGCAGCACCACCCGCGGGCCGAAGCTGCGGATC
>DASREC010000018.1:0-14552 GCA_035652295.1 Polyangia bacterium
ACGGGCTGCGCCTCGCCGGCACCTCCAACGCGACCGACTACCACTCGTACGCGCACTCGTGGCAGACCAACTACTCGAACAACGACACGTTCGGCATGAACAGCCGCGGCGCCGGCGGCGAGCCGAACAACTGCAGCTACAACGTCCTCACCAACTGCAACAGCGACTGCTGGATGCGCGACTTCTCGACGCGCCAGGGCGGCACCGCGTCGCCGAAAGCCTCGTCGGTTTCGATCGCCAGTCCCTGCTGGTAAGCTGAACGCACTTTGCCCGCTCGCCGCGCGCCCGCCCGCGTCTGGTTGGTCGCCCTCTTCCTCGCCGCCGCCGTGCTCGCGATCTTCTGGTGGCGTTCGCGCGCGCACGGCGCGTTCTTTCCGCAGTTCCGCCGCGTGACCGCGCCGCGCTTTCAAAAAGCCATCGCGCTGGCGACGCGCGGCGACGCCGACTCGCGCGCGCGCATCACCGGCATCCCGTCGCTGCCGCGGCCGGCCGGCCCGCCGCCGAGCGTGGCCGCATACAAATCGGCGCTGGCCTCGGGCGCGACGCATCCGGGCGCGCAGGCGCTGCGGGCCGACAGCGATCTCTTCGTCGAGCTCAACCTCGAGGCCGCCAAGCAGCAGGCGCACAAAGAGGGCATCTCCGTCGACGAGGTGCGCGAGCTGACCTTCTTCTCGCTGGTGGCGATGCGCACCACGCAGCCGCACGTGGTCGAGCGCGTGCTCGGCCGCAAGCTCTCCGACGACGAGCGCGCGAAGCTCGGCGGACTGGTCGACAAGACCGACGCCGACATCAAGTCGACGATCCGCGCGCAGGTGGATCAAGGCGAGACGCCGGAGCAGCGCTGGGCGGCTATCCACACCTTCGAGAAGGACTACACCGCCGAGTTCAACAAGATGTTCGGCATGAGCGATCAGCAGTTCGACCAGATGCTGGCGCCGGAGAATCCCGACTCGCCCGAGTCTGCGCCGGGCGTGCCGATGCCGCCCGAGGCGGCGGGCGCGATGCCGACCGAGGCCGATCCGACGCCGGAAGAAAAAGCGGCGAAGGTCGGCCCGCCGCCCGCGCGCCCGTCGGTGGGACGATGAGCCGGCTCGCGCGCTCATCAATGATGCGCGCGCTGTTGATGCGCGCGCTGGTGCTGAGCGCGGCGCTCGGCGCGTCGGCGTGCGGCCCGTCGGAGGCGGAGTGCGGCCGGCTGCTGGATCATTTCCTCGACGTCGAGGCGCGCGACGCCGAGCGCGGCTTCAGCGGGCTCACCGAGCGCATGACCGAGGCGCTGGTCGAGGAGAAGCGCGCGCTGCGCGGCTCGATCGAAAAAGACTTTGCGGCAAAATGCCGCAGCCAGCTCAGCCGCGCCGAGGTGCGCTGCGCGCTGGAGAGCGATACGCCCGAATCGATGGATGGCTGCGAAGCGAAGTAGCTAGCGCGAGATGTTGGCGAACGCCCACTCGGGCGCCGCGCCGCACTGAAACAGCGGAATGACGTTGGTGACGCCGTCCTTGGCGAACGTGCCCGTCAGGTCGGCGAGCTGCTCCGTCCCGCCCGTGATCGCCGCCGTCACGCGCAGCCCGCGCGGCGTGCCGCACGCGTCGACCGTCGTGTACTGCCCCGCCTGCCCCATCGCGTCGAGGAAGCTGGTCTGCCCGAAGAGCGCCTGCCCCGAGATCGCGGTGAGCAGCACGTCGCTCGGCTGCGCGTTGATGATCGCGCGATACGGATGCGCCACGTCGCCGCGCACCACCAGCAGGTCGGCGTAGTAGCCCGGCGCGATCTTGCCGATCTTGTCGTCGAGCCCCGCCGCCGCCGCCGGATTCTCCGTGGCCATCTGCCACAGCTGCTGATCGGTGATCACGCCGCCGAACAGCGTCTTGTTCACGCGGTCGGCGACCTTGAGCTCGCCGAGCAGGTTGGCGCTGCCCGACGGCGACCAATCGGGCCCGATCGAAACTTTGATGCCGGCCTTGAGCGCCGTCGGAATGTCGGTGGTCTTGCCGTAGAGGATCAGGTTCGAGAGCGGCGACCAGACGATCTTCATGCCGATCTGCCCCATCTCCTCGAGCTGCGCCGGCGTGAGCGCCGTCGAGTGGATGCCGACGACCTGCGGCTTGAGCAAGCCGAGCGCGCGCAGCTGCTCGAACTCGGCGCGCGACGAATCGTCGATGCCCTCGGCCAGGTGCACGATGAACGATTTGGTCGCGCCGCTGGCGAACTGCGCGTTGAGCGTGGCCGCGTCGGTCTGCGAGATGGAGCTGATCGCCAGCACGTCGGTGCGCACCTTGTCCTGGCAGAAGTTCGAGAACTCGACGTTGCGCACCCAGGCGCGCGTGCAGGCGAGATCGGCCGAGCCCTGCACGGTGGTGGTGCCGCCGACGAGCGCGCGGAACTCGCCGTACTTCACCGCCTCGCACATGTTGCTGGCGTTCTTGACCGCGTTGTACGGCGTCTTCACCGCCGGCTGGTACGCGGCGGCGCGCGCCCACTGGTAGCGATTCTGCCAGCGCTTGCCCGAGTTCCACAGCGGCAGGAAGTCGTAGGCGACGTGGTTGTGCAGATCGATCAGGCCGGGCGAGATCACGCCGCCGGTGTCGACGATCGTCGCGCCCGCCGGAACCTGCGCGCGCGCCTGAACCACGCTCACGATCTTGTCGTTCTGGATCACGACGTAGCCGTTCATCGGGCCGTTCGGCGTGATGATCGTGCCGCCGAGCGCGCGCACCGGCGCGGTGACCGCCTTGCAGGTGCTCGAGCTCGAGCTGTCGGCCTTGCCTTCGTCGGCCGAGACGGTGTCGTCGACGCCGTCCTCGAACTCGAACCCGCCCGACGCATCCGGCGAGACACAGGCGGCGAGCCCCCCCGCGAACACCAACGCCAACCCTGCCTGGAACTTTTTCACGACTGCCTCCTGTCCGGTAACCGGCCGGAGAGCAGCTTGTGTGCCGATCGAAAAGCCATGGAGCTGCGTCGTGATCGACGCGGGCGACTACCGCGCTAGCCGGCGAAGCGGGTCAACAGTCGCCAGCGCCGGCCGCGCCGACTTTGAATTCGCTACTGCTTGGCGCGAAATGCGCCGGCGTCGACCGCGAAGCGGCGCATCATGTTGTAGACGGTGCCGCGCGAAATGCCGAGCGTGCGCGCCACGTCGGGGATCGACCCGCCGTGCATGGTGAGCGCGCGCGTGAGCAGCTCCTTCTCCGCTTCGTCGAGCGTGCGCATCACCGCCTCGCCCGCCGACGCCTCGCGCGCCGCCGCCGCTCCGGCCCGCGGCTTGAGCGACTCGGGGATCTGCTCGAGCTGCTCGCGATCCGGCTCCACCAGGTTGACCTCGCCCTCGAGCACGTTCTCGAGCTCGCGGATGTTGCCCGGCCACGGATAGTTGACGAACGCCTCCATCACCTCGGGCGAGAGCGCGCGCACCTTCTTGCCGAGCCGCGCCGCGAACAGCGACAGGAAGTGCGCCACCAGGATCGGCACGTCGCTCGCGCGCTCGCGCAACGGCGGCAGCGGGATGTGAATCACCTTCAGGCGAAACAGCAGATCGGATCGAAAGTGCCCGCGCGCGACCGTCTCGTCGAGATCGCGGTTGGTCGTGGCGATCACGCGCGCGTCGAGCGTGACCTCGCGCGCGCCGCCGATGCGGGTCACGCGCCGCTCCTGGAGCACGCGCAAGAGCTTCGCCTGCATCTCGATCGGCATGTCGCCGATCTCGTCGAGCAGAATCGTCCCGCCCTCGGCCAATTCGAACTTGCCCGGGTGGCCGCCCTTCTTCGCGCCGGTGAACGCGCCGCCCTCGTAGCCGAACAGCTCGCTCTCGAGCAGCTCGCGCGGGATCGCCGAGCAGTTGATGCCGACGAACGGCCCCGACGCGCGCGCGCTGGCGTTGTGGATCGCCTGCGCCAGCACCTCCTTGCCGGTGCCGCTCTCGCCGGTGATGAGCACGTTCGAGTCCGAGCGCGCCGCCGCTTCACCGAGCTGCAGGCGGCGGCGCAAGGGCGGCGCCTGGCCGATCAGATCGCCGAACGAGTAGCGCGCCTGCGAGCCGACGATGCGCTGCGCGATCGACTGCACGCGCTTCATCTCCGCCAGCGTCGCCACGCCGCCGACGACCTCGCCGGTGTCGGAGCGCACCACGCGCAGGTTCAGCAGGTACTCGCCGGCGCCGACGCGCGTGACGCGCCCGTCGAGATCTTCGCCGCGCTCGAGCACCGCGCGCAGGAACTGGAGGTCGGGCATCGACGCCAGCGTGGTGCGCTCGCTCGGCGCGGCGCCGAGCATGCGCGCGGCCACCGCGTTGATCGACGTGACCGCGCCGTGCCGATCGAACGACAAGACGCCGTCGGTGATCGCCTCGAGCGTGGCGGCGCGGCTGCGCGCGGCCAGGCGGAGCTGCTCGGCGGCGCGCGCGTTCTCCAGCATGGTCGCCGCCTGCGTCGAGAAGATCGCCAGCAGGTCGAGGTCGTGCGGCGTGAACACGCCGCCGCACAACTCCTTGTCGCAATACACCGCGCCGAACAACTTCTCCGCCTGGCGTAGCGGCGTCACCAGCGCGTGCCCGAGCTTGAGCTCCTCGGCGCCGCGCTTGGCTGACGACAAATCGCCCTCGACCAGCATCGGCCCGCCGCCGCCGCGCACCACGCGCTCGACCGCCGCCATCCAGTCGGTCTCGCCCTCGAGCACCGGCATGTGCCACGCCGCCTTCACCTCGATCGCGCCGCCCTCGGCGATCACCGCAACCAGCGCGCGATCGGCGCCGGTGAGCTGCGCCGCCATCTTGGCGATCTCGGAGACGAGGCGGTGATAGTCGTGCAGCTCGTTGAGCGAGCGGCAGAGATCGAGCAGCGTGCGGATGTTCTCGCGCTCGGAGATCACCGACTGCATGGCGGCGAACACGCGCCCCTCGGCCGACGACATGGTCTCGACGCTCGACGCCACCGCCTGCTCGGCGGCGACCGCGGTGCGCGTCAGCTCGCCGAGCCGCCCGCGCGCCTGCGGCGACAGATCGTCCTCGACGCGGTGGACCGCCACGTCGACGGCGTCGACCAGCCGGTGCGCCTCGCGCGCGACGGTGAGGCGCGCCGCGCGCAGGTCGTCGATCATGCCCTTGACCTCGACGGCGGCGACGTGGTCGGTGGCGCGGCGGCCGAACTTGCGGAACGCCTCGCGCACGCGCTCGAGATCCGACAGCGCGCCGTGATCGCGGAACAGCTCCTGCGCGCGCGCCAGCCACGCCGCCGGCGGCTCGCGTCCCGCCTGCAGCGCCGCACCGCCGCCGCCGATCAGGTGCGCGTAGGCGAAGTACGCCTCGGCCAGCTCGCGCGACAGCCGCGCATCGAACGCCGTCGAGATCGCCTGCCGGCAGATGCGCTCGGCGCCCTCGAGATCTTTCTTGCGGCGCCGCGCGTCGGCCAGCACCAGCAGCGCCTCCGAGCGCGCCGCCGCCGCGTCGTCGCCGGTCGCCAGGTCGCACGCGGCCAGCGCCAGCGACTCCGCCTCGTCGAGCTGCTCGCGCGCGATCGCCAGCGCCGCGCGCGCGATCAGCCAGCGCGCCTTCAGCTCGACGTCGGGCCGCTTGTCGAGCCCGGCGCGCGCCGCCTCGAACGCGTTCGCCGCGCGCTCCAGCTCGCCGCGCCGCCGGTACGCCTCGCCGAGCAGCACCAGCACCGTCGCCATCAGCGGCTCGTCGCCGCGCGCGCGCGCCGTGTCGAGCGCCCGCTCGAGGTGCGGCTCGGCGCGATCGATCTCCCCGCGGCGAAGCAGCGCCAGGCCCATCGATCGCTCGACGTGCTCGCGCAGCGCTTGCGCCGCCGCCCCGCGCCGCGCCGATCCCAGGTGCACCAGCGCTTCGGCGTACTCGCCGCGCGCGATCAACTGCTCAGCGAGCGCGGACTCCAGCGCGGCCTTGGCGTCCCCCGGTGCCGCCTCCTCCACAGCGCGCCGGATCTGCTCGAGTCGATCCGGATTTTTCGTCACGCGCGGTCATCGTAACAGAATCCGCAGCGACGGGAAAGGAACGGCTGTCCCCGGTGATTTGACCAACCGGTAAATCCGTTGGATATTGAGGGGTCGAATGACCCCACCCGATCCCGCGGGCGGCTCGCAGGCTCCCGGCGGCGGCGCGAAGAAGTTCCCCGACTACGTGCCGCCGACCAAGGTGCACTACGACGGCGTGCGCCCCGCCACCGTTCACCTCCGCCGCTGCAAGCTGGTGACGCAGGTCGGCGGCCGCGCGCGCGAGCACCTGTTCGACAAGGCCACCGTCACCATCGGCGCGATGGAGGACAACGACCTGGTGGTCTCCGACGACACGGTGTCGCGCTACCACTGCAAGATCGTGCAGGAGGACACCGCGTACCTGCTCGTCGATCTCGGCTCGACCAACGGCACGTTCATCAACCGCGTGCGCATCAAGGAGGCGTACCTCAAGCCGGGCTGCACCATCGGCCTCGGCAACACCGAGGTGAAGTTCCACGCCGCCGACGAGAAAGTGGAGATCGTGCCGTCGCGCAAGGAGCGGCTCGGCGACATGGTCGGCCGCCACGTCAAGATGCGCGAGTTGTACGCGGTGCTGGAAAAGATCGCGCCCACGTCGACGACGGTGGTGATCGAAGGCGAGACCGGCACCGGCAAGGAGGTCGTCGCGCAGACGATCCACAAGCTCTCGCCGCGCGCGTCGGGGCCGATCATGGTGTTCGACTGCGGCGCGGTTCCCGACAACTTGATCGAGAGCGAATTGTTCGGCCACGAGAAGGGCTCGTTCACCGGCGCGATCATGACGCGCCAGGGCCTGTTCGAGATGGCGCACGGCGGGACGCTGTTCCTCGACGAGCTGGGCGAATTGCCGCTCGACCTGCAGCCAAAACTTTTGCGCGCGCTCGAGCAGCGCGAGATCCGCCGCGTCGGCTCGAACAAGCCGATCAAGGTCGACGTGCGCATCATCGCCGCCACCAACCGCAACCTCGAGGACGAGGTGCGCCAGGGCCGCTTCCGCCAGGACCTGTTCTACCGCCTGAGCGTGGTGCGCGTGTTCCTGCCGCCGCTGCGCGAGCGCGTCGAGGACATTCCGCTGCTCGTCAAACAGTTCCTCGCCGACGCGACCTACAATAAAAAAGCCGACGGCAACGCCAAGATCTCCGGCTTCTCGCGCGCGGCGATGGATCTCTTGCAGGCGTACGCGTGGCCGGGAAACGTGCGCGAGCTGGTCAACACCGTCGAGCGCGCGGTGTCGTTCGCCGAGGGCGAGCTGATCGAGCCGCGCGATCTGCCCGAGACCGTGCGCGGCGAAGAGGCGCCCCCGTCGAGCGCGCGCCCGCAGACCGGCTCGAGCCCGATGCAGATGATGGGGCACGCCGACTCCGACTCGACGTTCAAAGACGCCAAAGAGCGCTGGGTCTCGACGTTCGAGCGCGATTACATTTTGACGTTATTGAAAAAGAATAAAGGCAATATCTCGCACGCGGCGCGCGAGGCCGACATCGACCGCAAGTACTTCCGCAAGCTGATGCGCAAGTACGGGATCGAGGGCGGCGCCGACGAGGACGAAGGCGACACCATCACGTGAATCGCCCCGCGCCGGCCTCACGGGCCGAGATCGAAGTCCACGTCGCGCTGGTCGCGGTGCAAGTCATGTTTGCATCGCTATCGGTCGTCGCGAAGATCGCTTTGAAGGAATTGCCCCCGTTTTCATTGATCGCCGCGCGCGCGATCCTCGCCACCACGATTCTCTGCGTTGCTCATTCATTGCGCGGTTGGCAAAGAGTCGCGTGGCGCGATCTACCGACGTTATTCGTTTACGCGTTCTTCGGAATCATCGCCAACCAGCTCATCTTCATCGCCGGCCTCGAGCGCTCGACCGCCACCAACGCGGTGGTGATCGGCGCGACCATCCCGGTTTTTACCGTCGGTGTGGCGCTGGTGCTCAAGCGCGAGCGGGCGACCGCCGCCAGGCTCATCGGGCTCCTGGTCGCGTTCGCGGGGGCGATGGCGATCGTCGGCGCCGGCCGCTTCGAAGCCGGCGGCACGCGCCTCCTCGGCAATCTCCTGATTGTCTGCAATTCGCTCTCGTTTTCGATCTACCTGGTAATCAGCCGCCCATTATTGGCGCGTTATTCGACTTTGACGGTCATTACATGGACGTTCATATTCGGCGCAATCGGCGTCATTCCATTCGGCGCCAAAGGCCTAATCGAGCACGCGCCCGCGCTGCACGCGACCACCTGGCTCGCGGTCGCGTACATCGCCATCTTCCCGACGGTGGGAACCTACTTCCTCAACTCGTATGCGCTCAAACGCGCGCCCTCTTCGCTGGTCGCCATCTACATCTATTTGCAGCCGGTCATGGGCGCATTGATGGCCGCCAAATGGCTCCATGAGACCTCGACGATTGCAACGTTGATTGGCGGGCTTTTAATCGGTTTTGGAATCGCGCTCGTCAATTGGTCGGCGCGGCGCGCGGCTTGACGGTGCCTTTATCGAACAGCGAGTGCGGCAGGGCCGGCGTGGCGACCGCCTGCGTGCGCAGCCGCGCGGTGGCGATCTCCTGCTTGAGGCCCTTGAGCTTCTCCAGCTGCGCGACGGCCGCGGGCGTCGCCGCCGTCGACGATTCGCCGCGCGCCACCAGCAGGTGATCGATCAAGTCCTCGACCATTCGATCGAGGCGATCCAGCTCTTCGCGGTTGACCTGGACCTCCGCGGTCATCGCCTGCACCGAGTCGCTCAGCTTGGAGAAGTTGTTCGACGCGTCGACCAGTCGACTATCGGTGATGAAGTGCAGCACCACCGCCGTGATCAAACCGACGAGCCCGGTGATCACCGGCGCCCAGAGATATTGCAGCTTGGCCTCTTTGTACTTGGCCGATTCGGCGCGCTCGGGCCTGGCCATCAGCGCTTGCCCTCGTCGATGAGGCGCGCTCCTTCCATCAGCAGGTGCGTCGTGGTCGACTGCACCTCGTCCTCCATGTCGACGTCGACGGCGGCGAAGTCGAACCGCCCCGCCGACCACGTCAGCATGTGATAGACCGCCTCGGCGCCCTTGCGCGCCTCTTTCGGCGCGGCGTCACCGTCGACGCGCGCCGCCACCACCCGGCCGTCGCGCGCGAAGATGCGCCCGGTCGCGCCCGGCCGCTCGATGCGCAGCATGCCGCTCTTGCGCTCCATCTCGACGATCACCAGCAGGCTCGACACGCCGAGCTGCTCGAGGTTGCCGTGGATGCCGACCTGCTTGGGAAACGAAACGCCCGACGGCGTCTTCTTGCCGGTGGTCGCGGGCTCGGGCTCGATCTTCTGCGGCTTCTGCTTGCCCTTCTTGAGCGCGTTGTGCACGCGCAGGTCGAGCTCCTCGAAGCGAAACGGCTTGGCGAGATAGTCGTCGGCGCCGAGGCGAAACCCCTTGATGCGATCCTCCTCGCCGCCGAGCGCGGTCAAAAAGATCACCGGAATGAACGCCAGCTCGGGACGCGAGCGCAGCGCGCGCACCATCTGCCAGCCGTCCATGCGCGGCATCATCACGTCGGTGATGATCAGATCGGGCCGCGCCTGGTCGGCCTTGAGCACGCCCTCTTCGCCGTCCTCGGCGGTGAAGATGCCGTAGCCGCGCTTCTCGAGGAGCGTCGACACCATGCGCAGGATCCACGGGTCGTCGTCGACGATCAGGATGCGCTCGGGCGGCATCCGAGCAGTTTAGCGAGCGCCCATCAACCGGTCAATCGGCGGCCCATCGATGGTCCGTCGGCGCTACTGCTCGATGCAATAGAGGTGGCACGGATAGTTGGAGGTGCAGTTGCCCTGCGCGGCGTAGACGGCCCACGCGCCGGTGATCGACGGAGGCGCGACGCCGTAGGGATCGCCGAAGAAGCCGTTGGTGACGCCGGTCCAGTCGACGCACGTGCCGCCGGTGACGGTCGCGCCCGTGTAGTCGAAGCCGGTCCACGCGTTCTCGCTCAGCGTGTTGCTCGGCGGAACCTGCGCGCCGGTGGCGTCGACGTCGATCGGGTTCGCGTGCGTCGGCTGCCAGAACGTGGCGTCGGTGGCGACCGGTTTGCCGTCGGTGCGCACGATCGGGCGGCTGCCGCCGTCGAGCACCACGTAATTTTTCGGCGCCATCGTGCTCGCGCCGAGCAGCGCGATGAACCGGCCGCTGAGCCCGGCGTCCGCCGCCTCCTTGGCGCACAGCGCGTCGCCGCCGGCGAGCCCGCCGAAGTTGCCGAACGTGGCGGCGCGGGTGAGGAACACGCGGCGCGGCGGCGTCGGCTCGAGATCGGGGTTCGCGAGATCGCCGCCGACGCCGAGATCGCCGGGCACGCCGAGGTCGGGCGCGTTTGCGGCGTCGAGCGGCGCGCACTTGCCGTCGGACTTGCACACCTGGCCCTGGTCGGCGCAGTGCGTGCGCTCGCAGACGCGATACAGCACCAGGTCGTAGCGCAGCGTGTAGCCGCGCACGAACGCGAGTACGAACGCGTCGTCGATCGCGGTCGCGCCGCCGGCGAGCGCGCGCACGCCGATCCACGCCGGCGTGTCGGGATGATCGCCGGGCACGAACAGGACGGTGAACGGGAACGTCTTGCAGCCGTCGCCGTGCTCGCCGGGCGCGCACGGCTTGACCTGGGCGCTCGACAGGAGCACGCCGGCCGCGTCGTTCTCGTGGACCTCGATGCTGATGGTGTCGACGTCGGCGGGGACGACCAGGTCGGCGTTGGAGAGGGTGACGATCGCCTCGGTGGCGTGCGGCGCGCATCCGGCGGCGAACGCGAGCAGCGCGACGAGCGCGACGAGAACCGCGAGCGCGCGCGTCACGGCGTGCTCTTGAGCGGCCCCACGTCGGCGCTCGAATACGCCGGCCCGCGCGTGCCGAGCCCGACGCCGAGCCCGACCGCCAGCCCCGCCACCGCCACCACCGACACCGCCAGCACGATCGCCAGCGTGCGCGTGCGTCGCCGCGGCGGCGGCTCGGCGCGCAGCGGCCCCGGCTGGAGCCCGAGCGCGCTCGCCGACTGGATCCGCTCCGACTCGTCGAGCGCGCGGATGTGCTCCTCGATCTGCGCGCGCTCGGGATCGTTCGCGCGCACCCGCAGGTAGGCGCGCAGCGCGTCGGCCGACTCGCGGTAGCGCTTGAGCCCCTCGAGCGCGCGCGCCATGTTGTACAAGAGCGCCGGCCGCGACGAGAGCAGGTACGCCTGCTTGAAGTCGTCGTACGCGCCCTGGTACTCGCCGCGCTGGTACGCTGCGCGCCCGTGCTCGAACCGCGCCGCCGCCTCGATCTCCGACGGCGCGGCCGCCGCCGGCTGGGCCAGCGCCACCACCACGATGCAGACGAGCGCGCGGCCCCCCACGGCGGGATTGTACGCGCTCCCGGCGCTTGACCCCAAGTCTTTAGTGTGGTGAATATTTCGCATGCTAACTACTTTCTTCGGCGAGGAGCACGAGATCTTTCGCAAGACGCTGCGCGAGTGGGTGCAGAAGGAGCTCGCGCCGCACGTCGCCGAGTGGGAAGAGGCCGAGCTGTTCGATCGCAAGGTGTTCAACAAAGCGGGCGAGATGGGGTTCCTCGGCGCCAGCTATCCCGAGGACGTCGGCGGCTCGGGCGGCGACTGGTGGTACACGGTGGTGTGGGGCGAGGAGCTGGTGCGCTCCGGCTGCGCCGGCGTGAACATGGCGCTCGCGGTGCAATCGACGATGGCCACGCCGATCATCAACGAGATCGGCACGCGCTATCACAAGGACGAGTTCCTGGTGCCCGCGCTCAAAGGCGAGAAGATCGCCGCGCTCGGCGTGAGCGAGCCCAACTGCGGCTCCGACGTCGCGTCGATCCGCACCACCGCGCGCAAGGTCGGTGACGAGTACGTCATCAACGGCGCGAAGTGCTGGATCACCAACGGCACGCGCGCCGACTTCATCACGCTGGCGGTGCGCACCGGCGGCGAAGGCTACGGCGGCATCTCGCTGGTGCTGTTCCCGACGGACGTCAAAGGTTTCAGAGTTTCAAAAAAGATCAAAAAGCTGGGAAACCACGCCTCCGACACCGCCGAGCTGTCCTTCGAGGACTGCCGCATCCCGGCGCGCAACCTCCTCGGCGAGGAGAACCACGGCTTCTACTACATCATGACCAACTTCCAGGGCGAGCGGCTGATCGCGGCCATCAAGGCGGTCGCCGGCGCGCAGTGGGCGCTCGACAACACCATCAAGTACTGCCAGGAGCGCAGCGTGTTCGGGCGGCCGATCCTCAAGTTCCAGGTCTGGCGCCACACGTTCGCCGAATTGGCGTCGGAGATCGAAGCCGCGCGCTGGCTCACCTACCGCGCGTGCGATCTCTTCAACCGCAAAGAGGACGCCACCAAAGAGATCACCATGGCGAAGCTGTTCGCCGGCGAGCTGCTCAACAAGGTCACCGACCGCTGCCTGCAGGCGCACGGCGGCTTCGGCTACTCCGACGAGTTTCCCATCTCGCGGCAGTGGCGCGACGCCCGCTTGATCACGATCGGCGGCGGCACGTCGGAGATCATGAAAGAGATCTTGTCGAAGCGATTGGGCTGGGGTTAGCACGCGAGTTTGACGCAGCGACGGACGGCGTGGGATCATGGTCCATGCGATTGATTGCGGCGATTGGGTGCGCCGCGCTCGTTAGCTTCCTCTCACCCGCCGCGCGCGCGCAGTCGGCCGACGATCAGGAAGCGGCCAAGGCGCACTTCCTCGCCGGCTCGGCCTACTACGAGCAGGCCAACTACAACGACGCGGTCAAGGAGTTCAACGAGGCGCACCGGCTGTCGCAGCGCCCCGACCTGCTCTACAACATCGCGCTCTGCTACGAGCGGCTCGAGCAGTACGACAAGGCGATCGCCGCGCTCAAACAATATTTGAGCGAGAAGCAGAACGCGCCCGACGGCAACGTCATCCAGGAGCGGATCCAGAACCTGGAGAAGCGGCGCACGGTGACGACGGTGACGGTGAGCGCGACGCCGCCGAAGAAGTTTCGCCACACCGCCAGCCTGGTCGTCGGATCGGTCGGCGTGGCGGTGCTGGCGGCGGCGCTCGGCACCGGCCTCGCGGCCGATCAGATCCACAAAGATCTCGATCGCGCGTGTCCCAACTCGCTGTGCGTCGACTCGAGCCTGCGCAGCAAGCGCGACCAGGGCTATGACCTCGCGGTCGCCTCCGACGTGCTGCTCGGCGTCGGGCTGGCGGCGCTGGCGACCGGCGTGGTGCTGTTGATCGTCGAGCTCAAGCGGCCGCCGCGCGCCGCGGCTCGCCTCGCGCCGGCGGGCGGCGGGCTGCAGGTGAGCTTCTGATGCGCGCGCCGCTGATCGCGTTCGCGCTCGCGGTCTCGCTCGCCGGCTGCACCGCCGTCGACGATTTCGGAAAGTTCCAGGTCGGCGACGCGAGCGCGGCGGACGATCTCGGCGGCGACCTGGCGATCGCGACCGGCAACTTCGGCGAGCCGTGCAACCCGGGCACGACGTGCGAGCACGGGCTCGGCACCTTCACGCTCATGTGTCACGCCGAATTGCCCGGCACCATGTGCACGCGCGGCTGCACCGGCGGCATGGCGGCGTGCAGCGACTACGGCCTCGGCGCCGCCGCGTGCGTGCCGGTGAACGGCGGCGACCTGTGCATGCCGACGTGCCTCTCGCCGGCGAATCCCGGCCCGTGCCGCCCCGGCTACGTCTGCTGCAACATGGGCGTGATCACGACCACCGGCCCCGGCGCGTGCGTGCCGGCGAACGGCGGCTGCCACTGATGCGCGCGGTGGTGTTCGATCTCTCGATCCCGCGCTACGCGCTCGGCAAGGCGCTCGGCAAGCGCATCCCGTCGCTGCACTACGGACGCGCGTCGTGCCTGCACCTGCGCGAGGTGCCCGAGCCGAAGCTGCCCGGCGCGGCGTGGGCCAAGATCGCCGTCGACGCGGCGGGCGTGTGCGGCTCGGACATCGCGACGCTGCTGTTCAAGATGTCGCCGGCGCTGTCGCCGTTCTCGTCGTTTCCCGCGGTGCTCGGCCACGAAATCTTCGGGCGGCTCTCGGAGGTCGGCGCCGACGCGCGCGCGGCGGGATTCAAAGAGGGCGATCGCGTGGCGGTAAACCCGGCGATCGGCTGCGCGGTGCGCGGCATTTTGCCGCAGTGTCCAGCGTGCGCCACCGGCCACGTCGCCACCTGCCACCGCGCCGGCGATTCCTCGACGCTGGCGCCGGGCAACTGCATCGGCTACCACCGCGATCTCGGCGGCGGGTTCGCCGAATCGATGGTGGCGCACGCGACGCAGCTCGTGCGCGTGCCCGACGGCGTGCCCGACGCGCGCGCGGTGCTCACCGAGCCGCTCGGCATCGGCGTGCACGCGGTCCTGCGCCACGAGCCGAAGGACGGCGACGACGTGCTGGTGATCGGCGGCGGCATGATCGCCTACGCGGTGCTGGCGGCGATCCGGCTGCTCGGGCACAAGGCGCGCGTCACGCAGCTGGTGCTGCTCGACTATCAAGCGGAGCTCGGCCGCGCGCTCGGCGCCGACGAGGTGATCCAGAGCCGCTCGGCCGACGAGCTGTATGATCGGGTCATCGCGCTCACCGGCGCGCG
>DASREC010000019.1:0-14213 GCA_035652295.1 Polyangia bacterium
GCCTCGGCGCCCGAAGCCGCGTGCGCGCTCGAGCGCCGCGCCGAGCGGGTGACCGGCGCCGACGCCGATCGCATCCTCGCGCCCGGCGCGCGCCGCAAGCTCGGCCTGCGCTCGCTCGTGGTGGTGCCGCTCGCCGCCGGCTCGCGGCCGATCGGCGTGCTCACCTTGGCCGCGCGGCGAGACTTCAGCGACGCCGATCTGCGCACCGCCGAGGCCTACGCGCGCCGCGCGGCGCTGGCGATCGCGCACGCGCGCAGCCACGAGGAGGCCAGGCGCGCCCTGGCCGCGCGCGACGAGCTGCTGGCGATCGTCGCGCACGATCTGCAAAACCTGATCGCCACCATCGGCTTGAGCGCCACGCTGCTGGCGCGCGTCGAGCGCGACGGCGATCGCCGCCGCGGAGGCAAACAGATCGAGCTCATCCGCAGCACCAACGAGCGCATGCGGCACCTCGTCGGCGATCTGCTCGACGGCGCGCGCATGGAGTCGGGACGCTTCACGCTCCGGCCGACGCGCTCGACGATGGGCAGCCTGTTGCGCGCGGCGGCGGAGATCGCGCAGCCGCTCGCCGACGAGCGCGGGCTGCGCCTCGTCTGCGATCCGGCGGACGAAGAGGTGGAGCTGCGCTGCGACGAGCCGCGCGTCTTGCAGGTGCTGACCAACCTCCTGCGCAACGCGATCAAGTTCACGCCGCGCGGCACGGTCACGCTGCGCGCGCGCCGTCACGGCGGCGAGGCGCGCTTCGAGGTCGTCGATCAAGGCGTCGGCGTTCCGCCCGAGCAGGCGGCGCGCGTCTTCGAGCGTTACTGGACCATCGACGGGCAACAGGGCACCGGGCTCGGGCTGTACATCGCGCGCCACATCGTCGAGGCGCACGGTGGCGCGCTTCGGCTCGACAGCGCGCCGGGCCGCGGCTCGACGTTCTGGTTCACGCTGCCGCTCGCGCCCGCCGCCAAACCCAAGGACGCACGGCGATGAGCGAGCGGCCGATCACCTTGGTGCTGGTCGACGACCACGAGCTGTTTCGCGCCGGGATGCGCGCGATGTTCGAGCACTACCCCGAGTTCTCGGTCGTCGGCGAAGCGGCCGACGCGGCCAGCGCCTACGCGACGGTCGAGCGCACGCGGCCGGACGTGGCGGTGGTCGACGTGCGGCTGAGCGGCGTCGACGGGATCACGGCGACGCGCGAGCTGGTGCGGCGCGGCGACGTGCGCGTGGCGATCCTCTCGGCGCGCACCGATCCCGACTACGTCGCCGAGGCGCTGGCCGCCGGCGCGCTCGGCTATCTCGTCAAGGACGGCTCGCCCGACGAGTGCATCGCCGGCTTGCGCGCGGTGGCGCGCGGCGAGCGCGTGGTCCCGGCGTCGATCTCGCCGGCGGAGCTGAACGCGGCGTCGGCGCGCGCGGGCCTGGTCGATCGGCTCACGCGGCGCGAGCGCGAGGTGTTCCAGTTGCTCGTGCGCGGGCAGCACAACCAGGGGATCGCCGATCGGCTGAGCATCGCCGTCAAGACCGTCGAGACCCACCGCCAGCGGATCCTGAAGAAGCTCGACTGCCACTCGATCGTCGACCTGGTGCTGTTCGCCACGCGCCACGATCTAGACGCCTGACGCGCGCGGCTCGCCCGGCTATCATTAATAGAGGGGCCGCGGCGATGGGACGTGCGTTCGCGTTGGGGGCGGTGATCGCGGCGCTCGCGGGGTGCGGGAGCGCGCGCGGGGACGTGAGCGCGCGCGGCGGCCTCGACGGCGGGAGCGCGCGCGGATCGGACGGCGGCGCGCGCGCGATCGAGCCGGCGACGGCGACAACAACGACGACGGCGGCGGCGACGGCGGCGACCTCGATCGATCAGTGCCGCGTCGACGCAGACTGCGTCGCCACCACGCGCGCGTGCTGCCCGACGGAGTGCGTGCTCTACGTCGACACGCGCGCGCGCGCCGCCGAATACCGGCGCGCGTGCCGCGATACCTCCTGCCCGCGCAACCTGGTGTGCCGCGAGCCGCCGCGCCGCGTGGTGCCCGCGTGCGTCGGCGGCGGCTGCGTCGACCGGGCGTCGCGCCGACGCGATCGCTGCGACCGCGACGACGAGTGCGTGCAGACGATGAACGACGCCGCGTGCTGCCACCTGTGCGGCGCGCGCGTGGTGACGCGCTTGCAGCTCCTCGACGAGGAGAAGCGCTGCGCGGCGGCGCGCACGCGGCCGGCCTGCTTCGAGGGCGATTGCCACGCCGCCTCCGTCGCGCCGGCGTGCGTGCGCCACCGCTGCGCCGTCAAGCCGCCGCGGTGATCTACGAGCGGCGCGTCAGCCCGCGCACGATGCGCGCGAGGCCGACGATGATCGCGCCGTAGGCGACGATGAAGCGCCCGCCGCCGCCCGCGCTGGCGGCGAACGACGCCGCGGTGACCGCCACGCCGACGCCGAGCCAGATCGCGCCGACCGTGAGATCGCGCCCCATGCCGCGCCCGCCGCCGTCGAGCGCCTGCGCCTCCGCCGGCGCGCCCGCCGCCACCCAATCGCCCGTCGACGCGCGCGCCACGATGCGCGCGAGCAGCAGCACCATCAACCCGTTGAGCGCGACGCTGAGCGCCAGCGACAGGTACGACATCGCCTGCAGGTACGTGCGCGCCTGCGCGTCGCCGAGCGCCACGAACAGCTGCAGCGAGAACAGCGAGCGCGTCATCCACAGCGCGAAGCGGATCCCGAGCAGCGCGAAGAACGGCCCGCTCAACCCGCCGCGCGGCGCGCGCACCTCGTCGGCGATCGGCAAGAGCGCGAGCCACAGGAACAGATCGGCCGCGTGCGCCACGCAGGTCGGCAGCACCGCCTCCAGCCACAGCGACGAGTCCGAGGCCTGCGCCACGTGCAGGCGCCACGCGAGCACGAGGTCGAGCACGAGCTGCAGCACCGCCAACACCAGCGCCGCTTGCAGCATCTCCGCGCCCGCGGCGCCGCGGCGCGCGCGGAACAGCCACCCGAGCGCCACCACCGCCGCTATCGACTCGGCGACGCCGATGCCCTCGCTCAAATTGATCCACGCCATCGACGACGGGCCGGCCGTCATCACCAGCTTGCCGATGACGACGTGCGCCAGCACCACGACGTAGAGCACCAGCAGCGCGCGCAGTGAAGTCAGCACGACATTCCCCTCGGCTCCAGCGTATCACGGCGAGCGCGCCCCTTGCGCGCGGGCCGCGACTACCGGATATCAGGAGCCATGAGCGACGCCACGCGCCTTCCCGTCGAGCTCAAAGGCCACTGGCTGTGGGGCATGGGGCACGAGTTCGCCGAGCGCCCGCTCGAGGCGCTCACCGCGTGCGGCCGCCTCGGCGACGTGGTGCGCATGCGCTTCGGTCCGTACCGCATTCAGCAGCTCAATAATCCGGAGCACATCAAGCACGTGTTCCAGAACCCGCGCGTCTACGGCAAGCAGACGATGTCGTACTCGCGGCTGCGCGGGCTGCTCGGCCTCGGGCTGGTGGTGAGCGACGGCGACTTCTGGCTGCGGCAGCGGCGCATCGCGCAGCCGGCGTTTCACCGCGAGCGCATCGTCGGGTTCGCCGACGCGATGGTGCGCGCGGCCACGGCGCTCGGCGATCGCTGGCAGGCGCCGGCCGAGCGCGGCGAGCACGTCGAGATCTCCGCCGACCTGACGCGCGCCACGCTCACCGTCGTGTGCGAGACGCTGCTCGGCGGCGACGTGGGCGAAGACGGCGAGCGGGTGGCGCGCGCGTTTCCGGTGCTCAACGAGATCATCTCCGATCGCCTGAACAAGCTCATGCCGATGCCGTCGTGGGTGCCGACGCGCGCCAACCGCCGCTACCGCGCCGCGCTGGCCGAGCTCGACGAGACGGTCTTTCGCATCATCGCGCGACGGCGCGCCAGCGGCGACGACGGCGGCGATCTGCTGTCGATGCTGATGCACGCGCGCGACGAGGAGAGCGGCGCTGGGATGACCGACCGCCAGCTGCGCGACGAGGTGACGACGATCCTGCTCGCCGGCCACGAGACCACCGCGGTGGCGCTCACGTGGGCGTTCTATTTGTTGTCGCAGCATCCGGAGGCCGAGCGCCGGCTGCACGAGGAGCTGGAGCGCGTGCTCGGCGGCCGCGCGCCCGGGCTCGCCGACGTCGAGAAGCTGGCGTACACGCGCCAGGTGATCGACGAGACGCTGCGCCTGTACCCGCCGGTGTGGGCGATGGATCGCAGCGTCGCCGCCGACGACGTGATCGACGGCTACCGCATGCCGAAGGGCACGTACGTTCTCGTGAGCCCGTGGGTGGTGCAGCGCGCGCCGTCGCTGTGGAGCGAGCCCGAGGCGTTTCGCCCCGAGCGGTTCGCGCGCGGCGCCGCGGAGCTGCCGCGCTACGCGTACTTTCCGTTCATCGGCGGGCCGCGCCAGTGCATCGGCAACACCTTCGCGCTCCTGGAGGCGCAGCTCATGCTGGCGACGCTGGCGCAGCGCTTTCGCCTGGCGCTCGTGCCCGGGCAGAGCATCGAGCTGTTGCCGCTGCTGACGCTGCGCCCCAAGCACGGCATCTACATGACGCCGTCGCCGCTCGCTCCGCCGCTGCGCACCGCCGCCTGACGCCGCTCAGCGGACGGTGAGCCGCGCGCCGGGAAACAGCAGCTCGCCGATCGCGCGCGCCAGCTCGTCGAGCCGTTCGCGGCGCGGCGGCGCGGTGACGTGCATGAGCAGGTTGAATCCCTCGCCCGTCTCGACGGCGCGCGCGTGCACCACCACGCGCTCGCGCGGCGGCTGCGCAGCCGCGTTCGGATCGAAGTCGGCGATCGCCAGCTCGGCGCGCGCCGCTTCGACCAGCTCCTCGACGGCGGCGATGCGCGCGCGGTAGGTCTGCTCGAGCCGCTGCTCGACGGAGGACGCCGCGCGCGCGTCCCACACCGGCTGGCCGCTCAGGATCACCAGCGAGAAGCGCGGCGAGGTGACGCGCCAGCCGGCCTCGCCGCTCATCGCGGCACCGGCGGCGAGGGGCACTGGCAGCCGCCGTTCGGCGCGAAGCCGCACTGCGAGCCGTCGCCGGCGCGCGTCCTTCGGCTCGACCGCGCCGCCCGGTCCGCGGCAGCCGCCAGCCGCAGCGCCGGCCGCGCGATCCTCGCCATGCGGCATTTTGCCGCAGCTAGCATTTGGAGCAGTGGTGCACGCACTCGTACGTGCCGACGCTCGAGGCGTAGCAGCCGTCGGTGAAGCGCGGGCCGTCGCAGATGTAGCAGGTGCTGGCGGCGCCGCGGCAGATCGGCTCGCCGGTCGTGCTGTCGGTGCACGTCGGATCGCCGCGCGACGGATCGATGAACACGCCCGGCGGGCAGCGCGCCGGGGCGGGCAGCGCGGGCAGGCAGTTGGTCGAGTTGGGATTGCAGGCGCCGAGCGCGGCGGCGGCCAGCAGCCCGGCGAAGAGGACGAACGCTCGCATAGCCATCGCCCCAGTCTCCGGTATCATGGCGCTCCATGCAACGCCCGACCGCAGCCGTCCCGCGCGCGCTCCTCCTGGCGGCGCTCGCCGTCGCCCTCGGCACCTGCACCTACGACGGCATGAACCTGTGCCCGCTGCAGTGCTTCGAAGACGACTGCTGCGACCCGGTGTGCAAGCCGACGCCCAAGCGCGGCTCGGCGTGCACCGACGGGCAGCAGCTGTGCCTGTATCGATCGTTCGACGTCTGGGCGGCGTACGAGTGCACCGGGGGGCAGGTGTCGTGCAGCGGCACGCTCGCCGGCTGCTGCCCGCCCGATCAGCCGAGCGGCACGTGCTCGGACATGACGCTGCGCTGCCTCTACGATCCCAACACGCTGTGCGTGTGCGACGGGCCGACGTGGCACTGCTTCGACGCCAACCTCGATCTCTCGTCGACGATCGAGGACGGCGGCGGCGGCGGCGACTGACGCTCGCGGCCGGCGTGGAGTATCATCGGCGGTCGAGGAGGCCCGACATGAAGAAGGTTTTGCTCGGCGTGCTGGCGGCGTTCGCGCTCACCGCGCTCGGCGTTCCCGCGTATGCCGGCGACGACAAGAAGAACGAAGCGGCGCCGGCCGAGAAGCCGGACAAGAAATCGCCCGAGGCCAGGAAGTCCAAGAAGGGCGGCAGCGGCAGCACCCCCACCCCGAAGTAGCACGGCTGCGGCAATTTGCCGCAATCGGCGCGGCGCGGACCAGCCGGCTCGACCGCCGGCCGGCGGCGCTGCGCAATTTTCGTGCGATCGTTCAACAGAAACGCGGCTCGCGGCACAACACGGACATGGCACTCTTGCAAACGCGGCCGCGGCGCGCGCCGAGGTGGATCTCGCTCGGCGACGGCACCACCATCCTGTTCGCGATCGGCATGGTGCGGCAGGGACCGCGCGGGCTGCTGGAGGCGGTGGTGCGTGATCGCTCGATGGGATTTTTCGTGGCGCTCGCCGACGCGCAGGCGGCGGTCGAGAGCCACGCGCGCACGCTCGGGCTCTGTGATTGATCAGGCGCGGCCGGCGCGCGCATTCGTGCGTCATCCCCCCTTCGCACGAATGCGCCGCCGCCGGCCCCGCCGCTAGACGCTCGTGGCTACGTGAAGCGGTCTACTGGAGCGTGCGCACGATCGAGCGGATCTCGCGCGCGAACGATCCGTTGGGCGCGAGCTCGAGGTAGCGGGCGTAGGCCGTCTTGGCGTCGTGCTCGCGGCCGAGCTGCTGCTGCGCGGCGCCGGTGATCAGCCATGCGTCGGCGTTCTTCGGATTGGCGTCGGCGGCCTGGCGGGCGAGGGCCAGCGCTTTTTGCGCGGCGCCGCGGTCGAGCTGACGCTGCGCCAGCGCGACCAGCGCGCGATCGTCCTGCGCCGGCGGCGCGATCGCCGGCGCCGACTTGTCCACGGCCGCGACGTTCTCGTGCGCATCCATTTCAATCGCCGCCCCAACTTTCTCGGCAGGCACGGCGGCTTTCTCGACGGCTGCAACTTTCTCGACGGCTGCAACTTTCTCGACGGGCGCGGCGGTTTTCTCGACGGCGGCGGTTTTCTCGACGGCGGCGGTTTTGTCGACGGGCGCGGCGGTTTTTTCGGCCGGCGGGAGTTTGTCGGTTGGGGGCGCGATGACGGCGGCGGGCGCGAGCGGGCGCCACGCGTCTTTGTGCGCGCCGCGAACCATCGCGATCGCGGCGACGGCGAGCGTCACGCCGATCGCGCCGATCGCGAATTGCCGCGCGCGCGCATGCGGACGCTCGCCCGCCGCATCGGCCAGCCATGCGCCGAGCTCGGGCGCCGCCGCGTCGTCTTCCTCGCCGTCGGGCGCGTGCAGCACTCCGTCGGCGTACAGCCGCGCGACGATGGCGCGCGCCTCCGGCTCGGGAAACCGGCAGTCGTCGATCACGTCGCGCAGCGTGCGCTGCCCATCGAACAGCGGCAGGATCGCGCCCACCTCGTCGGGAATCGCCGCGAACGGCCGCCCGTAGTCGACCTCGAGCACGCTCTCGAGCGGCGGCAGCGTCGCGCTCACGGCGCGCCCCCGTCGAGGATCCGGAACGTCACGCGCCGATTCTTGGCGCGGTTGGCCGGCGTCAAATTCGGCACCAGCGGCTGCGTCGCGCCGTAGCCCTCCGACTGCAGCCGCGCCGGATCGACGCCCTGCTTCACCAGGTACTGCACCACCGCCGCCGCGCGCGCCTTCGACAGCGCCAGGTTCAGCTCCGCGTCGCCGCGATTGTCGGTGTGGCCCTCGACGCGGATCTTGCGAAGCTGCGGGTTCTTCACCATCACGTCCACCACCTCGTCGAGGAGCTGCTCGCCGTCGGGTTTGATCTCGGCGTTGTTGGTGCCGAAGTGGATCGTCCCCTTGATGGCGATCTCGTTCTTGGTGAGCGCCACGTGCGAGGTCGCCGGCTTCTTGTGCAGCACGATCTCGACGGTCTGGAGCTGCCCCGCGCTGATCGTGATCGTCCGCTGCTTGGCGAGATGATTGGGCGCGGTCACCTCCATCGAGTAGTCGCCGCCCGGCAGCCGCGCGCTGAACACGCCCGGCGCCTCGAGATCGGCGTCGACGGCGTTGCCGCCGGCGGCGGGCGTGAGGCGCACGGCGGCGGCGACCGGCAGGCCGGCGTCGTCGGTGATCTTGCCGCGCAGCGTGCCGTTCTGCGGCGGCTTGGCGGTGAGCAGCGCCTCGATCGGCGTCTCGCGATCGGCCGACGCGGTCGTTTCGACGCGCATCGAATTGTAGTCGTCGCGCGAGACCTCGACGACCACCAGCCCGGGCGAGAAGCCGTACGAGGTGAACGTGCCGTCGTCGGCGCTGAGCTGCGGATTTTCGCGGCGGTTCAGGTAACGCACCGTCGCGCCGCCGAGCGGCTTCTTGGTCGCCGCGTCGCGCACGATGCCGCGCACCTTGCCGGTCACCGGCCCGCGGCTGATCTCGCGCGTGATCGTCTTGGTCACGACCTTGGTCTTCGGCTTCGCCTGCCCGACGGGATCGTAGGCGTACGCCGCGCCGAACGTCAGGTTCCACTGCGGCACCGGCGGGCCGTATTGAAAGCCGGGGCTCTCGGCGCCGACGTCGATGCCCGCGTCGAGGATCAGCCCCGCGACCGGCCGCGCGCGCAGCCCGAGCGTGACGAACTGCTGGATGTTGCCGGTCAGCCGATCGCCGGCGACCGAGCCTTTGAGCGCCTTGAGCAGCACCTGGTCGCCGTCGCCGAGCGACGCGTCGACGTGGTACTCGACGAACGGCTGGATGCCCCATGCGGTGAACGCCACCGGCGCGTCGGCCGCGAGCGAGATGCGAAAGCGGCTCGAGCCGATGCCGTAGGCGAACGTCTCGACCACGCGCGAGCGGATGCACGGATCGTTTCCCGTCGAGGTGGAGCATTGGCCGGCGGGCAGGAGCTTGATCGAGTTGTCGAGGTAGTAGCCGAGGTTGAAGTGGAAGCGCAGCGGCACTTTCTTGGTTGCGGCAAAATGCCGCAGGTCGAGGCTGGCGATCGCGTCGGCGGCGAAGTTGGTGGAGTCGCCGTCGAGGCTGAGGCCGTTGACCGCGGTGGTGAAGCGCACGCCGAGGTGCAGCGCGACGTCGAGGAACCTGGTCACCGGGTAGCGGCCCTTCAAGCCGAACGCGAAGTCGCCGAGCGCGAGGATCACCGCCGGATCGGTGCGCCCGGCGTCGTTGCGCGTGTTGTGGTTCGACGAGTTGAAGATGCCGAGGTACGCCTCGAGGTATTTCCACGGCGTGTAGCCGATGGTGAGATCGCCGTTGAAGTGGCCGTTGGTGTCGCCCTTGGCGGAGCCGTTCGACGCGACGAGGAAGTCGTCCTGCTGAAAGCCGCCGACGTGCAGGCCGATGCGGAAATGGCCCTGCGCGCCCGAGTCGCCGGTGAGCGTGCGAAACAGGCCGACCGGTCCGTACAGCGACGGCGCGGCGACGCGATCGTAGAGGTCACCCGATTGCGCCGGCGCGCCGCTTGCGGCCGGCTCGTCGACGAACGTGATCTTTTCGTCGGTGTGCTCTTGCACCTCGGGGACGATCGGCGGCGGCGGCGGAGGAGGCGGCAGCGCGCGCGGTGGCGGAGGCGGAGGCGCGGCGACAGGCGGCGCAACCGCGGGCGGTCTCGGCGCGGGCTCGCCCATTCCCGGATCGTCGGCAGGCTGTGCGAGCGCCAGCGCCGGCGTCATCAACGACACAACGAGTAGGAGTCTCATCTACTGGCAGTGACCGGCGACGCAGCCCTGGCCGTTGACGCACGCGGTGCCGCAACCGCCGCAGTTGGCGTTCGACGTCTGGAGATCGGCGCACACGCCGGCGCAGTTGGTGGTGCCCGACGGGCAGGCGCACGAGCTGTTCACGCACACCAGGTTGCCGCCGCACACGCCGCTGCAGAATCCGCAGTGCTGTTTGTCGCTCGACAGATCGACGCACGAGTTGCCGCACAGCGCGAGCCCCGGATCGCAGCCCGGCTCGCACGAGCCCTTGTCGCAGACCTGGCCCATGGTGCAGCGCTGCCCGCACATGCCGCAGTTGCCCGCGCTCGTCTGCAAGTCGACGCAGGCCGAGCCGCCGAAGCCGCCCATGCACTCGGTCTGTCCCGTCGGGCACGCGCAGACGCCGGCGGTGCAGGTGGCGCCCTGCGCGCACGAGTTGCCGCACATGCCGCAGTTGCGCGCGCTGGTCTGCAGATCGGCGCAGACCGAGCCGCCGCCGCCGGGCCCGCCGAACGAGCACATGGTCTGGCCCGTCGGGCACATGTTGTCGCAGACGCCGTTGACGCACTGGTGTCCGCGCTGGCACGCGTTGCCGCACTGGCCGCAGTTGCGCGCGTCGGTCTGCAGATCGTTGCAGGCGCCCGGCGTGCAGCTCACCAGGCCCGCCTCGCACACGCACGCGCCGGCGACGCAGGTCGCGCCGATGGCGCACTGGTTGCCGCACTGGCCGCAGTTGAACGGGTTCGTCTGCAGATCGACGCACGCGTTCGAGCAGTTGGTGAGGCCGGCGTCGCACGAGACGGTGCACATCGAGAGCGAGCACACCTGCATCGCGCCGCACGTGGTGGTGCAGCTGCCGCAGTGGGCGGGATCGCTGGTGGTGTCGGTGCAGACGTTGTTGCAGCGCTGCTCGCCGGGCGCGCAGCCGCACGTGCCGCCGACGCAGAAGGTTCCGCCGCGGCACACGATGCCGCAGCCGCCGCAGTTGAGCCCGTCGCTGCTGGTGTCGACGCACGAGTTGCCGCACACCGTTTGGTTGCTCGCGCACTGCGACGTGCACGCCGAGCTCGAGCACACCTGGCCCGGCCCGCACACCGTGGCGCAGTCGCCGCAGTGCTGCGGATCGGACGTCTCGTCGACGCACGCGCCGTTGCAGTTCGAGAGCGAGCCGGGGCACGTGCTCGAGCCGCACATGCCGAACGCGCAGGTGTTGCCCATGCCGCAGCGGTTGCGGCACTGGCCGCAGTTGCGCGGATCGTTGTCGGTGTCGACGCACGCGCCGTTGCAGTCGGTGAGGCCGGGCGGGCAGCCCATCATGCCGCACATGCCGAAGGCGCACATCGAGCCGAAGCCGCAGCGCATGCCGCACTGGCCGCAGTTGCGGCGGTCGCTCGACAGGTCGACGCACGAGCCGTTGCAGTCGGTGAGCCCGTTGGGACAGCCGCCCATGCCGCACATGCCGTCGGCGCAGGTGCCGGCGCAGACGGCGCCGCACTTGCCGCAGTTCTGCGGATCGGTCGCGACGTCGATGCACGCGCCGCCGCAGTCGGTGAGGCCGCGAGCGCACGTCGCGGCGCACTGGCCGTTCGAGCACACCTGCGCGCCGCAGTCGTGGCCGCACGAGCCGCAGTTCTTCGGATCGCTCGCGGTGTCGACGCAGGCGCCGCTGCACGAGGTGCCGGTGGCGCAGGTCGACATGTCATCGGTGGCGTTCATGTCGTCGGTGGTGTCGATGCCGTCGAGCGAGTTGCGGCCGCAGCCGGGGAGGCCGGCCATCAGCGCGAGCAGGAATATCGTGGAGCGCACTCGGATCCTCCGTGGACGTCTCAGTCGTTTTCGATCAGGTGCTCGATCGAGCTGGCGAAGAAGCGCTCCTCGTCGTCGCTGAAGTCGCTCGGCGCAGGCGGCGATGGCGACGGCGATGGCGCGAGCGCGGGCGCTGACGCCGGCGCGATGGCGAGCGGCGGCGACGGGCGCGCGCCGCCGCGCAGCGACAACACGCCGAGCGCGAGCAGCCGCCTGAGCACCTGCTCGGTGGTCTCGGCCGGCAGCGGGCTCGACGCGAAGATCGCCTCGCGCGGCCGCACGCCGTCGCACAGCTTGAGGATGTTGCGCGCCGGATGCGGCAGCCGCCGGAACTCCGCCGCCGCGCGGGAGGGAATCACTTCGTATCGTTCGCCGTCGTGCATGAGCCCTCTCGGGTCGCGGGTCTTCATACCTAGTGCCTCGATGCGCACAATTGATGAAAACGGGTGTGCTAGACATGTTCGATGCGGTGGCTGCTGTGCGCGGCCGTGTTGGCGTGGCCGGCGGGTGCGACGGCCGAGCCGCGCGGGCTGGTCGTGCTGTCGAGCGCGCGCGACCGCGGACGCGAGGTGGTGCTGGTCGACGCGCTGCGCATCTACATGCGCGACGTCGGGCGCGCGGTGCGGCTCGGCGGCGCGGCGCCGGCGACCGCGGACGTGCGCGAGCTCGAGCGGGTGGCGGACGAGGGGCGGCGCGCGGGCGCGGAGGTGGTCGTGTGGTTCGGCGAGCGCGGCGCGGCGCCGGTGCTCTACGCGCTCCGGGTGGCGACGCTCGAATTGCGCGAGACGCCGGTCGAGCCGGATGATCCTTTATTAGCCGCGCGCACGGCGGCGCTCAAGGTCCGCGCGCTGCTGTCGGCGCGCCCCGACGAGAGCACGTGGTCGGTTTCGCCCGAGACTCCGCCGCCGCCGATCGCGCCGCCGCCCGCCGCGACGCCGCCCGTCGCGCAGCGGCCCGTCGAGCCGCCCTCCGCCGCGCCCGACGACGCGCCGCTCGAAAATCCCGCGCGCGCCGTCGAGCCCGCGCCGCCCGCGCCCGCACCGCCGCCGTCGACGGAGACGCCGCGCGCCGAGTCGCGCAAGGCCACGACCGCCGTGCGCGCCGCTCCGCCGGCTCGCGCGCCGCGCCGCGCCTGGGTCGAAGCCACCGTCGCCTACGGCGCCACCCTCCCGACCGCGATCGCCTGGGTGCGCCACGGACTGACGCTGCGTTTCGCCGTTCCCTTCAGCCGCCTGCCGCTGGCCGCGTTCGCCGACGCCGCGTTCACCACCGAGCCGTCCGCGATCTTCGACGGCAGCTCGGTGGCCGCGCGTGTCTGGCCCGTCGGCGCCGGCGTCGCGTATCGCCTGCGCCGCCCGCGCTGGCAGCTCTCGGTCGGACCGCGCGTCAGCCTGCAGATCGTCGACGCCAACGCGGTGTCGCCCGCCGGCCGCGCCGGCGCCGCCCGCCGCTACTCCGCCGGCCTCGGCGCGCTCGGCGAATTCGCGTGGCTGTTCTCGCGCCACTTCGCCGCCGTCGCCGCCGTCGGCGCCGAGGCCCTGGTGCCGCGCCTCGAGTTCGGCGCCGGCCCCGGCCGCACCACCGACCTCGGCTGGGTGCAGTTCAACTTCACCGCCGGCGTGCTGGTCTCGATCCCCTGACAAAATACTTTTCATCAAAACCGCCCGCCGGGGCACATATAAAGGAGCAGATGAGCCGCCTGTCCTCACGCGCCACGCCGGTCGACGAGCCCAGCCTGGAGGTCTTGGCCGGCTGCCGCGCGGGCGATCGCGAGGCGATCGAGGAGCTGTTCCGCACCCACGCGCGCCTGGTCGAGCGCGTGCTCGGGCGGCTCGTCGGGCCGGTGGTCGATCTCGAGGACCTGGTGCAGACGGTGTTCCTCGAGGCGATCTCGGCGCTGGCGCGCTTTCGCGGCGAGGCCAGCTTCAAGACGTGGCTGCTCAGCATCGCGGCGCACGTGGGCCAACATTATTTGCGCGCGGGCCGCGTGCGGCGTCACGTGCCGCTCGACCTCGTGCCGGAGGAGGCGCTCGGCGGCGATCCGACGCACGACCGGCTGCTCGACGAGCAGCGCCTCGCGCCCGAGCTGCACGCGCTGCTCGATCGCATCAAGCCGAAGAAGCGCATCGCGCTCCTGCTCTACGTCATCGAAGGCCACTCGATCGAAGAGGTGGCGGTGCTGATGGGCGCCAGCCAGACGGCGACGCGCTCGCGCGTGTTCTTCGCGCGCCGCGAGCTGCGCAAGCTGCTCGACTCGGACGCGCGCCTGTCGGAGCACGTCGACGCGCTGCTCGACTCGCGAGGTGAGCGATGATCTCGTGCCGTCGGGCGCGTTCGCTTCTCGTCGAGCACCTGCGCGGCGCCGCGGGCGAGGCGGCGCTGTTCCAGCTCGATCAGCATCTCGCGGCGTGCGCGAAGTGCCGCCGCGAGCGCGCGCGCATGGAGACCGCGGGCGCGCTGCGCACGTGGCAGCCGCCGGCGCTCAGCGACACCGCGCGCACGCGCATCGCCAAGAAGCTGCTGGCCGCGCGTCCGTCGCCGGCGGCGCCGCGCCGCGCGGTGGCGCGCCCGCTGGCGCTGCTCGCCGGCGCGTTCGCGCTCGCGGCGATCGCGGCGCTGGCGTGGCGCGCGCGCTCGAAGCCGCCGGTCGCCGTCGCGGCGCAGGAGGGCGCGCGGCGCTTCGACTCCGCCGGCACGCTCGGGTTTCTCGACGCGCAGCTCGGCTATCGCGCCGGCACCGC
>DASREC010000020.1:0-5002 GCA_035652295.1 Polyangia bacterium
CGAGCGCGCCTCCTACTGCGTCGAGTGCCACGACTTCGGTCTCGCCGGGCCGACCTCGACGTCGCCGGGCGTGATGTGGAAGGGCACCATGATGGCCAACGCCGCGCGCGATCCGCTGATGTACGCGGCGCTGGCGATCGCCAACCAGGACGTGCCCGGCATCGGCGGCGACTACTGCCTGCGCTGCCACTCGCCGGCCGGCTATCTCGCCGGCCACACGATGCCGAATCCCGCGAGCCCGGGGCCGAACAACTATCCGTGCAACAACTACGCGCCCGGCTCGCTCACCGCGTGCCTCGACTATTGTCAGGAGACGCCCGATCGCGTGGCCAACGGCTATTGCTTGATCGCGTTCGACGATCGCGCGGCGGCGCAGGCGGCGTTTCAGGGCCACCCGTTCGATCCCAAGAGCCACGCCGACGAGCCCAACGAGCAGAACGTGGTGGTCGGCGACGGCGGCGTGCCGCACGATCCGTACGACGACGCCGAGGGCGTCTCGTGCGCCGCGTGCCACCGCATGCAGAACAATCAAACCGATCCGACGCCGTTCAAGAATCAATTCGGCGGCAACTACTCGATGCGCGCCGACTCGCAGCAGCTCACCGGCTGGAACACGCCGCGCAGCGTGCGCGCCGGCCCCTACGCGCAGCTCTACGCCAACTGCACCGATCAAAACGATCCGTCGACGTGCAACGCGCCCGGCTCGCCGCACCCGCACCCGTTCGCGCAATCGGACTTTCACACGCGCGCCGATTTTTGCGGGCAGTGCCACGACGTGACCAACCCGCTGCTCGATCGTTTGTCGACGGCGGGCGCCGACCAGGGCTTCAAGATGCCCATCGAGCGCACGTTCTCCGAGTGGAAGGCGTCGGCGCTGGGGCGGGCGGCCGATCCGGCGTTCAAGCTCTGCCAGGATTGCCACATGCCGGCGCAGAACAACGGACCGGTGTGCATTCCCAGCCAGCAGTCGCTCAATCGCACGGCGGTGCCGCAGCACGAGTTCACCGGCGGCAACTGGTGGCTGCCGACGGTGTTCGCCAACGTGATGGCGCCGCAGGCGGGCGGCGGCGGCGATCCGGCGTGGTTCTACAACCTCATTAATGGAGTCGATCGGCAGGCCGCCTATATGGAGGTCGCGCAGGCGGCGACGGCGACGCTCGGGCGCGCGGCGCTGGTGACGGTGAGCGGCCAACCGGCGTCGGCGCCGTCGGGCGGATCGATCCCGTTCAGCGTGCGCATCACCAATCAGACCGGCCACAAGCTGCCGACCGGCTATCCCGAGGGGCGGCGCATGTGGCTGCAAGTGATCGCGTCGGTGCCGTCGCAGACGCTGCCGGCGGCCAACCCGTTCTTCCAATCGGGCGCGTACGACGACACGAGCGGCGTGCTCACGCGCGACGCGCAGGCCAAGGTCTACGAGGTCGAGCTGTCGATCGCCGGCCGGACGTCGGCGCCCAATCCGCCCGAGTTTCATTTCGCCGCCAATCAAATCGTTTGGAAGGACAATCGCATTCCGCCGCTCGGCTTTGACACTACGATTGCCAATTACAATGAAATGCAGCCCGTGGGCGCGGTGTATCCCACCGACGGGAGCGGCCACCTGGTCAATTACGACGATACCAATTATTCGGTGCCGATTCCGTCATTCGCCACCGGCGACGTTCAAATCATGGTGCGTTTGGTATATCAAACGACCTCCAAAGAATATGTCGATTTCCTGCGGCAAACGAATACCAGCAACCAGCGCGGGCAGGACATCACCACCATCTGGCAGAACCACGGCAAGGGGCCGTTCGTGGTGATGGCGTCGCAGACCTTCAACGTCTCGAACTCCAAGCCGTGCGTCGCGTCGGCGGAGATCTGCGACGGGCTCGACAACGACTGCAACGGCATGACCGACGAGAACGGCGCGTGCGACGACATGGCGGTGCCGGCCGATCTCGCGGTGGCGCCCGACGATCTCTCGGCGACGACCGACGACGCGTCGACGGGCAAGACCAAGCCGTCGGGCTGCGGCGTCTCGGTCGCCGGCGCCGACTGGACCGATCTCGGCCCGCTCGCGCTGCTCTTCGCGCTCGTCCTCGCGTTCGCCCTGCGCCGCGCACGCTCCGCGCGCTCGCGGTAACGCGCGACGCTGCCTTTTACGGGGAGGATGGGAGGATGGAGGACGGAGGAGTCAGAAAAATTTGGTTCGGAATTTCTGAACTATATCTTTTCTGGCTCCTCTTCCTCCAATTCTCATCTTCCTCCCCGTAAAAGGAAGCCTCGCGAGATTGCGCCGCGATCGGAGCGAGCGATTAGCGGCGGAAGAGGGTGCGGACGAGGGCGAACGCGCTCTCGAGGCGCTGGAGCGGCGAGCGGCGGTAGAGCAGCTCGATGGTGTGGCGCGTGCGCTCGAAGTCGCCGAGCTTGACCGGGTAGAGCTTGACCGGCTTGTGCAGCGCGAAGCGGTCCTCCATCACCGACTTGATGTTGCACATGGCGCGGATGCCCTCGCGGCCGTTCAGGCGCCCGTAGCCCGAGCCGCGCACGCCGCCGAACGGCAGCGCGTTGGCCATGTACGCCAGCCCGAAGTCGTTCACCACCGTCGAGCCCGCGACCAATCGATCGGCGATGCGCCGCCCGCGCTGCTTGTCCTGCGTGAACACCGTCGAGCCGAGCCCGTACTCGGTGTCGTTGGCCACGCGGATCGCCTCGTCCTCCGACTTCACGCGGAAGATGCACATCACCGGCCCGAACGTCTCCTCGCGCGCGATCGCCATGTGCGGCTCGACGCCGGTGAGCACCGTCGGCTCGAAGAACTGCCCCTTGAGCCCGCCGCGCTTGCCGCCGACGCGCACCTCGGCGCCCTGCTCCACCGCGTCCTTGACCAGCCGCTCGACGATCTCCACCTGGTGCGGCATGGTCATCGCGCCGACGTCGACCAGATCGCCCGAGAGCGGCGGCCCCTGCTTGAGCTTGCGCGCCTCCTCGACCACCGCGTCGACGAACTGGTTGTAGACCGCGTCGAACACCAGCACGCGCTCGGCGGCGAGGCACATCTGCCCCGACGAGATGAAGGTGCCGGCGAGCGCGGCGTGCACCGCCTGATCGATCGCGGCGTCGTCGCACACGATCATCGGATCTTTTCCGCCCAGCTCGAGGATCACCGGCGTGAGCGTCTTGGCGCACTGCGCGGCCACGCGGCGGCCGTTCGGCATCGAGCCGGTGAAGACGATCTTGTCGGCGCCCGACGAGCACAGCGCCGCGCCGGTCTCGCCGAAGCCGGTGATGAGCTGCACCAGATCGGTCGAGTAGCCGGCGGCGTTGAGCGCCTCGTCGAAGATGCGCTGGATGCGCGGCTGCGACCACGAGGTCCACTCCGAGACTTTCACCACCACCGCGTTGCCGGCCATGAGCGCGGGGATCGTCGGGCCGAGGACGTTCTGCAGCGGGAAGTTCCACGGGCAGATGACGCCGATGACGCCGAGCGGGCGATACTCGATGCGCGCGCGCTTGTGCAGAAGCAGGCCCGACGAGACGCGTTCGGGAGCGAGGTCGCGCTCGCCGTGCGCGATGGTGTGGCGCAGCTTCTCGCAGATCGGCCAGATCTCGCCGAGGAGCGCGTTCTCGCGCGTCTTGCCCGAGTCGCGCGCGATCAGATCGCACAGCTCGTCGGCGTGATCGAGCAGGTGCTCGAGGATCATCCCGAGCACGCGCCGCCGCTCGGAGAAGCGCGTCGCCGCCCACTGCGTCTGCGCGGCGCGCGCGCGGCGCACGCGCTCGCGGACCTCCTCGGGCGCGACCACCGGGATCTCGCCGAGCAGCTGCAGCGTCGCCGGATCGGTGCAGCGAATGGTCGTCGGAGTCGGGAGCCGAACGTCACCTTTGGTCACTTGCAATTCCATGCGCGGGAGCCTAGCCGCAGAGCGCGGCCGGCACAAGCCGTCAGCCGCGGGTGAAGCGGCGCAGGAGCGGCCAGCAGCCGAGGAGCGCGAGCAGGCTGAGCGCCGCCGCTCCGTCGCGCAGCGGCGTGGAGCCGAACGCCACGCGCACGCGATAGTGGCCGGCGCGCGGCACGCGCACGTGGATCAGGCCGTTGATGGACGTCTCGAACGTCGCCGCCGCGGGCCCCTCCTCCGTCGACGCGCGCCAGCCGGGAAAGTCGAAGCGCGCCACGTCCAGCTCGGCCGGACCGTCGGCGTCGATGGTCAGCTCCTCGGTGAGCGCGCGGGAGACGGCGGTGACGCGCGCGGGGCCGTCGACCACCTGCGCGGCGAACGGACGCGGGCGGCGCGGGATCGGGAACACCGCCGCCGGCGTGTACTCGTCGACCACCGTCGAGCTCTTGGCGAGCGCCTGGATCGCGCGCGGCGTCTCGGGCACGTCGGCGGCGGCGATCGCCTGCGGCAATTTGCCGTAGGGCCGCCCGGCGACGAAGATGGCGATCGACGCGGCCAGCGCCGGCGCCCAGCGCCACGGCGCGCGCAGCGACGGCGCGATCGCCGCCGCCCAGGTCACGCCGATCGCCGCCGCCGCGAACGCGCCGGCGAAGCCGAGCAGCCGCCACGGAAACTGCACGTACGCCTGGAGCGGCACCGCGCGCCAGACGATCGCCGCCGGCGCGAGCGTGAGCGCCGCGAAGCCGATCGCCGGCGCCCACCAGCGCAAGAGCTCGCTCGCGCGCCGCCGCGTCTCCGCGCGCGCGAGCGCCACGAGCGACGCGTAGAGGCCGATCGCCGCCGGCAGGCCGATGCACAGCGGCCCCGCCTCGACGAGCAGCCGGCCGGCGATGAAGTTGCGCTTCGTCTGGTACTCGCCCGCCGTCATGCTGAGCACCTGCACGATCGAGCGCTCGATCCACGCGGGCACCAGGTACACCGCCGCCATCGCCACGCCGAGCGCCAGCACCACGCCGGCGGTGAGCGCGCGCCGCCGCGCCGGCGCCTCAGACCAGCGCGCGATCGTCGAGGCGGCGATCATCGCGCCGAGCACCTCGGTGGCGAACAGGCCGGTGAGCGTG
>DASREC010000021.1:0-2759 GCA_035652295.1 Polyangia bacterium
AGGTGATGGATCAAGTGGTCAAGACCTACGGCACGCGCGTGCGGCTGGTGTTCCGCGACTTCCCGCTCTCGTTTCACGAGCACGCGCAGAAGGCGGCGGAGGCGGGGCACTGCGCCGAGGAGCAGGGCAAGTTCTGGGAGATGCACGACTGGATGTTCGATAACCAGGCGTCGCTCGCCGCGGGCGATCTGAAAGGCGCGGCCAAGAAGCTCGGCCTCGACGGGAAAAAGTTCGATCAGTGCCTCGACACCGGCAAGTACGCCGACGCGGTGGCGGAGAACCAGCGCGCGGGCGAAGAGGCGGGCGTCCGCGGCACGCCGGCGTTCTTCATCAACGGCACCTCGCTCTCGGGCGCGCAGCCGTTCGAAAAGTTCAAAGGCGAAATCGATCGCGTGCTCGGCAAGTGACGTTATAGTCGCGCGCAAATGATCATTCGAAGCGGGGTGCTCGTCGCTGCGCTGGCCGGTCTCGCGGGCGCGGCGCCGCTCGATCCGAACTCGGCGGCGGCGCGCGTCGCCGGCGGCGCGCTGCTCGACGGGCAGGCGTACGCGGACGCGCAGGCGCTGTCGGATCGCATCGGGCAGCGGCTGGCGGGATCGGCGGCGGCCGAGCGCGCCGTCGAGTGGGCGCTCGCGACCATGCGCGCGGCGGGGCTCAAGAACGTGCGCCGCGAGCCGGTGAAGATCCCGCGCTGGCTGCGCGGCGACGAGCGCGCGGAGATCGTCGCGCCGGCGTCGCTGCCGCTGCACGCGGCGGCGCTCGGCGGATCGGTCGGCACGCCCAAGGGCGGGCTCACCGCCGAGGTGATCGAGGTGGCGACGCCCGACGAGCTGAAGACGATCGGCGAGCGCGCGCGCGGCAAGATCGTGCTGTTCAACAAGCCCATGCAGCGCACGCGCGGCTTCGAGGGCTACGGCGCGGCGGTGGGCGCGCGCGGGCGCGGCGCCGTCGAGGCGGCGAAGGTCGGCGCGGTGGCGGCGCTGATCCGCTCGGTGGGGACCGGACCCGGGCGGCTGCCGCACACCGGCGCCACGCGCTACGACGATCAAGTGGCGAAGATCCCGTTCGCGGCGCTCGCGGCCGAGGACGCCGAGCTCCTGCACCGCTTGCTCGCGTCGGGCGCGGTCAAGGTGCGGCTCGAGCTCGGCGCGCACGTGGCCAGCGACGTGGAGTCGGCCAACGTCGTCGGCGAAGTCCCCGGACGCGAGAAGCCCGGCGAGATCGTCGTCATCGGCGCGCACCTCGACTCGTGGGATCTCGGCGCCGGCGCGCTCGACGACGCGGCCGGCTGCGCCATCGCGCTCGAGGTCGGCCGGCTGACGGCTGCCGTCGGTGGCGCGCGCCGCACGCTGCGCGTGGTGCTGTTCATGAACGAGGAGAACGGGCTCTCGGGCGCGCGCGCGTACGCCGAGGCGCACAAGGCCGAGCTGTCGCAGCACGCAGCGGCGCTCGAGGCCGACGGCGGCGCCGGCCGCCCGACGGGGATCGCCGTGGTCGCGCCCGCCGCCACGCCCGCGCCGTCGCTGCCGCTGGTGACCGCGTGGGCCGCGCCGCTGGCCGCGCTCCAGCTCGACGCTCCGCGCGTGCTCGACCAGGGCGGCTCCGATCTGCGCCCGCTGCAATCGGCCGGCGTGCCGATCGTCGACGTGCTGCAGGACATGTCGAGCTACTTCGACTGGCACCACTCGGCGGGCGACACCTTCGACAAGATCGATCCGCACGACCTGGCGCTCGACGCGGTGGCCTACGCGGTGATGGCGTTCGCCGCCGCCGATGCGCCCGAGCGCCTGCCGCCCTCGCCGCCGCCGCCGCGCTGGTGACATGGGCGCCTTCTACGCATGCCCGCACTGCGGCGAGCAGGTCGACACCGCGCCCGATCCCGGCGGCGGCGAGGAGCAGGAGTACGTCGAGGACTGCCCGGTCTGCTGCCGGCCGAACTTGATCCACGCCAGCTATTCGGCGAACGAGGACGAGTTTCACGTCGAGGCGTCGCCCGAGATCTGACGGCGCGCGGCTTGAATCGCTCTCGCGTGGGAGGTCACATGTTGACTCGCGAAGAGGGCTCGCTCACCCGCGCCGTCGAGAAACAGACCGCGCGCATTCCATCGATGGTCTTCCTCGGGCTGGCCGGCGCGTCGATCGCCGGAGCGCTGGCCGCGTTCCTCGCCGGGCGCCGGCAGCTCGCCGCCTTCATCGGCGAGTGGGCGCCGACGGTGCTGCTGCTCGGCGTCTACAACAAGCTCGTCAAGGAGGCGACCTAGGCGCTAAGATTCGGGCATGGGCCGCTTGCGCTTCGACCTCGACGGCATTCCGCTCGACGACGAGGATGGCCGCACCACCGCCATCCTCCGCTTTCGCACCACGCGCGGGCTGGTGCTCGCGCTGCCCGAGAGCGTGGACGTGACGCTGGCGTGGGCGGACCTGGCGCGGGCGACGGTCGACCTGGCGAAGGGGCGCATCCAGCTCGAGGTCGCCGACGGCGCGCGGGCGCGGCATCCGTGGCTGGGCGGGGCGCGCGTGCTCGAGGGCGTGTGGACCGATCGCGAATTGCTGCGAGAGCCGCCGGCGCGCTAGCCGATCGAGTCGGTTGGCCCACGCTGCAACCGCGGGCGGGCGTGCAGATCGTTTTTCGCCGGACGCTCGCATACGCCGTGCTCGGCCGCTGCTACGCAGCGTCCTGCGCGCGGCACGTGCTTCGCTCGATTCGTCGCTGGCATCCTCGCGCAGACGCGAGGAGCGCTCCTCAACGCCGGCGAAAA
>DASREC010000022.1:0-25079 GCA_035652295.1 Polyangia bacterium
CACCGGATACAACGTCTGCAGGGGCGGTCAGTGCACGACCGGCACGTGTTGCAACACCACGCACTGCTGCAGCCTCTGAGCGGGGCTAGCTCTCGGCGGCGGCGGTGCTGGTCGGCGGCGGGAGCGGGGCGCTCATCGGCGGATTCAATTCCAGCGTGACGGCGTCGGCGCCGGTGTGCAGGCGCACGCGGTTCACCTCGGGCCAGTTGTCCTGGCACGCCGCCTCCGAGAGCGGCTGCGAGACCAGGCGCTCGAGGTTGCGCGCGAGGTGGCGCGCGCCGAGCCGGGCGTTATAGCCGGTGTCGACGAGCAGCGCGATCAGCTTCTCGTCGTAGAGCAGCTTCTTGCCGCGCAGGTTCCAGCGCTCCTCCTCTTCGCGCATCATCTTCTGCGCGATCGGCACCATGTCGGCGCGCGAGAAGGTGCGGAACGGGACCAGGTCGTCGATGCGGTTGACGAACTCCGACGGCAGCGACTTGAGCAGGAAGTCGAGCACCGCCTTGGCGCTCGGCTCCGACGGCGCCACCGCGCTCATGAAGCCGGGCGGGTTCTTCTCGTCGGCCCACAGGTCGCGCCCGAGGTTCGACGTCATGATGATCACGCACTGCGAGAAGTCGACGCGCCGGCCCTTGCCGTCGGTGAGCACGCCTTCGTCGAAGAGCTGCAGCATGAGACGGTGGCAGTTCTCGTGCGCTTTTTCGACCTCGTCGAACAGGACCACCGCGTGACCGAGCTTGGCGATCGGGCCGGTCAGGTGGCCCTCTTCGCCGTAGCCGAGGTAGCCGGGCGGCGAGCCGATCATCTTCGCGTACTCGTGCTGCTCGGCGTACTCGCTCATGTCGATGCGCACGAGGCGCGACAGATCGCCGTAGAGCGACTGCGCCAGCGCTTTCGCCAATTCGGTCTTGCCGACGCCCGACGGGCCCATGAAGAGGAACACGCCGTCGGGGCGCTGCGGTTTGGGATCGAGCTCGAGCTTGGTCAGGCGGATGCGGCGCGCGACCGCCTTGACCGCCTGCGGCTGGCCGAGCACGCGCTTCTCCAGGTCGGCCTCGAGGCCGCGCAGGCGCGGGCGATCCCACGACGTCACCGCTTCGGAGTGCGTGCGCGCAGCCTCCTTCACCTGCGCGGGATCGACCGTCGACTCGCCGCGGCCGAGCGCGTGCGCGCAGGCGTCGTCGAGCAGGCGCACCGCCGAGCCGGGCGGGCGGTACGCCACCGCGCGATCGGCGGCGGTCTGCACCGCCTGCTCGATCGCCTCGTCGGAGATCTTCACCTGGTGGTGCGTCTCGAGCGCGCGCGCCGCGTCGCGCGTGGCCGCGCGCAGGAGCTCGCCCGACAGCTCCTCGAGGTAGAGCAGCGACGTGCGGCGCGAGAAGATCGGATCGCCCGCCAGCTTGGTCTCGAACTCTTTCGGGATGGTCGTGAACACCACGCGCAGCGCGCCCTGCGCCAAGAGCGGGCGCAGGCAGCCGATCATGCAGTTCACCATCGGCGTCACGCCGTAGCCGGGCTGGCCGTGCAGGAGGTGCAGATCGTCGACGATCAGCACCGTCTTCTCGAGCTTCGCCACTTTGTTGATGGAGTCGGCGACCGCGGCGGTGCCGATCTTGCCGAGCACCACGTCGGTCATGATGCCGGGCACGTCGAGCTGCGCGAAGTGCCAGTCCTCGAGCGCGGCGATCTCGCCGGCGAGCGCCTTCTTGCCGAGCGTCTGCACCACGCTCGATTTGCCGGTGCCCGAGTCGGCGAGCAGCACCACCGCCGGATCGGTCTTGCGCACGATCGCGCGCGCCAGGCGATCGAGCGGCAGCGCGCGGCCGTGCAGCGTCTCGGGCGCGCGCGCGAGCCGCTCGGCGTCCCAGTCGATCACGTAGGGGAGGCTCACCAGCTAAAGCTTAGCTGAAGGCGGCGTCGATGCGCGCGATCTCGGACGCGCCGAGGACGAGGTCGCCGGCGCGCGCGTTCTCGGCGACGTGCTTGACCGTCGAGGATTTGGGGATGGCGAACAGGCTCGGCTTGCGCGTGAGGAAGGCGAGCGCCACCTGGCGCGCCGTCGCGTCGTGCTTGCGCGCGATCGCGTCGAGCACGCGCACCCGCTCGTCCGAGGACGAGGGGAATTGGCCGGAGCCGAACGGCGAGTAGCCGACCAGCGCCACGCCGCGCGCCTCGCACAGCGGCAGCACCGCGCCCTCGATCTCGCGATCGTCGAGGTGATACGGCACCTGGTTGCACGCGATGCGGCCGTCGCCGGCGATGGCGATCGCGCGCTCGAGCAGCGGCGCGTCGAAGTTCGATACGCCGTACGCGCGGATCTTCCCCGCGGCGCGCAGCTCCTCGAACGCGGCGATCGTCTCCTCGAGCGGGTGCGGCCCGGGCCAGTGCAGCAGGTAAAGATCGAGGCGATCGGTGCCGAGCCGCTTCAAGCTGCGCTCGCACGCGCGCACCGTCCCCGCGCGCGAGGCGTTGCGCGGCAGCACCTTCGACGCGAGGTAGACCTCGTCGCGCCGCCCGGCGATCGCCTCGCCCACCAGCTCCTCGACGCCGCCCGAGCCGTACATCTCGGCGGTGTCGACGTGCGTCATCCCGAGGTCGAGCCCGCGGCGGAGCGCGGCGATCGCGCGGCGGCGATCGTCCGACTCCAGGTGCCAGGTTCCTTGCCCGATGACGGGGATCGAAGCGGGCGTGCGGCCGACTACGGCACGCCGCATCTGCCGTTGGCTTCGCAGATGCCGACGCAGCAGTTGTTCGGCGCGGTGGTGCAGTCGTCGTTGCCCGAGAGGCACATGCCGCCGTCGGGCGGCGGCGTGGTCACGATCGCCGCGGTCCACTGCGCCGCGTGATTGTGCGTCTTGATGTCCTGGAACGGCAGCCAGAACGCCGGGAACGACGGGTCGCCGCCGTTGCCGGTCTCGGTCTGCGACAGGTCGATCGCCGCCATCCAGATCTGCGGCTGCTGGCAGTTGGCCGGGAACGGATCGCCGTGCGAGCCGTTCGGGTTCTCGGCCGAGTCGGGCGGGTAGCACTGGATCTGCGTCATGCCGCCGACCTGCACGTGGTTGCGCACGCGGATGCCGTAGTCGCGCGTCGACGAGAAGGTGATCCACAGCAGCGTGCCGTCTTTGTACTTCTGCACGAACGGCGTCCAGCGCGGCCACGAGTTCGACACGTCGATCGGCTGCGCCGCCGGCGAGCCGTTGGCCAATTCGAGATCGACCGGCGTCGCGGTGCCCGACGCGCCGATGAGGAACACGCGCGCCTTCGGGTTCGAGAAGCTGTCGTTCGGGCAGAAGCCGTTGGTGCAGGTGTCGAGCGCCGACGTCGTCTGGTGATCGACGTGGTTGTACGCGATCAGTTGGCCGTCCGGCGACACCGACGGGTAGTAGTTGTTGTCGCCGGTCGACTTCACGATCTCGACGGGCGCGCCGAACATGCCGTTGCCCGAGTAGGGCATCGACCAGATGCTGCCGCCGTAGACGTGCGTGTCGTCGGGCCGGCGGAATCCGCCGCCGCCCCAGCCGGTGAGCGTCGGCATGACGAAGGCGACGAACTTGTTGTCGTTCGACCAGTCGGGCTGCGTCGGGCGCTGCATCGCCGTGCCGACGGTGACCGAGGGCGGCGTGGCGTCGGTGCCGTCGGTGCCGTTGAAGATGAAGAACTGGTTGGTCATGCCCGCGCCGCCGAAGCCGCCGGCGGTGCGCGAGCCGTCGCCGTTGCCGTTCGACGCGAGGTAGAGCGAGTGGTCGGGGCTGAAGGTCTGGAAGCCGGCCGCCTGGCCCGACGCGTAGCTGATCATGGTGATGAACTTCTTCTGCGCCACGTCGACGAGGCCCATCGACACGTCCTCGTACTCGTCGTCCGAGTCGGAGTCGTCGGCGCTGATGGTCATGCGCAGGCCGTCGCGCGAGAGGAAGTGGCAGCCGTAGCACGTGGCGGAGAAGCCGGAGCCCGACGAGGGCGAGATCAGCTCCTCGGGCATCGTGTCGCCGAAGCTCTTGCGCCAGATCTCGCCGCCGGTGCCTTGCGCGGTGACCGTCGACTTCCAGTAGTAGATGCCGCCGACCACGTCGTCCTGGCCGAACGACACCTTGACGTTGTTCGACGACGGCGACGCGCATGTGCCGTCGGTGGTGGCGCGGATCGTCAGCGTCACCGGATCGCCCGCCTTGTTCGACTTGGCGATGAAGTCCCACGTGGCCGCGTCGAGCGGGAAGCTGCAGCCGTTCGGCACCGCGGTGCCGCGCGTGTCGCTCACCGGGACGCACTTGGCCTGCACCTGCACGTCGGTGGCGGGGTTCGAGAAGTCGAGCTCGAACATGGTGTCGCCCGTGCCCTGCGTGTACTGCACGTCGATGGTCTCCATGTTCGGCGGCAGGAGCACGCCGTCGGGCGGATAGACGATCGTGGCGGCCGCGCCGGCGGGGCAGGCGGGCGCGGTGGGGCCGGGGAACGGCGGGCAGTTCATGCAGTTGCCCGGGAAGCTGCCGTGCACCTTGACGTGAATCGTCGCCGAGCCGGTGAGCGTCGAGCCGGCGGGCGGCGTGTAGTTGGCCGTCAGCGTCGACGAGCCGCCGTGGTTCTGGCCGGTGGTGAAGGTGTTCTGGTTCATCGTGCCCAGCGTCGGATCGCTGAGGAGGAACGAGCTGAGCGCGGTCACGTCGGAGTCGGCCTTCGGCCCGTGGAAGATCACGGTGAACGCCTGCGACTGCGGCGCTCCGCCCTGCGTCAGGTCGAGCGTGACGTCGGCGGGCGTGACCGAGATGGTGCCGATGGTGATCATCCCGTCGCCGCCGAGATCGAAGCGGCCCTGGCGCCCGTTGTCCGAGCAGCTGCAGGCGGGGATCGAAGCGACCGCGGAAAGGACGGCCACCGCCAGGATAAGTTTTACCGCGCGCATAAGAACCTCCAACCCGCAGACTACTACTATAGAGGGGTTCGAAACAACGGGGCGGACAAGGGTAAGCCGGACTTCAGTTGCAGGCGGCGTTCTGGCAGGCGGTGACTTCGTTCGGGCACTTCTGGATCGCGCACGCGGTGCAGGACGAGCCCGAGCCGCTGCACTCGGCCGAGCAGTTGGTGCCGATGCACGTGAGCTGCGCGAACAGCGGCGTCGACGCGGCGGGGCACGACGCGACCAGGCACTTCTGCCAGCACGGGCTCACGTCGGCCGAGCCGCTCGCCGAGCCGAGGCCGGTCGGCGCCGAGCCGGGCGGACAGCTCTGGATGCACGACGAGGTGGCGGCGCAGGTGGCGGCGCCGACGCCGAACTGGTCGAAGTTTGATATGCAATACTCCGACGCCTGGTCCATCGCTGGGTAGTACATGCCGGTGAACATGCACATCTCATTCGTGGCGGCGCTCTGTCCCTGGAAGTATTCGGCCGATCCGGTGGTGTTGTCGTAGTCGCAATAGAAGCGAATCTTGGTGCCGGCGGCGAGCGCCAGCGGCCCGCCGTCCCACTTCGCGGGGTGCTCCCAGTCGGTCGACGTGTAGAACGGCATCGCCGACGGCGGCTGCGAGGGCAGGTCGAGGTACGCCTGGTAGCCGTAGCCGCGCGCATGGTAGTGCGGGAACACGGTCTGCAGCGTGATGTCCTTCGGCAGCGTGCAGCGCGCGCCCGCCTTGGCCATGCTCGCCGGCGGCACGTCGATGAACGGGTCGTAGTAGAACAGCACGCCGGCGAGGTTCTGGATCTTGCCGGCGTCGGTGATGGTCTCGAGCCCGACGGTGACGTGGGCGTCGACCGCGTTCGGCTGCGCGTTCAGGTAGTGCACCTGGAGCAGCAGCACCTCCTCCGACTGCATCTTGAAGCCGACGCCCGCGGGCATGGTGAACGAGCCCTGGGGCACCTGCGAGCCGTACACCACGCCGCGCACGTGGCTCATGATGGTGCCGCCGCCGCCCTCGTAGCAGTCCTGGATCTGATCGCCGCCCGCGGGGATCGTCGACAGATCGGTACGGAACAGCAGCAGGTGGTGCGAGCCCGGCGTGTACATGTGCTGCGCCGCGATCACGTACTGATCGCCGCCGGCCGGCATCGTGACGAACTTGCAGTCGTGCAGCTCGCCGCCCGCCGGCACCGTCACGTCCATCTTGAATTCGACCGACGGCGTCGGCCCGGTGGACGCGGGCGGCGACGAGCAGGCCTGCGCGAGGGCGGCGGCGAGCAAAAGTGAAATGGGTTTCAGGTTCTCCGCGAAAAGTGAAATCCGTTTCATCTTTTCCTCCTCGGCCGTTTGGTGCGGGCGGTGTGCTCGACGTGATCGATCATCGGGGTGATCATCTTGAGGTAGAAGCCGGCGGCGTCCTCGCCGGCGATGAGGCGGCGCGCCAGCTCGCGCAGGACGGCGACGCGGATGTGCGGCGGCGCGACGATCGGGTGCTGCGCGCGCGGCTGCTCGGCGAGCAGCTTGAACCACCAGTTGACCTCGAAGATGCACAGGCGGTTCTTGCCGGCGCGCGCCACCGCCCGCCAGAAGCGCTCCTCGAACGCGGTCAGCTCCGCCTCGGCCGCGCCGCTCGCGCAGTAGGCCTCGACGATGGCGGCGATCGCCTCCAGCTCGGCGCGCGAGGCGCGGCGCGCCGCCACTCGGAGCAGCACCTCGCCGTTGAGCAGCTGCCGCTCGGTGAAGTCGAGCACGTCGCCCGCCGTCGACGGGCCGAGCCGGTACATCAGCTCGATGACGCGCAGGTCCGACGACTGCTCGGGATCGAGCACCACCGTGGTGCCGCCCTGGCGCACGCGCACGAGCCCCATCTCCGCCAGCTTGTGCACCGCCTGGCGCGCGATGATGCGCGAGACGCCGAAGCGCTCGGCCAGCACGCGCTCGGGCGGCAGCGCGGCGCCGATCGGCAGGTCGCCCTTGAGCAGCGCCGCGGCCAGCTGATCGAAGATCTCGTCGGCGGCGTGGCTGCGTGCGATCGGTTCGATGGAGAGCGGCGCGGAGGGGAGGGCCACGGGGCTACGCTACTTGGTTACCAAGTTACTGTCAAGCGCCGGACTCCCGCGGCGGCGGTTGCCCCGCGCCGCGCTTTGGCGTACCCCGTGTGGATGGACCTGCTGCGCACGCCGGACGAGCGGTTTCGCGATCTGCCCGACTTCCCCTTCGCGCCGCGCTACGTGCAGGTCGACGGCGCGCGCATCCACTACCTCGACGAGGGCCCGCCGGAGGCCGAGCCGGTGCTGCTGCTGCACGGCGAGCCGTCGTGGAGCTACCTCTACCGCAAGATGATCCCGCCGCTCGCCGCCGCCGGCCACCGCGTGATCGCGCCCGACCTGGTCGGCTTCGGCCGCTCCGACAAGCCGCCGCGCCGCGCCGACTACACGTACCAGCGCCACGTCGACTGGATCGCCGGCGTGATCCACCGGCTCGAGCTCGACGCGATCACGCTGGTGTGCCAGGACTGGGGCGGGCTGATCGGATTGCGGCTCGCCGCCGAATTGGAGCCGCGCTTCGCCCGCGTGGTCGCCGCCAACACGTTCCTGCCGACGGGCGATCAGCCGATGCCGAAGGCGTTCTTCGCCTGGCAGAAGTACAGCCAGGAGGCGCCCGAGCTGCCGGTCGGCTCGATCGTCGCGCGCGGCTGCGCGACGCCGCTCTCGCCCGCGGTCGTCGGCGCCTACGACGCGCCGTTCCCCGACGAAAGCTACAAAGAGGGCGCGCGACAGTTTCCGCTGCTGGTGCCGTCGACGCCGGACGATCCGGCGAGCGCGCCCAACCGCGCGGCGTGGCAGATCCTGTCGCGCTGGCAGAAGCCGTTTCTCACCGCGTTCAGTGATCAGGATCCGATCACGCACGGCGCCGATCAGATCTTGCAGTCGAGGATCCCCGGCGCGCGCAACTTCGCGCACACGACCATCCGCGGCGCCGGCCACTTCCTGCAAGAGGACCGCGGCGAAGAGCTGGCCGAAGTCGTCGACGATTTCATCCGCGCCAGCCGCTGATCGTTCGTGAATCGTTTGTGCACGATCGACCGCTGCACTCCGCACGCGAGCGGGTTGGGCGCGCCTCCGCGAAATCGCCCGCCCGCGCGCTCCGTTCCGCTACGTTTGCGTAAACCGCGTCAATTTGTCGATCCTGGGCCTTTTCGATAGATCTTCGGATCGGCACGGAGCGGAGTGTAGCGTGCGGGCTGCGGCAATTTGCCGCCGCGCGCAGTTTCGCAGGGCGCGTCTGCGCGACCGAGAATGTTTGAGCACGGCGGCAAATTGCCGCAGCCCGCGCGCGAAACGCAGCGCGTTCGAGCGAGCGCCAACCGAGCGCTACATGATGGGCGAGACGTTGGCGTTGACGCCGGCGCCGGCGAAGGAGATGCCGTTGCCGGTCGAGGGATCTTTGAAGGTGTTGAAGAGCGTGCCCTGGCCGGTTTGCGGGTTGATGGTGATGACGTCGCCCGAGCCGTCGTGCGTGAAGCCGAAGACCTGGCCGAGCGCGAACGCCGCGCCGAACAATTTGGGGAAGCCGGTTTTGCCGATGAATTGAACCTGCCCATTCATCGGATTGACTTTGACCAGGCTGTTATTGGTGGTAGTCGACGAATCGCTCAAGCTGTACGCGGTGCCGTACATCGTCCCGTCACCGACGGCGACCAGGTCGCCGGAGATGGCCATCCCGCCCGAGATCGTCCCCACCGATTGCACCTGCGCGCTATTGCCGCTGACGGTTATTTTGCAAAACGCGCCCATATAATCGGCGGTATATAGACCGCCGTCGGGCGTGAAGCTGAGCGCCACCACGTCGGCGCCGCAGGTGCTGATGCCGGCGACGCGCGTGACCTGGCCGTTCATCGCGCTGGCGGTGTAGAGGCTGGTCTTCGAGACCACGTAGATGGTGCCGTCGGGCGAGACCGCCAGATCGGTGATCACGTCCTCGGCCAGCTTGCCGTTCGTGCCCGGGACCTGCGGCGCGTTGAACGGGCCGACGTCGACGAGGCTCTTGGCCATGAGATCGATCAGATAGAGGTGGTGATCGGCGTGGGCGTAGACGGTGTAGCAGCCAGCCGCGCCGGTGTCGCAGCCTTGCTGCGGGCCGGGATCGACGTGGCCGTCGCCGAGCGGATGGCCGCCGCCGTCGGGCGTACCGCGTCCGGCGGCGCCGCAGCCGGCGGCGATCACGAGCGCGAGCAGCGAGGCCTTATTAATGATGAGGTTCATCGAGACACCTTTTTACCTCTGAAGATCGAGTAGAGCGCTGGTACCACGAATAGCGTTCCGAGTGTCGAAAGAGTCAAGCCGCCGAGCACCGCGACCGCGAGCGGGCGGTGCATCTCGGCGCCCGAGCCGAGGCCGAGCGCGAGCGGCACCAGGCCGACGACGGTGCACAGCGTGGTCATCAAGATCGGCCGCAGCCGCAGCGCGCCCGCTTCGGCCAGCGCCTCGTCGAGCGGCAGCCCGCGCGCCTCCGCCTCGGCCGCTCGGTGCAAGAGCAGGATCCCGTTCTTCACCACCAGGCCGACCAAGAGGATCGCGCCGAGCAGCGACGAGACGTTGAGCGCGATGCGCGTCGCCGCCAGCGCCGCGAGCCCGCCCGCCAGCGCCACCGGCGTCGCCGCCAGGATCGCCACCGGCGCCGAGAAGCGCCCGAACTGGAACACCAGCACCAGCAGCACCAGCGCCACCGCCGCCGCCAGCGCCGCGCCGAGCGCGCCGAACGCCTCGCGCTGCGACAGGCGCTGCCCGCCGATCTCGAGGCTGTAGCCGCGCGGCAATTTCAGATCGCGCAACCGGGACTCCACCTCCGTGATTGCGCTGCCGAGGTCGCGACCTTCAAGCCGCGCGGTCACCGGCACCATCAGGCGCAGGTTCTCGCGCGTGATCTCCGACGGCGCGCACGAGTCGTCGAGCTTGCCCAATTCGACCAGCGGCACCCACGCGCCGGCCGCGCTCTTGATGCGCACGCGTTCGAGCGCGCGCTCGTCGAAGCGCGCCGCGTCGGGCCAGCGCACGCGCACCGGCAGGAGGCGATCGTGCTCGGGCAAAGGCGTGGTCTCGGCGCCGAGCAGCGCGGCGGAGAGCTGCGTGGCGATCGCGTCGGTGGTGAGCCCGCTGCGCCCGGCCGCCACCGGATCGAGCCGCAGCACGCGCTCGGGCGAGCACGCCACCTGCCCGTCGAAGAAGTCGGTCAGCCCGGCGACGTCGTGGATTGCGTCGGCGACGCGCTTCGCCTGGCGCCGCAGCTCCGCCTCGTCGTCGCCGAAGATCTTCAGCTCGATCGGCTCGGGGTTGCCCTCGAGATCGCCGAGCATGTCTTGCAAGAGCTGGATCAGCTCGACGCGCACGCCCGGCAACCGCGTGGCCAGCAGCTTGCGCTGCTCCTCCATGATGTCGAACACCGAGCGGCGGCGGCCCGCTTTGAGGCGCACGATGATGTCGCCGCGGCTGGTCTCGGTGGCGCGCGGCGGGCCGAGCTCGGCGCCGAGGCGGCGCGTGAACGACTCGACGTCGGGATCGTCGCGCAGCATGGCGTCGATCTGTTGCCCGAGCGCGTCGGCCTCGGCGAGCGACGTGCCGATGGGCGTGAAGTAGTCGAGCACGTACGCGCCTTCGTCGAGCTCGGGGATGAAGCCGGTCTCGACGGCGAGCGACGCCAGCGCGCCGCCGCCGATCACCAGCACCGCCGCGCCGGGCACGAACGCGCGGCGGCGAAGCGCGCCGCGCAGCCAGCCGGCGTAGCGTGGCGCCAGCTTCTCGACGGGCGGATGGGCTTGCGGCTGTAGGAGCGCTGCGGCGAACAGCGGGATCACGGTCAGCGCGATCACCATCGACGCCAGCACCGCGGCGGCCAGCGCCAGCGAGAGCGCGGCGAAAAAAGTTCCGACGACGCCCGAGAGAAACGCCAGCGGCGCGAACACGACGACCGTGGTCACCGTCGAGGAGATCACCGGGCCGACCAGCAGCTCGACGCCCGCGAGCGCGGCGGCGCGCGGCGCGCGGCCCTGGCCCAGCTCGCGGTGGATCGCCTCGACCACCACCACCGCGTCGTCGATGACCAGGCCGACCGCGATCGCCAGGCCGCCGAGCGACATCAGGTTGAGCGAGCCGTGGAACAGGAGCAGCACCGCGCACGCCGCCACCAGCGACGAGGGAATCGCCAGCGCCGCGACCAGCGTCGCGCGCGCGTCGCGCAAGAACGCGAACAGCACGATCGCCGAGAGCAGCGCGCCGAGGAGAATCGCGTCGCGCACCGCGCCGGTGGCGTCGCCGATGAGGCGCGCCTGCTGGTACACCGGCGTGAGCGTGACGCCGGTCGGCAGCTCCTTCTCGAGCTGCCCGAGCGCGGCGCGCAATTCTCCGTCGAGGGCGATCACGTCGCCGCCGATGCGCCGCGCGACGTTGACCACCGCCGCCGGCCCGCGCGCCGAGCGCACCACCAGCCGCGGATCGGCGTGGCCCTCGGAGATGCGCGCCACGTCGCCGAGCCGCACCGGCGCGCGATCGCCGCCGCCGACGACGAAATCGCCGAGCGCGGCGACGCTCAGCGCGGTGCCCTGCAGCCCGACGGTGTAGCGGCGGTAGGCGCGATCCAGCCGCCCGACGGTGGCGAAGCGGTTCGAGTCGGCCAGCCGCTTGCCGATGTCGTCGAGCGTGAGCCCCGCCGCCTCGGCGCGCGCCGGATCGACCTCGACCTCGACCTCGCGCTCCTCGCCGGCGGTGACGCTGATCGGCCCGACGCCCGGCACGCGCGAGAGCGCCGGGCGCACTTGATACAGCGCCACGTCGCGCAGCGTCGACGGCGGCACCGCGCCGTCGACGTTCACGGTGAAGACGGGGAACGACGTCGGCGTGATGCGCTCGGTGACCAGCGTCGTCTGCGGCGGCAGCTCGGCGCGCGTGTCGGCGAGGCGCGCCTGCACGAGCTGCAGCGCCGTGACCATGTCGGTGTCGGGATCGAACTGGAGCGAGAGCTCGGTGGCGCCGCGGATGGTCTTCGAGCGCACGCGGCGCACGCCGAGCAGCGGCGCCAGCGCCTCCTCGAGCGGGCGCGTGACGTTGAGCAGCACGATCTGCGACGTGGCGTCGGGCAGCGTGGCGACGACGGCGATACGCGGGAACGACAGCTCGGGATAGAGGCCGCGCGGCAGCGAGAAGAACGCCAGCGTGCCGGCGCCGACGACCAGCGCGACGGCGAGCGCGATGCCGCGCCCGTGCCGCGCCACCACGCCCGCGAGCCCGTGCGCCGCCTGCTCGTCGGCCGCGCGATCGCTCATCGCGTGCGCTCGCCGCTTCCGCCGTCGCCCGCGTTCGCGTTCGCGTTCGCGTTTTCGTTTTCGCTCTTCGACGCCGGCTCGATCTCGACGTGCGTCCCGTCGGGCAGCGAATATCCGCCGGCTACGATCACGCGCTCGCCGGCCTGAAGCCCGCCGCGCACCTCGATCAGCTCGCCCGCCTCCGCGCCCAGTTCGAGCGCGCGGTGCCCGACGGTGCCGTCGGAATTCACCACCGCCACCGTGCGCGCGTCGCCGCCCTCCGACGGCAACAGCGCGGCGCGCGGGATCGCCAGCGCGCGCCGCTCGGCCGCCAGCAGCGCCCCGCGCGCGAACACGCCGCCGCGCAGCCGCCCCGCGCCGTTCGACACGCGCACGCGCACGATCACGGTGTTGGTCGCGGTGTCGACGAGCGGCGCGATCGCCACCACCGCGCCCGGCACCACGCCCACGCTCTCGACGTTCAGCTCCGCGCGCTGCCCGATGGAGACTTCGCCGACGCGCGCCGCCGGCACGGGCGCGCGCAGATCCAGCTCGCGGGTGTCGGCGATCTCGATCACCGGCGTGCCGTTGCCGTCGACGGGCTGGCCGGCCGGCACCAGGATCGCCGCCACCACGCCGGCGATCGGCGCGCGCAGCGTGGCGCGCTCGAGCTGCACGCCGGCCGTGCCGCCCACCGCCTGCGCCTGCTTGAGCGCGCTCTCCGCCGACGCGGTGGCGGCGCGCGCGTCGTCGACCTCCTGGCGCGAGGCGATGCCGTCCTTCCACAGCCGCTCGGTGCGCGCCTGCCGCGTGCGCGCGTTCTCGAGCTGCGCGCGCGCCTGCTCGCGCTGCGCCTCGGTCTCGGTCACGCGGTCGCGCAGCGGCTGCGCCTCGACGTGCGCCAGCGGCTGATCGAGCTTCACGCGATCGCCCTCGGCGACCAGCACGCGGTCGACGCGCCCCGCGACCAGCGCGCCCACCTTGACGTCGCGGCCCGGCAGCGGCGCCAGCACGCCGGCGATCGAGATCCGCGGCGACAGCCCGCGCACCGCCGCCGCCTCCACCTTCACCGTCGGGCCGCGCGGCGGCGGCTCGGGATCGTCGTGGTGGCAGCCCGCGAGCGAGAGCAGCAAAAGTGAAATGGGTTTCACTTTTGTTCGCAAAAGTGAAATCGGTTTCACTTTACGGAGCCGAGAGCGGGACACCGCTGGCCTCCTCTAGATCGGCGCGCGCCGCCTGCACGGCGTAGAGCGCTTCGGCGCGGCCGAGGCGCGCGTCCAGGATCGAGCGCTCGGCCTCGAGCAGCGGCAGGAGGCCGGTGCGGCCGGCGGCGAACCCCTCGCGCGCCATCTCCTCGACGGTGGTGGCGGCGGGCACGTACTGCGCGTCGAAGAAGCGCGCGCGCACCACCGCGGCGGTGAGCGCCTCGTGCGCCGACGCGACGCCGGCCTCGATGCGCACCGCCGCCGCGCGCTGCTTGAGCTCGGCCACCTTCGCCTCCGCCTCGGCGCGCGCGATCGGCCCGCCGTTCAAGTTGAACAGCGGCACATCGAACGACAGCGCGCCGCGCGGCGCGACGCAGCGCGCGCCGTCCGGGTTGCCGCACGTCGCCGGCTCCAGCAGATCGATCCCCAGCTCGAGCGTCGGCACCGGCACGCGATCGACGCGCGCCGCGTGCGCGCGGGCCAGCGCCGCGTCACGCTCGCGCCCGAGCGCGCGCAGCTCCGGATGGCGCGCGCGCGCCTCGCCGATGAGCGAGTCGAGCGCAGGCGTCGCGCCCGCCGCCGCCAGCCCGTCGGTGAGCGCGCCGATCCGCGCGGCCGGCTCACCGAGCAGCCGCGCGAGCTCGAGCCGCGTCGTGCGCGTCACCGCCCGGCGATCGCTCACGTCCTGCAGGGCGCGCACGTGCACCAGCCGCGCCTGCTCCTGCTCGAGCCGATTGCCCGCGCCCTCCTCGAAGCGGCGCGCCGCCATCTCGGCCACGCGCCGCGTGAGCGCCTCGACCTCGCCGGCGATGCGCTCCTCCTCCTCGGCGCGCACCACCGCGTAGTAGGCGATGCGCGTGTCGTGGCGCAGCTTCCAACCGGCCGCGTCCGCCTCGGCGCGCGCCTGGTCGACGCCGCGCTCGGCCGCGCGCACGTGCGCGCCGCGCTGGCCGAGCACCGGCAAGCGAAACGCCAGCGCCGCCGAGAACACCGGCTCGGCGCGCGCGCCCAGCAGCGACAGCGACGGGTTGGGAAACAGCCGCGCGGTGCGTACGTCGGCGCTGGCCACGTCGACGAGCGCGCGCGCCGCGAGCTGCTCCGGCCCGCGATCGGCCACGATGCGCAGCGCCTCGTCGAGCCCGAGCGTCGCCGCCGCCGGCGCCGCGCGCGCGCGCGCCGCCGAGAGCCCGAGGCCGAGCACGAGCGGCGCGAGCGCGATCTTCGCCACCCGCCGAGTCTAAGCGCGCCCCCCGCGCAATAAATGAAGAACCGATGAAGATTGTTCACCGCGCGCGATTTGCCTGAACACGCCGCGCGCGCGTGGCTAAGATGAGCGGGATGCGCGTGCTGCTCGTCGAGGACGATCCGAGCGTGGCCGCGTTCGTGCGCCGCGGCCTCGGCGACGAGGGCGTCGAGGTCGAGCACGCCGCCGACGGGCGCGAGGGCTTGCGGCTGGCCGCGCGCGGGCGCTTCGACGCGGTGGTGCTCGATCTCATGCTGCCGTCGCTCGACGGCTTCGGCGTGGTGCGCGAGCTGCGCAAGCTCGGCGTGAGCACGCCGGTCCTGATCCTCACCGCGCGCGACTCGGTCGACGATCGCGTGCGCGGGCTCGACGCGGGCGGCGACGACTACCTGGTCAAACCGTTCGCGTTCGCCGAATTGTGGGCCCGCCTGCGCGCGCTCGCCCGCCGCGCCGAGCCGCCGGCGCCGTCGACGCTGCGCTTCGCCGACGTGACGTTCGATCGCGCGCGCCTTCAAGCGACGCGCGGCGCGCGCACGCTCGAGCTGACGCCGAAGGAGCGCGCCATCCTCGAGCAGCTCTTGCTGTCGGCGGGCGCGGTGGTGGCGCGCGACGCGCTGATCCGCGCGGTGTGGGGCTACGACTTCGATCCCGGCACCAACATCGTCGACGTGCACGTCGGCAAGCTGCGCAAGAAGCTCGACGCGCCCGGCGAGCGCGCGCTCCTGCACGCGGTACGCGGCGTCGGCTATCGGCTGTCGGAGGACGACTCGTGAGGCCGCGCTCGCTGCGCGGGCGGCTCACGGTCCTGTACGCGGCGCTGAGCTGCGTCGGGCTGCTGGCGCTCGCGGGCGCGACCGTCGAGGTGCTGTGGATCGACGTGCGCGAGGACGAGGAGGCGGCGCGCAAGCAGGGGCTGCCGCCGCCCGAGCTCGACGTCGAGGAGCGCGCGCTGCTCTACGGCCTCGCCGTCGGCGTGCCGATCGCGTTGGTGCTCGCCGGCGCCGGCGGCTGGGCGCTCGCCGGCCGCGCGCTGCGCCCGCTCGGCGCGATCACCGACGTCGCGCGCGCCATCGGCGCCAACGATCTGTCGCGCCGCCTGCCGCCGGGCGGCGGCGCCGAGGTGGACGCGCTGGCGCAGTCGCTCAACGAGTTGTTCGCGCGCCTCGAGCGCTCGCTCGACGAGGTGCGCCGCTTCACCGCCGACGCGGCGCACGAGCTGCGCACGCCGCTCACCGCGGTGATGGGCCGGCTCGAGGTGGCGCTGCGCCATCCGCGCTCCGAGGCCGAGCTGCGCGAGGAGATGGGCGGCGCGCTCGAGGATCTCGGGCGCATCAAAGGGCTGGTCGAGTCGCTGCTGACGCTCGCGCGATCGGACGCGAGCGCGCTCGGCGCGGCGGGGGCGGCGATCGATCTCGAGACCGTGGCCGCCGAGATCGTCGAGCGCGATCTGCCGCTCGCCGAGCAGCGCGCCATCACGCTGTCGCTGATCGCGGGCGGCGGCGGCGCCCGCGTGCGCACGCGCGGCTCGCCGCAGCTGCTGGCGCGCGCGCTCGGCAACCTGGTCGACAACGCCGTGGTGCACGGCCGCGACGCCGGGCGCGTCGAGGTGCGGCTGAGCTGCGCCCAGGGCCGCGCGCGCGTCGAGGTCGCCGACGACGGGCCGGGCGTGCCCGAGGCCGATCGCGCGCGATTGTTCGAGCGCTTCTTCCGCGGCGATCCGTCGCGCGCGCGCGCGTCGACCGCTCATGACGGCTTCGGGCTCGGCCTCTCGATCGCGCGCCGCATCGTCGAGGCGCACGGCGGCACGCTCACCTACGCGCCGCACGACGCGGGCAGCGTGTTCACCATCGAGCTGCCCGCCGAGCCGTCCGCTACTTCGACTTCGCCTTGAAGATCTCGCTCAGCAGATCGGGCCGCGCGCCGTCGCGCTCGAGGTGCGGGTAGCGCTCGCCGCCCTGGTACGCCACCTTCGCCGTCTGAAAAAAGTCGCCGTTCTCGACGAGAAATTCGATCGGCGCCGCTTTCGGCTTCGCGGTCGCCGCGATCGCGTCGTGCAGGAGCTTGCTCGTGAAGCGCCGCCCGTTCACCGCCATCAGCTTCATGCCCGGCGCCAGGCCCGCGGCCGCGGCCGGCTGGCCGGCGATCGCGTCGAGGATCGTGCCGTCCTCGCGCAGCACCAGCCCGATCGAGTACACGAGCGAGAGCTGCTTGTTGGCCTTCTCCGACGCCTGCAGCACCACGTTCGGCTTGTCGCTGTAGACGAGGCGCCAGCCCGACGCGGCGAAGGCGTTGAGCGGCGGGTGCGGCTGGATCGCGTCGACGCGCGTGGCCAGGAAGTTGCGCCAGTCGTATGGCTCGACCGCGTTCAGCGTCGCGATCACCTCGTCGCGATCGTAGGTGCGCACCTCGGGCGCGCCGCTCGCGCCGCCGTGAAAGCGCTTGCAGAAGTCGTCGAGCGAGCGCGCGCCCGACGAGCGCGTGCGGATGAGCGCGTCGGCCTCGAGCCAGATGAGCGCGCTCTCGGGATAGAAGTCGACGCTGCGGCGGATCGAGCTCCACACGCTCGGCGCGTGATAGAGCACCTGCGCGGCGATCGCGGTGTCGGCGAGCGGGCGCCAGCTGCGTCCCGGGCGGTGATCGAGGAGCCCGCCGTAGAGCGCGAAGTTTTCGCGCACCCACTCGGCGGTGCCGAGCCCCGAGCGCGCGTCGAGCACCATGCCGAGATACGTCGTCAGCCCCTCGTAGACCCAGAGCAGCTCGCCGCGCATCGGCGCCTGGAAGTCGGGCGTGGTCAATCCCTGAGGGCGGCGATATTTGCCGTTCCACGAGTGCGCGAACTCGTGCGGCAGCAGGCCCGACATGAGCGCGCGCAGATCGTCGTCGATGAGCGAGCGCTCCTGGCCGCGGTTGTCGCTCGACTGGTGGTGCTCGAGCCCGGCGTGCCCGACGGCGTCGGAGAGCGCGAGCAGAAAGTGGTAGCGCGCGTAGTGGCGCGCGCCGAACAGCGCGCCCGCTTCGGCGACCAGCTTGGACCAGCCGGCTTCGGTCTCGGGTTTGTAGTCGAGCGCGGCCGCGCTGTCGGCGGCGAGATCGATCACGTGCGTCGGCTCGAGGCCTTTGCCGAGCGGCACCGACTTGAAGAAGCTGCCGGCGATCACCGGCGAGTCGACCAGCGTCTCGAGCGTCACCGGCTTGAAGTCGACGGTGCCACCCGAGTGCTTGCGGATCTCGAGCGCGGTGCCGAGCTTCCACTCGTCGGGGAGCGTGAGCGTCGCGGCCACGTTCACGTCGCGCGCGGGGCCCTTCGGATACAGCACCACCTCGTTCCACTCGAGCACGAACAGCCGCGCCGAGGTGTCCGTCGGCGAGTCGGGGCCTTGCGGCACCGGCGTCAGGTAGTCGAACGCGACGTCGACGGCGCGCACGCCCGCGGGGACGTCGACGCGCACGGCGTACATGTCCTCGTCGTCGCGGCGCCAGGTGAGCGGCTTGTTGTTGGCGGTGATGGCGAGCGACACGACCTCGGAGATGCGGCCCTCGGGCGAGTGCGTGCCCGGCAGCCACTTCGGGTACACCAGCGTGAGCGCGCCGGGCGCGACGGCGACGGTCTCGCGCGCGTGCAGGATGCGGCGCGGCGCCTCGCGCGCGTCGACCGCGAGCGTGATCGCCGGCTTCGCGTCGGGCCGCGCGTCGGGTTTGACGTCGGCGGCGCGCGCGCTCGCACAGAGCGCCAGCAGGATCAGCGCCGCGCCGCCCGTCTTGGCCGCCGCGCCCGCCACGCCCTTGAAGCCGAGCTGCATCTCGCCGCGCAGCCGATCGATCTTCTCGTGCAGCTCGGCGATCTCCACCTCGGCCTTCACGTTGACGCGGTAGTCGGCCTCGCTGCGGATGCGATCCTTCGCGTCCTGCCGGTTCTGGCTCATCATGATCACCGGCGCCTGCAGCGCCGCCAGCATCGACAAGATCAAGTTGAGCAGGATGTACGGATACGGATCCCAGTGGTTTCCGAACCAGCTGTTGAGCGCGACCCACACCGCCATTCCGCCGAGGAACAAGAGGATGAAGCGCCACGATCCGCCGAACGCCGCCACCGCGTCGGAGATGCGATCGCCGATGGTCACCTGCTCGGCGATGATCTCGTTCGGATCCTGCACCCGCTGCTTGATGAGCGCGTCGGCGCGGCGGATGCGCTTGGTGAGCGCCGCCAGCAGATCGAGCGACGCGTCCGGCTTCTTGCGCAGGAAGTCGAGCAGCTCGGGCCGCTCGAGCACCAGCGTCTCCACGTCGGTGAGCGCGACCGCAGTGGCCGAGCGCGTGCCGCCGTCGAGCAGCGACAATTCGCCGCACAGCTCGCCGGGCTCGAGCACGTCGACCACCAGCTTGGCGCCGCTCTCGTCGATGACGCTCATCTCGACGCGCCCCGAGCGCAGCACGTAGCAGATGCCGCCTTGATCGCGCTCGTGGAAGAGCTGCTGCCCTTGCGCGAAGCGCGCCTCGTCCATGTACGAGGCGATCGCCGCGCGCTCGTCGTCGTCCATGGTTTGAAACAGCGAGATGTCTCTCAGGAACGCTGGATTGGCAGGCATGCGCGGGAGAATAAAGCAGCTACGCGTGGCGGTGCGCGGGATTTCGCCCGGCGAGGTTGCAGGCGGTGTTGACCAACGCGACGTGGCTGAACGCCTGCGGAAAGTTGCCGAGCATGCGGCGCGCGTCGGGATCCCACTCCTCGGCGAGCAGGCCGACGTCGTTGCGCAGCGCCAGGAGCCGCTCGAACAACCTTCGCGCCTCGTCGTGGCGGCCGGCGAGCGCGTAGTTGTCGGCGAGCCAGAAGGTGCACGCGAGGAACGCGCCTTCGCCGTGCGGCAGGCCGTCGGTGTCGCCGCGCGAGTAGCGGCGCACGAAGCCGCCGCAGCACAGCTCGCGCTCGATCGCGGCCACGGTTCCGCGCACGCGCTCGTCGCGCGCCGGCAGGAATCCGACCAGCGGCAGGAGCAGCAGCGCCGCGTCGAGCTCGCGCGAGCCGTAGTAGAGCGTGAAGCAGTTGCGCCGGCGGTCGTAGCCCTGCTCGCAGACCTCGGCGAAGATGCGGTCGCGCAGCGCGCGCCACCTGGCGACCGGCGCGTCGAGCTTGCGCTCGAGCGCGAAGCGCAGCACGCGATCGATGCCGACCCACGCCATCACGCGCGAGTGGGTGAACGGGCGATCGGGGCCGCGCACCTCCCAGAGGCCGCGATCCGGCTTCTGCCAATCGCGCTCGATGCACTCGGCCAGCCCGCGCGCCAGCAGCCACGCCGGCTGATTGAGCACGCCGCGATCGCTCTCGCGCGTGTAGTGCAAGCAGTCGATCACCTCGCCGTAGACGTCGAGTTGGTACTGCTCGACGGCGGCGTTGCCGATGCGCACCGGTTTCGATTGCTCGTACCCCGGCAGCCAGTCGAGCTCGATCTCGGTGAGCCGCCGCTCGCCGGCCGGGCCGTACATCACCTGGAGCTGCGACGGCGCGCCGCCGATCGCGCGCAACAGCCAGTCGCGCCACGCGCGCGCCTCGTCTTCGTAGCCGGCCTCGAGCAGCGCCGAGAGCGTGAACGTCGCGTCGCGCAGCCAGCAGAAGCGATAGTCCCAGTTGCGCACGCCGCCGATGCGCTCGGGCAGCGACGTGGTGGCCGCCGCGAGGATGCCGCCGGTCGGCGAGTAGGTGAGCGCCTTGAGCGTGATCAGCGACGACAAGACCTCTTCGGGATATTCGCTCGGCGGCCGGTAACGCGCGCACCAGTCCTTCCAGAAGCACTCGGTGTCGCGCTCGGCCTGCGCCGGATCGACCGGCCGCGGCGGCGCGAGGTGCGACGGGTGCCAGGTGATCACGAAGGTCTCGCGCTGGCCGGCGGAGAGCGTGACCTCGGCGCCGAGATCGTCGTCGTGCTCGACGCTCGAGCGCAGGTACACCGCGTCGGGGCCGGCGTACGCGATGCGCGTGCCGTCGAGCCCGCGGATCCACGGCACCACGCGCCCGTAGCCGAAGCGCAGCGCCAGCCGCGAGCGCACCGGCACCTGCCCGCGCACGCACTCGACGATGCGCACCACGTCGGGCGCCTGCTCGCGCGGCGGCATGAAGTCGGTCACGCGCAAAAGACCACCGTCGGTGGTGAGCTCGGTCTCGAGGATCAGCGTGTGAGGGCGGTAGCGGCGCGCGATCGATCGCACCGGCACCGACGGGCCGAGCTGCCACGAGCCGGCGCCGCCGAGCAGCGCCGAGAAGCACGCGTCGGAGTCGAAGCGCGGCAGGCACATCCAGTCGATCGATCCGTCGCGCGCCACCAGCGCCGCGGTCTGCATGTCGCCGATCAGCGCGTAGTCCTCGATCCTCGGCACGATCCTCCCGCGAGCGTGCTTCGCGAAGGGAAAGATGGGCCTCGGGCGCGCGCGGACAAGCAGCCGGCGGGCGCTCGCTTTCTCGACGGGCGGGCGGCGTGGTATTCAGTGCGTGCCGCCGCCGCAATGACCAAACCGTTTCCCGAGAGTCTTTGTCATCAATGCGCCGCGCCGCCGCGTTATATCGAAACCGGAACCAGCACCTTCATTCTTTGCCCGTTATTGCCGAATAAATATCCGCCGCAGCCGGTCTTGAGATGCCCGCTGTTCAAACCTCAGCCGGCGCGCGCGAAGCGGTAGGAGACGGTCTGCCCGACGGCGAGCGGGCGATTCACGCGGCGCTCGAACATCCTGCCGGGCGGAAGCGAGACCAGGTCGGTCAAATCGAAGCCGGGCTCGAACTCGCCCGAGCGCAGCCAGCGGCAGAAGACGTGGCCGAAGCCGCGCGCCGGCGGCGAGGCGCGCCGCGCCGACTCCGACAGCTCGGCGCAGTCGATCAAGACGCCGTCGAGAAAGAGCTCGAGCCGCGCGTCGGCGGAGGAGGGCGCGAGCGTGGTGAGCGCCGGCGGCGGCGGCGCGCCGCTCGTCTCGTCGAGCAGCGTCACGTGCAGCGACGCCGTCGCGTCCAGCGCCTCGACGCGCGGCGCCTCCGCGCCCGTGACGTGCGCCCGCGCGCGCGCCACCACTCGGTCGTTCTCGACGGAGATTTGCAGCGCGACCACGCCGAGCAGCCAGGCGCGCGGCGCGAGGTCGTCGGGAGGTGCGAGCGTGATCCAGTCGCGGGAGTCGAGGCGGGCGTGCAGGCGCGGGCGCATGGCCCTCTGAGGTTACGACAAAAGCGCGCGTTGGTTCTCGCGGGTTACTTCTCGCCGCCGGCCGCTTTGAGCATGAACGGGTACGAGACGATCACGATGCCGCCGCCCTCGGGCTTGGGGAACTCCCAGCGCCGCACCGCCTGCGCGATGCAGCCCTCGACCGCCGGGCTGCTCATCGTCGACGACTGCACGCCCGAGGTGACCACGACGCCGTTGGCGCCGATGGTGAACTGCGCCATCACGCGGCCGAACAGCTCGGGGTGGTTCATCAGCTCCTTCTCGTAGCAGAAGCGCACCTCGTTCATGTGCGAGCGCACCACGCGCCGCACGATCGCGCGGTCGAGGTTGCCCTTCACCTTCGCGTCGCCCGCCGACCACGGCTCGATCTTGCCGTTCGGTTTGCGGTCGTGCAGCACCGCGACGTTCCGCCCGTACTCTCCGCCGGGATATTGTCCCGAGCGGCCGATGGTGCCGAGATCGGTGAGCCCGATGGTGTTGACGCCGGTGCCGCCGCCGCCCTTGCCCGGCCCGACGATGCCGAGCCCTTCGACGCCGTCGGAGTTGCCGTACTCGGTGCCGACCAGCCCGCCCATCGCGTCGAGCGCCTGGTTGCCGAGCGCGTGATCGCTACCGAAGATCGATCCGATCGACGACGTCTCCATGGTCGCGTGAATCACGCCGAGCGCGCCCGCGTCGCGCGCCGCGTTCTCGGCCGTCTTCTTCGCGAGCACGATGTTGGTGTTGTTCTTCGGCCCCTTGATCGCGTACAGCTTCGGCGTCTTCGGCCCGTTGTGCTGTCCCATCTTGCCGCTCTCGCCGGCCGCGCGCTTGCCGCCGCCGCCCGGCTTGCCGACCTCGGTCTTCTGCAGCCACGAGGGGATCTTGTTCTCCTCCTGCGGCGGCTTGGTGAGCCACAGCGCGATGCGCGGGTTGCGCAGCATGTCGTCGATGTTGAGCGCCGACGGATCGGGCGGGATGGCGTTGATGCCGGCGAGGAACACGCCGCACGCCAGCGCGATCGCGGCGGTGTACGCCTGCTTGCTCCAGTCGATCCGGAGCGGCGCGTGCTCGCGGCGCGGCGCGCTCACCGTCGAGATCACGAACGTGTTCTGCCCGTGCTCGATGACGATCTTGGCTTTGTCGGCGATGGTCCACGCGTAGGCGCCGGCGATCTCGGGCGACGGCTCGGCCACGCCGCTCGCGATCAGCTCGGCGAGCGTGCGGCGGTGGCCTTCGAGCTCGACCTCACCTTTGAGCGACGCGGTGAAACACAATTCATATTCATTTCCCGTCGAGCGGACCAGCGGGAACGCGCCGCGCGGCAGCCCGTCGCCGGGCGACGGAAAGCGCGCGCCCGAGTCGGGCCCGATGGTGAAGTCGCGCGGCTTGCGCTCATCGAACAGGCGCAACAGGCCGTGCACCACCGCGTAGAGCCCGTACATCATGGCGAGCGGCACCAGCGCGTCGAGCACGCGGCTCTCGGCGCCCGCGTACGCGGCCACGAACATCACCAGCGCCAGCGCTCCCGCCGCCGCGCCGCTCGCCAGCAGCGCGCGCGTCGCCCGCGTCACGCCCGCGCGCGGATCGGCGAGGTGCGCCACCTCCACGACCGAGTCCTCGAACAGCGCCGCCACCTCGATGGCGCGCCGTGAGCCGTCCTCGATCGCGCTTCGCTCGAAACCGACGTTCGACATTCGCTCCTCCGTTCTCCCCAGCAAGGACACCTCGCTCGACGGAGAAGTTCCCGCGGAAAAAATCTTCCGCGCGCAGGAAGGATCGTTTACCCGCGCTCGTAATGTGCGACCCTCTTCGGCGCAAAACAGGAGGAGCGCGATGCTCAAAGAGGGACAGAAGGCGCCGGCGTTCAAGCTGCCGGCCGACGACGGCCGCACGTTGTCGCTCGCCGACTTCGCCGGCAAGACGGTGGTGCTGTACTTCTACCCGCGCGACAACACGCCCGGCTGCACCATCGAGGCGGAGGCGTTTCGCGACGTGGCGCGCGAGCTCGTCGAGCGCAACGCGGTGGTGCTCGGCGTGAGCAAGGACTCGATCGCGTCGCACTGCAAGTTCCGCGACAAGTACTCGCTCAACTTCCCGCTGCTCTCGGACGCGGACGGCGCGGTGCTGGAGAAGTACGGCGCGTGGGGCGAGAAGGTGCTCTACGGCAAGAAGTCGATGGGCATCATCCGCTCGACGGTGATCATCGCGCCCGACGGCAAGATCAAAAAGATCTTTCCGAAGGTCAAAGTCGCGGGCCACGCGCGAGAGGTGCTGGACGCGATCTGAAAATCGAACGCGCAGCACGCGCGACGCGCACTACGGCGTGAGCCGCAGGATCTGGCCGGACGCCTGATCGGCGACGTAGAGGTACTTGCCGGCGACCGCGAGGTTCCACGGCGCGAGGCGGCCGCTGCACAGCGCGCGCGGCGAAGCATCGACGGTGAGCGGCGCGGTGAGCACGTCGCCGTGCAGCTCCAGGCACGTCGCCGCGCTGCCGGGCGTGCAGTCGGTGTCGATCCAATACGCCTGGCCGTTGGCGATGGCGAACGGGCCGCGCACGTTCGGCTGCAGCGCGAGCGGCGCGCCGCCCGACTGCGGCACGGTCTCGAGCGCGCCATCGGACCAATAGAGGTGATCGCCGTCTGCGCGCAGCACGCGCGTGAAGCCGATGGTGGCGAGCGGCGTCGCGGTGGTGCCGGGCAGCGGCAGGCGCCAGAGCCGCGTCACGTCGTTCGAGAAGTCGGCGAAGAACAGCGCGCTGCCGTCGGCGAGCGCGGTGGCGGCGGTCGGCTGGAAGCCGGACGCGAGCGGCGTGATGGCGCCGCCGCTCTTCGCCAGCCGCTCGAGCGCGCGCGTCGGGCCGGAGACGTCGGTGAAGTAGAGGTTGGCGTCGTCGAGCGCGAGCACGCCCGGCGAGTTCGGCTTCACCGTCATGCCGAGCGGCGTCGCGCTGCCGCCCGCGCGCGCGATCGCGAAGATGCGATCGAACGCGACCGCGCCGCCCGCGCTCACGCCGCTCATCCAGTAGATCGAGGTGGCGTCGGCCTGCGCGGCTTCGACCAGCGTGTCGGAGGCGAGCAGCACCGGCTTGGCCGCGCCTGCGGCTTGCGAGAAGAAGTGCACCGGCTCGACGCCGCTCGACCAGACGAGCCCGGTGTCGTCGGCGGCGAGCAGGAAATAGCCGGGATCGAGCTGCCCGGTGACGATCTCTTCGCACGCGACGAAGCACGCGCCGCACCCGCGCGGCGGCCCCGCGTCGCC
>DASREC010000023.1:0-10647 GCA_035652295.1 Polyangia bacterium
TAGTCTCTACAGCCAGCCGCGGGCGGCGTAGACGGTGAGGGCGACGTATTCGCGCGCGATCTGCAGGAGCGAGTCGCCGCCGTCGCTGGCGGGGAGCGGCTCGGCGGCGACGCCGGCGTTGCGGAAGGCGGCGACCGCGCGGCGCAGGTGATACGGCTGGGTCACGATCAGCGCGCGCTCGAACCCGCGGGCGCGCAGGATGGCGGCGCAGCGCAGCGCGTTCTCGCGTGTGGTGAGCGCCGTCGGCTCGCACAGGATCGCGTCCGGCGGCGCGCCCAGCTCGACGGCGCGCGCGCGCATGGCCGCGGACTCGAGCGCGCCCGTCATCAAGAGCCACGGCGCGCGCCCGTCGCGAAACGCCTCCACGCCCGCGCGCACGCGCCGCTCCAGCGCCGGACCGAGCCGCCCGTCGGCGGCGAGCGCCGCGCCCAACACCACGATCACGTCCGCGCCGCCGCCCGCCGCGCCGAGCGCCAGCGGCGCCGCCAGCACGCGCCGCGCGCGCCGCTTGAGCACGCGCGCCTTCACGCGCGGACGTCGAAGCGCAACAGGCGCACGCGCAAGCCGCCGTTCTGCAGCGGCGTCACCGACGAGGGCCGCATGCCGAACGCCGAGTCGAGCCGCGGATCGGCGCACAAGATCCCCGCGCGCCAGCCGCCGAACCGCTCGCGCAACAGCCGCCCGAGCGCCACGTACACGCCGCGCAGCGCGCGCGGATCGCCGACGCGCCGCCCGTACGGTGGATTGCAGACGACCAGGCCGCGCCCCGCCGGCGCGCGCACGTCGGCCAGCTCGGCGCGGGCGATCGCCACATGCGGCAAAATGCCGCAGCGCTCGGCGTTGCGCCGCGCCGCCTCGACCGCGCGCGCGTCGTGATCCGATCCGGCGATCGCCGCCGGCGGCGCGCCGAGCGCCCGCGCCCGCGCCTCCTCGCGCAGCCGCGCCCACGCCGCCGCGTCGAAGCCCGGCCAGCGCTCGAACGCGAACGAGCGCTCGAGCCCCGGCGCCAGCCGCATCGCCAGCGCGCACGCCTCGACGGGAAACGTGCCCGCGCCGCACATCGGGTCGACCAGCGGCGTCGCCGGATCCCACTCGCACAGCCGCAAGATCGCCGCCGCCAGCGTCTCGCGCAGCGGCGCCTGCGCGTTCTCCATGCGCCATCCCCGACGGTGCAGGAGCTCGCCCGACGAGTCCACGCTGAGCGTCCATACGTCCTCGAGCCCGCGCGCGAACACGCCGAGCGGCTCGCCCGGCGGCGGCTCGCCCGCCTTCGCCTCCGGCAGCGCCACGCGATCGGCGATCGCCTGCGTCAGGTTCTCGGCCACCGCGCCGGTGTGATACAGCCGCGAGCGCGACTGGCTCACGTGCAGCTCGAGCGGCGTGCGCCCGTCGAGAAACCGCGCCCAGGGCAGCGTCGACGCGCGCCGGCGCAGCTTGGCGAACTCGCGCGCCTCGACGGCGCCGACGCGCACCAGCACGCGCGTCGCCGAACGCAGCCAAAGATTGGCGCGCCAGCAGACCTCGAGCGGCCCGGCGAAGTCGACGCCGCCCGGCACCACGCGCACGTCGCGCGCCCCGTCGAGCGCGGCCACTTCTTGCGCCACGATCGGCTCCAGCCCGGGCGCGGCGACCGCGAAGTAGACGTGCTCGCCCTCGGCGGCGATCGGCTCCAAAACGCGCTTTCGTGACGGTTTGGCCGGGCGCTTTTCCCCGGGCTTCGGCAGCCGCGCGCTGCGCCCCGCGAACGCCAGGTGCGCCAGGATCTCCACCGTCCCCAAGCCGCCCTCCACCGGCGAGTCGGCGTGCGCGACGATCGTGAAGCCGAGCGACTCCGCCTTCTCGCGCACCTTCTCGACGGCGGTGCGCCGCAGGTTCGGATCCGACACGTCGCCGCCGCGCACCTGCGAGTCGGGCAGCTCGAACTGCGGCTTGATCAGCACCACGCCCTCGGCGCCGTCGCGCAGCCGGAACGCGAGCCCGCGCAGCATGGTGCGCGCCGCCACGAAGCTGACGTCGACGGAGAAGAAGTCGTACGGCCCCGCCGCCACGTCGAGCGGCAGCGTCTTGAAGTGCACGCCCTCCAGGTTCTCCACGCGCGCGTCGTCACGCAGCGACGGGTGGAGCTGCCCGCGCCCGACGTCGATCGCGGTCACGCGCCGCGCGCCGTGCCGCAAGAGCGCCTCGGTGAACCCGCCCGTCGACGCGCCCACGTCGAGGCACGCCGCGCCGCGCACCTTGCCGTCGAGGTGAAAGCGCTCGATGGCCGCCTCCAGCTTGAGGCCGCCGCGCCCGACCACCGGCCGCTCGGGCATCACTCGACCATCAGTCTTCGGACGAGAGATCGGGCGCGCCGAGATCGGGGTGCGGCCGCGGAATGGAAAAATCGTAGGGCGCCTTGAACGCGCCGTCTTCCTGCTCGGACACGAACGCGTCTCCGTCGCAGCCGAGAGCGAGCAAGCAGGCGGCGAGCACGAGCGCGCGCATACCTCGACGGTAGACTACTTCTTCTTCGGCGTCAGCTCGTTGATGAACTTGTGGATCGCCTGGTCGAGCTCGTCGGACTGGAGCACGATCGGCTTCTCCAGCGCCGTCTGCGCGTGCTTGAGCGCCGCGCCCTCCTGGCCCTTGGCGCGCTCGAGCTGCGCCAGCGCCCAGTAGCTGTCGCCCTCGGCCAGCGCGTCCTTCGACGCCAGCTCGCTGAACAGCGCCAGCGCCGCGTCGGTCTTGCCCGCGCCGTCGAGCGCGCGCGCGTGCCACTCGGCCAGCCGGTTGTCGTCGGGCGACGCCTTGCGCAGCCGCTCGAAGATCTTCACCGACGTGTCGTACTTGCCGGTCACCAGGCCGCAGCGCGCCAGGATCAGATCCGCCCGCTGCTGCTGCTCCTTGGTCAGGCCGCGCGTCTTCTGCAGCCGCTCTCCGACGGCGAGCGCGTCGCCGATCGAGCCGAGATCGAGCGCCTTCTCCGCCTGCGCGATGGCCTCCTCGGCGGATTGCGGGCGGCTCGACTCCAGCCGTCCCTTGCGCGCCTCGGCCGTCTGAGCCACGCCCACGCCGCCCATCACCGTCGCCGCCAGCACGAAATGGATGAGTCGCATGTGCACCTCCTGGTTCGGCCGGGAACCTAGCACAAGACGGCCGCCGCGTGATAGTTGAGGGCATGGCCGAGAACGAAGTCGAAGAGAAGCTGGGCCGCGCGATCGCCGAAATCGAGCGCGCGCTCGACGGTGAGCCGGGGTCGCGCTGGAAGATCACCCAGGCGCTGATCCACCGCGCGGTGCACTACGCAACCGAGAAGCCGGGCGTCGAGTTCTGCGCGCTGGCGACGTACCTGGCGGACATGGTCGGGCACGCGCACAAGCTGGCGCACGGCGACAATCCGAAGGCGGCGGCGCACAAGGACGTCGTCCACTGATGGCCGCGCAGTCGTTGCGGCATTTTGCCGCAGGCGCGCTGGTGCTGGCTTTCTCGACGGGAATCGCCGCAATCGCGCGGACCGCGCGCGCCGAATTGCGGGCGACCAAGGCGCCGGCGCTCACCGTCGAGTGCGACGATCTCGAATTGGCGCCGCTCGCCGACGCGCTCGATCAGGAGATCGCGCAGCTCGGCCGCCGCTCGGGCGCGCTCAAGATCGGCGAGCGCTCGGTCCCGGTCGCCGAGTACATCGCGCGCACGCTCAAGCCGCTGGCTGAATTCGCGCGCGCGGGCGATCGCACCAAGCTGTGCGGGCAGCTCCTCTATCGCATGAGCTGGTACCAGCTCGACTCGCCGATCCTGTTCACCGCGTATCACACGCCGTCGGTGCGCGGCAGCCTGACCGCCGACGACACCTATCGCTACCCGCTCTATCGCCGCCCCAAGGGCCCCGCCGCGAACTACACGACCGCGCAAATTCTCGCGGGCGCGCTGCGCGGCTGGGAGCTGGTGTGGCTGGCCGATCCGTACGACGCGCTGGCGCTGCACATCGAAGGCGCGGGCATCATCCAGCTCCCCGACGGGCGCCTGTACCCGGTCGGCTCCGACGGGCACAACGGCCATCCCTATCAAAACGTCTCGAAGCTGCTGGCCGCCGACGGCAAATTGCCGCAGGGCGCGCCGCCGCCGTCGAACCAGCCGGGCAACCCGAAGGCGCGCCACTATTTCGCGCAGCACGCCGAGGAGCTGCCGGTCTACTGGGGCAAGAACCCGCACTTCGTCTACTTCAAAGCCGTCGCGAAAGCCGGCGGCGGCAAGCTGGGCGCGCTCACGCCCGGCCGCTCGATCGCCATCGACGAGTCGCGCGTGCCGATGGGCGCGCTCATGTACGTGCGCGCGCAGAAGCCGGTGGTGACGAACGGCGCCGTCACCGGCTGGACGCCGATGGGCCGCGTGGTGCTCGGCCAGGACACCGGCGCCGGCATCAAGGGCGCGCGCATCGACGTCTACTTCGGCGAAGACGACTACGCGCTCGCCGCCGCGCAGGCCATGTCGGTGCAGGGCGACGCCTGGGTGCTGCTGGCGAATTAATCGGCGATGAGCGGCTCGAGGTGCGGCGGGAGCAGCAGGCCCGACTTCTCGCGCACGAACTCCACGCCCTCGGCGAACGTCGCGCACACGCGGCCTCGGTCTCGGCGATGAACGCGGCGATGCGCTTCTGGTGCTCGCGCGTGTTCTTGTACTTCTTCATCCACGTGATGGTGACGTAGCGCTCCTTGCGCTCGAGCGCGCGCAGCGTCTCGCGAAAGTACGCGTCGATGTCGGCGTCGGTCTGCTCGCCGTCCCACGCCACGCGCAGCACCGGCCACTGCGCGCTGTCGACGACGATCGAGCTCATTTTCGCATCCGGGCGAATCATATCGCCTGCCACGCGTGAACGGGAATAGGCCGCCGCGGGGGGCCGTTCCTACCGCGTGCCTCACCTCGGGGTATACTTCGCGTCGCTCCCGAGGAACCAAACTCCCCGCCGGGTATCTAAATGAGCGTGCTCAAAGTCGTGACGCCCGAGACTCGGCCCATCGTGCGGTTCGAGGCCATCTCCAAGGTCTACCAGATGGGCGAGATCGAGGTGCACGCGCTGCGCGACGTGTCGCTCACCATCGAGGCGGGCGAGATGGTGGCGATCATGGGCGCGTCGGGCTCGGGCAAGTCGACCATGCTCAACATCCTCGGCACGCTCGATCGCCCGACCGCCGGGCGCTACTTTCTCGACGGCGAGCCGGTGGAGAGCCTGGACGAGTACGAGCTGTCGGCGCTGCGCAACCGCAAGATGGGGTTCGTGTTCCAGTCGTTCAATTTGCTGCCGCGCGACTCGGCGCTGGAGAACGTCGAGCTGCCGATGGTGTACGCGGGCGAGTCGCGCTCGGCGCGGCGCAAGAAGGCGCTCGAGGCGCTCGAGCGCGTCGGTCTCGCCGATCGCGTCGATCATTTGCCGAACCAGCTCTCCGGCGGGCAGCAGCAGCGCGTGTCGATCGCGCGCGCCATCGTCAACGCGCCGCTCCTCCTGCTCGCCGACGAGCCGACCGGCGCGCTCGACTCGGCGACCACGCAGCAGGTGATGGAGCTGTTCGTCGAGCTGCACCGCCAGGGCATGACGGTCGTGGTGGTCACGCACGATCCCAACATCGCCGCCTTCGCCGAGCGCGTGGTGCGCTTCAAGGACGGCGTGATCGTCTCGGACGAAACCAAAGGTTCGCATGCGAAAGATTTGGTTGGCCGCGCTCGTGGCGGCCTGCCTTCCCCGGGCTGAAGCGGCGGCGCAGGCGGCGACGCGCAAGCTGTCGCTGGCCGACGCGGTGGCGCTGGCGATGTCGGCCGATCCGGTGGTGGCGGAAGCCTACGTGCAGAAGGATCGCTCGAAGCTGGCGGTGCTGCGCGCGCAGCTCGATCGCGTGAGCCTGGTGGTCGGCGGCTCGCTCAGCGAGCAGTGGAACAAGTCGAACATCGGCGGCTCGCCGATCACCAGCTGCACCATCGGCAGCGCGTCGCTGCCGCTCGACATGACCACGTGCGCGACGGCGGGCGGGACCTTCTCGTCGGTGACGTCGCCGGAGCAGGGGCTCGGCCTGTTCAACCTCTCGGCCAACTTGCAGGTGCCGATCTTCGCCGGCTTCCGCGTCGACGCGACGGTGCGCCGCTCGCAGGCGCTCGACACCGCCGCCATCATTAATATACGGCAGCAGCGCAAGGACACGGCGCTCGCCACCGCGCGCGCGTATTGGGCGGTGCGGCGGCTCGGGCTGCTCTACGAAGTTCAGGTGGCGGCGCTCGAACGCTTGCGCGAGGCGGAGTCGGTGACCAAGGCGCGCGTCGACGCGGGGCTGGCGCCGCCGATCGATCACAACCGCGCGGTGCTGCGCCGCCTGCAGACGGAGGCCGGCCTCGCCGATCTCGCCGGCCAGGTGCGCGAAGCGGCCGCGCAGTTCGGCGTCGCGCTCGGCGTGAACGACGAGCTGGAGCTGACCGACGTGCCCGAAGTTCCGGAGACGCCGCCGCCGGGCGTGGGCGCGCTCGTCGAGGACGCGCGCACCGGCCGCCCCGAGCTGGTGAACGCGCGCCTGCAGATCGAAGCGCAGCACCAGACGATCCGCATCGCCAAGTCAACGTACTACCCGCAGGTCGGCGCGCAGCTGCTGTTCCAATACGGCAACAACCCGTTCATCCCCGGCGCGGGCGCGTTCGCGCTCTCGTCGTCGTCGAACCCGTTCGCCGGCATGACCGGCAATCTCACGCTCGGCCTCGGCGCGACGTGGAACTTCTTCGACACGCTGCACACGTACACGACTACGAAAGACGCGCGCTACGAGGAGGCGCGGCTGCTGCAAGAGGAGCGTCGCTTCGGGCGTCTCGTCGAGGCCGACGTGCGCACCGCGCACGCGCACGTCAATCGGCTGTTCACGCAGCGCGCGCCGCTCGTCGCCGCGCGCGACGTGGCGCGCGACAACGCGACCATTCTCGAGAGCCGCTACAAGAACGGCGACGCGCTGGTGATCGAGTTTCTCGACGCGCAGGTGGCGCTGGTCGACGCCGAGCGCGCGCTCGCCGACGTCACCGCGCAGTTGCAACTGGCTTGGCTGGAGCTGGACGCGTCGCTCGGCAAAGTCGTAGGAGCGAGACCATGAGTACCCCGGTGAAAGTTCGGCGCAGGCGGCGGTGGCCGTACGTGGTGGTGGTGCTGCTGGCGGCGGTGTTCGTGATCTTCAAGCTGCGCTCGTCGGGCGCCGGCCCGAAGGAGATCGACTCGTCGCTGATCGTGCCGGTCAAGCGCGGCGATCTGCAGATCGAGGTGATCGAGACCGGCAAGGTGCAGCCGCGCGAGAGCGTCGAGGTGAAGTCGAAAGTGGCGGGGCAGGTCGAGCGCGTGTTCGTCGAGGAGGGCGCGCACGTGAAGAGGGGGACGATGCTCTTGCGGCTCGACCCGACCGATTATCAGCGCGACGTGGCGCGCACCGAGGCGGACGTGGCGCAGGCGCAGAACGCGCTCGAGTTCGCGCAGCTCAACCTCGATCGGCGCAAGCGCGGGCTGGAGACGCGCGGCGTGGCGCAGGCGGACGTCGACTTCGCGGTCAACGAGGTGAAGTCGAAGACCGTCGCGGTGAAGACCGCCGAGGTGGCGCTCGCGGCGGCGCGCGATCGGCTGCGCTACACCGAGATCGCGTCGCCGATGGAGGGCACGATCATCGTCAAGGGCATTCGCCCGGGCGAGGTGGTGACGCCGGGCGTGCAGGCGACGTTCGAAGGCAAGCCGCTGCTCACCGTCGCCGATCTGTCGGTGCTGATCGTCAAGGCCGACCTCAACCAGATCGACGTGGCCAAGGTGCAGCTCGGGCAGAAGGTCACGCTCACGCTCGACGCGCTGCCGGGAAAAACCTACGAGGCCAAGATCACCAAGATCGCGCCGGCGTCGACCACGCCCAAGGGCAAAGACGTCGACGTGTTTCCCGTCGAGGCGACGCTGGTGAAGGCCGACGGCGCGATCAAGCCGGGCATGACCGCCGACGTGCGCATCCACATCGAGACCAGGCCGGCGGTGCTGGCGCTGCCGATCGAAGCGGTGGTCAAAGAGGCCGGCAAATCGTACGTGACGAAAATCGGCAAGACCGCCGACGGGAAACAGAAGACCGACAAGATCGAGATCAAGGTCGGCGCGCGCAACGACCGCGAGATCGAGATCGCCGGCGGCATCGCCGAGGGCGATCGCGTGCTGATCAAACCCGCCTCGTCGGCCGACAACGAATACAAGATGTAACCGCCGATGTGGCTCGAATATCTTCGCATCGCACAAAAAGTCCTGCGCGCGCACAAGTTCCGCTCGCTGCTCACGGTCCTGTCGATCACCATCGGCGCGTTCTCGATCGTCGTCATGTCGTCGCTCGCCGAGAGCGGGCTCACCACGCTGTCGAAGGGCATCGAAGATCTCGGCGGCGGCCGGCTGATCTACGTCGGCGTCAAGCCGGCCGAGCGCACCGAGAGCAAGCAGACCAGCTACACGCGCGGCCTGACGATCGCCGACCGCGACGTCTTGTTCTCGTCGCTGCCGCACGTCGTCGGCCGCTCGATGTACGCGGCGCTGTGGCGCAAGGACGTGGTCAGCGACTCGGGCGAGCTCACGCGCACCGACGTGGTCGGCGGTGACGGCGGCTTCCTGTCGCTGTTCAAGATGCAGCTCGATCGCGGGCGCGGCTTCACCGAAGAGGAGAACCGGCTGCACGCCAAGGTGTGCGTCGTCGGCGCCAAGCTGGCCAAGAAACTTTGGGACGGCGACGGGCTCGGCCGCTGGCTGTCGGTCGACGGCGTGCGCTGCCGCGTCGTCGGGCAATTGGCCGATCAGGATCGCTGGGGCATCAACATGGGCTTCGACTGGCTCGACGTGGCGGTGCTGCCGGTGCTGACGCTCGCCGACACCGACGAGGCGGCGATGAAGAGCGCGGGCCTGGTGGTCAAGACCGACACGCAGGCGTCGAACGAAGTGGTCAAGCGCATCGTCAACGCGCTGCTGGTCGAGCGGCACCACGGCGTCGACGACTTCGAGATCTTCGACTTCTCGAAGTTCATGGACAAGTTCAACTCGTTCTTCGCCATCATGAAGGCGATCGTCGGGTTCATCGCCGGCATCGCGCTGCTCGTCGGCGGCGTGGGCGTGATGAACATGATGCTGGTGAGCGTCTCGGAGCGCGTGCGCGAGATCGGGATCCGCAAGGCGCTCGGCGCCACGCCGCGCGACATCGGCGCGCAATTTTTGTGGGAGGCGATCGTGCTCGCCGGCAGCGGCGGGGCGATCGGCGTGCTCGCGGGGATCGGCGGCGCGGTGCTCTCGGGCATCGTCATCGGCCACTTCAACAAGACGTGGGTGAGCGTGGTGGCGCACAACGCGGTCATCACCGCGCTCGCGACCTCCGTCGGCATCGGGCTGGTGTTCGGATTTTTTCCCGCGCGCCGCGCCGGCAAGCTGGACGCGATCATGGCGATGCGAAGATGAGGATCGGCGATCAACTTCGCTCGGTGCGCCACACGTTCGAGTCGAACAAGGCGCGCGCCGCGCTCACGCTGCTCGGCATCATGATCGGCGCGGGATCGATCGTGCTGCTCGCCGGCCTCCTGCGCGGCGGCGAAGAGGCGCTGGTGCGCACCTCGCAGCGCGCCAACGAAGCCGATCTGATCCAGGTGCGCCGCGACGAGCCGCCGCAAAAACAGCTCGGCCGCACGCGCCGCGATCTCAGCGAGCAGGACGCCGCCAACCTCGCCGACACGCCGCTGCTCGACGGCGCGCCGGTCGCCAGCGAGATGTCGCGCGAGAGCAAGATCCTCCGCACCGGCCACAACAAGCGCGTGCGGCTCGTCGGCGCCGCGCCGATCGCGCGCTCGCTGTACAAGCTGGAGCTGGAGAAGGGCCGCTTTCTCACCGACGACGATCTGGCCGAGCGGCGGCGCGTGTGCGTGGTCGGGCAGGAGATCTGGCAGCAGACGCTCGAGTCGCGCGAGTCGCTCGACGGCGTCGAGGTGTCGATCGAAGGGCAGATGTGGAGCGTGGTCGGCGTGCTCAAGAACAAGCCGCTGCTCGGCGGCGGCGGCGACGGCACGTGGATGTGGAACCGCAAGGTGCTGGTGCCGCACACCACCTTCGACGCCATGTTCTCGCCGAGCCACGACGCCTCGCGCGTGTTCGTGCGCGCCGGCGCCACGGGCGCGCTGGCCGATCGCGTGCGCGCGCTCGAAGGCGTGGTGCGCGGCACGCTCTTGCGGCGTCACCTCGGCGTCGAGAACTTCAAGATCGAAGGCGAGGACAGCGAGGCCAACCAGATGCGCCTCATCATCATGGTCATCAAGATGCTGCTGCTCGGCACCGGGCTGCTGTCGCTGTTCGTCGGCGGCATCAACATCATGAACATCATGCTGGTCACGGTCACCGAGCGCACGCGCGAGATCGGCGTGCGGCGCGCGGTCGGCGCCACGCCCGGCGCGATCATGATGCAGTTCCTGCTCGAGGCGTCGTTCATCGCGATGACCGGCGGCGTGATCGGCGTGCTGGGCGGGATGTTCTTGAGCTGGCTGACGACGCTGGTGCTCGGGCACGCGCTCGGCGAGTGGAAGCTGCACATCGAGACGTGGTCGATCGCGCTCGGGCTGGCGCTCTCGCTGGCGACCGGGATCGTGTTCGGGCTGTTTCCGGCGTGG
>DASREC010000024.1:0-10302 GCA_035652295.1 Polyangia bacterium
GGCGCGCCGTTGTTGTCGATGAGGTGCGGCGAGTACGCGTAGAGCGTGCAGTTGGAGTTGCCGAAGATCGAGTTGAGATCCAGCTCGAGCGGCAGCTCGAGATCGAACGTGGCGTCGACGTGCACGATCGGGTTGGTGCCGAGCGCGGTGTCGCCGTCTTGCAGCGTGACCTTGATGCCGTCGACGTTGTCTTCGTTGTTGGCGGCGACGATCGGAAACGACGGCGTGGACGGGCGGTTCTTCGAGTCCAGGAACAGCACCGCGGGACAGCCCTGCGCGCCGCCGGGGCAGTTGTTCGATTCACACACCTGAAGCGACGCCACGCCGATGTTGGCGATGGTCGACGGACCGGCGGCGCAGAAGCCGCTGTTACCCGCGAGCCCGCCGAACAGCGACGGGATGGTCGCCACCAGCTTGTCCATGCCGGGCTTGGTGACGCGCGCCTGGATGCCGCCTTCGATTACCTGGTTCGTCGGAAAGCCGAGCGGGGCGGGGTTCATCGGCAGCGGCTTGAGCCCACAGCCACCGCCGCAACCCGCGCCGAACGCGAAGATCACCCCAGTCGCCACGATGAGACGCGAGGCGAACGACCTCGACATAAGCTCCTCCGATTTGAACCGATCGATTGGACCCGATTAGTCGCTTCAGCTTATCGGGTGGGACAGCTGTCTGTCAACGATTCGTCGACGGGACTGACGACTACAGTTTGCAGGAAAGATCGCCCGGGTAGAGCTTGCCCGTGTCGCCGGTGCACAGGCCGGTCGACATGGTCATGCTGCTGTCGTCGCACGTCGCGTTGTTGGGCGTGGCGCAGACGGTGTCGGTGGTGCAGGTGCGCGTGCAGAAGCGCTCGAACGACTGCGTGTTGTAGAGGCAGTGCGTGCCGTTCTTGCAGTCGGCCTCGAGGCGGCACGGATCGCACACGCCGCCCGCGCCGAGGCACGCGCCGAAATAGTGGAAGCAGTACTTGTTGGGATTGTTGGCCACGTCGGTGCCGAGCTTGCACTGCATGTAATTGGCGGAGTTGTTGGTGGTCGCGGTCGCGCCGCCCGGGCAGTCGCCGTCGATGTTGCAGGTCTTGGTGCAGTAGTGCGACATGCCGTCGGCGGTCGGGACGCAGACCGGGAAATCGCTCGGGCAGTGATCGTTGAGCGAGCACGGATCGCACACGCTGCGCTTGAGGCACTTCTTCTTCGACGGATCGGCGGTCGGGTTGTCGAAGTCGGCGAGGCACGCGAAGCCGATCGGGCAGTCGCTGTCGGCGGCGCACACGCCGGTGCAGTACGCGGCGGGATCCTGCACCAGCGCCTTGAGCGGCTTGGCCGGCGACGAGAACGGCCCGAACACGCTGGTCGGGTCGAGGTTCTTGCGGCAGCTCGGCGCGGCGTTGGGATCGCCGGTGCTCGCGCAGTCGGCGTCGGCGGCGCAGGCTTTTCCGAACAGCACCGGCACGCCCATGGCGTCGACCGAGTACGTCGCCTTGTTGCAGGTCAACCCCGACGCGCTCGACTGCGTGCAGTCGAAGCCGATCGGACAGCCCGAGTCGCCGAACTCGCCGGCGCACGGGTGGGTGCAGATCTTCGGGCCGGTCGGCATTCCACCGACGAGACCGGCGACGCACGACTGGCCTTTGACGTTGCAGTCACCATCTGATTTGCAGGCGGTGCCGATCTTGGTGGTGGCCGCGTTGCCACAGCCCAGGACGCAGCCGACCATGATAAGGTAGGTTAGACGCATGCGCGGCTAGATACCGAGACGCCGTAGTGGGTGTCAATGGAATTCCGGCGCTTGACTTTTGGTGGCATTTTGCGGTACACGCGCAGCGTATTGGGAAGGGAGTATCGACCATGAGGACCACGATTTTGGCGACGGCGGCCCTGGCGATGTTCGGGTGCAGCGCTCCGCAGCACACCGACGATACGCCGAATCAACAGAACCCGGCCAACGTGAACTACGTCGGCGGTCCTTACGGCTACACCCAGGGCTCGGTCATCCAGAACATCCAGTTCGTCGGCAAGGTCGATCCGCAGGGCGCGGCCGGCACGGCGGACTACGGCGCGCTCACCATGGCGCCGATCTCGCTCGCGTCGTACCACAACGATCCGAACGTGAAGTTCCTGTTCATCTCCGGCGTCGCCCGCTGGTGCGCGCCCTGCAACGACGAGCAGACGCAGGTGCCGACCATCCAGGCCAAGTACGAGCCGAAGGGCGTGCGCTTCCTCGAGACGCTGATCGAAGGCCAGCAGCGCGGCACGCCGGCGACCGAGAAGGACCTCAACTTCTGGGCGTCGTTCCACTCGCTGCACGTCGGCATCGCGCTCGACCCGACCGACGCGATCCACCAGTACGCCGACATCGCGGCCTTCCCGCTCAACATGCTGGTGTCGACCAGCGACATGAAGATACAGCTCATGCAGGTCGGCGAGATCACCGACCTCGACAGCACCCTCGCTCAATACGCTCCGTGAGCATCGCCTTCCGCTTTCTCTCCACCGTCGCGCTCGTCGGAATTTGCGGCTGCGGGCCCTCCACGCAGGGCACCGGTGTGCGCTCGGGCGCGGGCGCGAACGCGGTGGCCAAGGAGTCGCTCGGCACCGGCGCGCAGGCGACCGACTTCACGCTGCGCGACACCGACGGGCGCAACGTGCGCCTCTCCGACTTCCTCGCCAAGGACGTGGTGCTGATCGACTTCTGGGCCACGTGGTGCGTGCCCTGCGAAGCCGAGCTGCCGCACCTCGAGACGCTGTTCGAGTCGTACAAGGACAAAGGCTTCGTCGTGCTCGGCGTCGCCATGGACGGCCCCGAGACGGTCGCGCAGGTGCCGACGTACGCGCGCCGTTACAACCTGTCGTTCCCGGTGCTCCTCGACGAGGAGACCAAGGTCGTCAACATCTACAACCCGAAGCGCACCGCGCCGCTGTCCGTGCTGATCGATCGCAAGGGCCAGATCGCGCGCGTGCGCGAAGGCTACTCGTCGGGCGACGAGAAGCTGATCCAGGCCGACGTCGCCAGCCTCGTCGGGAACTAGCTTGCGCCGCGGGCTGGTCGCGCTGGCGGCGCTCACCACCGTCGCGCTCGCGCGTCCCGCGGCGGCGTTCGACTGGAAGCAGCTCGGCTTCGGCCAGGGCGTCGAGGTCAAGCTGCTCGGCCAGCCGCTGCGCATCGACATCACCGAGTCGCTCTACGGCGTCTATCACGGCGACCTCGGCTACCTCGTCGTCGAGCACGACAACTCCGGACGGCCGCAGCCGGAGAACCACTTCTACGACGTCACCAGCCGCCTCAACGTCGACGTCACGTGGAAGCGCTGGCGCCTGTTCACGCGCTTCGACACCGGCGTCTACTTCGGCACGCCCGACTCGTTCACCGACGCCGGCGGCACGCACGCGCTCAACTGGTGCGGCCCGCCGAGCATGGTCACCGCGCGCGAGCAGGCGCGCTTCTGCAACCTCCCGCAGAGCGGCTGGCCGGCCGAGACCTTCTTCTGGCCGGAGAAGTTCGGGCTCGAATATTCCGGCCGCTCCGTCGAGATGAAGCTCGGCGACTTCTACATCTCGATCGGCCGCGGCATGGTGCTGTCGCTGCGCAAGCTCGACGAGCTCGGCATCGACACCACGCTGCAGGGCGCGCGCTTCGTGATGCACGAGGGCGACTTCGGCGCGACGCTGGCGATCGGCGCGACCAACATCCAGAACATCGACGAGGCGACCGGCCGCTTCGCGCCCGACCCGTTCGATATGATCGCCGCCGGCCGCGTCGAGTACCGCTTCTTCGACAAGGTGCTGGTCGGGCTGCACGAGGTCGGCGGCGTGCTCAACCAGGGCCCGAACGATCAGCTCAGCCGCAACCGCAACGCCATGTTGATGTACGGCGGCACCGTCGACGCGCCGCGCCTGCTGTCGTGGCTGTCGCTGTACCTCGAGGGCGCGGGCCAGATGGCGCAGGCGAACGACGTGCGCTCCACCGGCTACGCGCTCTACGGCGCCGCCACCGGCTACTTCGGCCACCTCTCGCTGCTCCTCGAGGCCAAGCACTACGTCAACTTCCAGCGCTGGCGCCCGTCGATCCCGTCGACGTTCCCCGAGTTCCAGCCGGTGAACTACAACAACCCGCCGACCGCCGAGCGCATCGACACCGAGCTGCTCGCGGCCGTGTACGACGTGAGCGGGCCGCGCGCGCGCCTCGACTATCGCGTGAACGCCTGGCTCCTGGTGTTCGCCAGCTACGCCTACTTCGAGGATCGCGGCGCGGTCACCGGCTCGCGCGTCGTGCGCACCTATCACGATCCCTACGCGGGCGGCGAGCTGCGCTGGCAGCAGGGGCGCTCGCATCTCTTCCCGTCGGGCGGCTATCGCGTGGAGCTGTGCGGCGACGCCGATCCGTCGCCGTGCAACGGGCGCGAGTTCCAGCACATCGGCCACCTCGAGTGGGACTTCGCGCAGGCGCTGCCGCACCGGCTGTCGATCGAGTCGCAGGGGCGCGCGCTGTTTCGCCAGGGCGACGAGGTCACCGACACGGACATGGCGGGCAAGCTGACGTTCCCGACGTGGACCGAGGGCGAGGCGTACGTCTCGCTCAAGTGGACGCCGCGGCTGGTGCTGGTCGGCGGCCTCGAGTGGTCGACGCGCCCGTCGACCAAGGCCAACACGTTTTTTCCAAACGGCTCGGTGCAGTGGAACTTCACCACCGCCTCGTCGCTGCGCTTCTGGGCGGGCGGCACGCGCGGCGGCATCAAGTGCATCTCGGGCGTGTGCCGCGACTTCCCGCCGTTCACCGGCGCGCGCCTCGAGCTGGTCGTCAGGCTCTAGCCAGCTCGTCGGCTTCGCGCTCGGCGTCGGCGGCGAGCGCGAGCGGCCGCGCGGCGACGGGCGCCAGCCTCGCGCCGAGTCGCGCGCAGCGGGCGAGCGCGCGCGCGATCGGCCGCATCGGCGCCGACAGCTCGGCCGCGCGATCGATCTCGTCGAGCGCCGCGCCGTCGAAGCCGCCGATCGCCCCGCAGGCAAAGAAGCCGAGTGGAAAGGCTCCAATCGCCGATCCGGCGAACAGCGCGATCGCCGCCGCGCGCGACTCGGGCGCCAGCTTCGCCGCCAGCGCGATCGCGCCGTAGAGCGCCGCGCCCGATGCGAGCGGCGCGCCCATCGAGGTCCACGCGTGCAGCTCGAGGCGCAAGAGCCAGCGGTGGTTGATCCACCACGACGCGGCGCACTTGACCGCGATGCCGCCGAGCTGCGCCACGAACACCGCCGCGAACCCGAGCCGCGGCACCAGCAGCGCCAGCAGCACCAGGCGCAGCGTCATCTCGCCGACGAGCAGCGCCGCGTCGAGCCCCGAGCGTCCGGCGCCGCGCTGAAACGCATCCGACGTCCACGCCAGCGGCAGCAGCAGCCCGACCAGCGCCGCCAGCGGCAGGTACGTCGCCACCGGCTGCCACTCCGCGCCGAGCGCGCGCTCGACCAGCGGCCGCCCCGCGCCGACGAGAAACGCCACCATCAGCGCGGTGAACAGGTGCCCGAACTGCCAGTAGCGCACGACGTAGTAGCGCGCGAGCGCGTGCTTGCGCGCCGCCAGCGCCTCGGCGAACGCCGGCACGCCCGAGTCGAAGAACGGATACGCGAACCACAAGACGAAGACCAGCTTGGTGGCGATCAGGTTGCGGATGCCGAGCCACGTCGGATACGCCGGGAGCAGCGCGGTGAGCAGCGCGATCTCGACGGTGTTGGCGAAGAAGAACGACGCCTTCGAGGCGACCACGCCGAGGCCGAAGCGCGCCAGCTCGACGAACGTGCGGCGCGAAAAGCCGGCGGCGGCGAGCGGCGCGAGCGGGAGCTTCAGGCGGCGATAGAGCGCCAGGCCGATCGCGGCGGCGACCGCGGCCGCGGCGAGCTGTCCGGCGGCGATGCCGGCCAGCGCGCCGGTCGTCTCTCCGACGGCGGCGTGGGCGCGCCCGATGGCGCGGCCGGCGAGCACCAGCGGGATCGGCAGCGCGATCACCAGCAGCCGGCTCTGCAGAAAATCGAGCCCGAGCGCGTAGTGGAAGCGCTGCGCCGCCTGGAAGAACGACGTGAAGATCCCGAACGCGCCGAACAGCTGCACCGTCGAGCGCAGCAGCACCACGCGCGACAGCAGGGCGTAGCGTGTATGCGGCAAAATGCCGCAGGCGAGCGCGCCGCCGGCGCAGAACAAGAGCAGCCCCGACGCCAGTTCCCACCACACGAAGAGCTGCGCCGCCTCGAGCGCGCCCGCCGGATCGCGCACGCGCCGCTCGGCGAAGCGCTGCACGAACGCGCTGGTCATGCCGAGATCGGCCAGCGACCACATCAACAGCGCCAGCTCGTCGCACGCCGCCCACGCGCCGTCGACGTCGGGGAACGGCTGCACGCGCGACGGCACCAGCGCCGCGGTCACGTACAGGTACGGCCCGAGCGCGAGCAGCGTCGCCGACACGAACAGGAAGAAGCCGCCGAGCGGGCGCGCGAAGCCGGGGCGGCTCCAGCCCGCGGCGCCGGCGTGCGCGGCGGCGAGCGGGGCGAAGAGGCGCGCGGCCTCGTCCGGGTGCGCGCGCGCGCGGCGGCGGGCGGCGGCGAACGCGAGCGCGAGCAGGAGCGCCGCGCCGGCCGCCACCGCGAGGAACGCCGAGGTGAGCCGCGCGTGCGGCACCGGCGAGTCGGGCCAGTCGGCGAACCGCTCGGCTGGAAGCCCTCGGATCCGCCGATCCGCCGCATGCAGCAGATACGGCCAGTAGCCCCAGCGCAAAAGCGGCGCGTTCGACGCGTCGGCGAGATCGGCGGCGATCGCGACGCCGCGGCCGCTCACCACGATCAGCGGATCGTCGCCCGCGCGCGCCACCACGCGCGCCCGCGCCGGATCGACCGCCAGGATCGCGCGCGCCCCGACGCGCGGCGCGGTCGACCACGCGACGTCGCCCAGCTCATCCGTGCCGCGCACCTCGGCCGGCGCGCTCGCCTGCCCGACGACGCGCACGCCGTCGACGTCGCCGAGCAGCGTCGGCGCGAGCGACAGCAGCCACACGAGCGAGCGCACGCCCGAAGCGTACCGCGCCCGCCGCTGCTATGCTGCCGTCGTGGCGAGCATCGGACACGTCGCCGTCGGACTGGCCGCCGCGCGCCTGGCGGGAAAGCCGACGCTCCACGACTTCGTCGCCTGGTCCGCGCTGTCGCTCTTGCCGGACGCCGACGTGATCGGCTTCGCGTTCGGCGTTCCCTACGCGTCGCAGTTCGGCCATCGCGGCGCGGCGCACTCGCTGGTGGTGGCGCTGGTCGCCGGCGCGATCATCGGCGCGGTCGCGCGGCGCGCGCGGCTCGGCGTGGGCGCGGCGCTGGTGCTGGCGAGCCACGGCCTGCTCGACACGCTCACCGACGGCGGCCTCGGTGTGGCGCTCGCGTGGCCGTTCACCGCGCAGCGCTGGTTCGCGCCCTGGCGCCCGCTCCCGGTGGCGCCGATCGGCGTGCGGCTCTTCGGCGCGTACGGCCTGCACGTGATGGCGGTGGAGCTGGCGTGGTTCGCGCCGCTGGTCGTCTACGGGCTCTGGCCGCGCAGACGCTCTACAATGTGATCGTGGAGCGCGACCTGGTGTTGTGGGATCTCGACTGCGGCTTCTGCCGCCGCAGCGTCGAGTGGGCCGGCCGCAAGGACGCCGCGCACCGGCTCGAGTTCGTGCCGTTCCAGCAGGCGCCGTCGCCGCCGATGACGCCGGCGCTGCGCGAGGCGTGCGGACGCGCGGTGCACGTGCTCACGCCCGACGGACGCGTGCTGCGCGCCGGCCGCGCGGCGCTGCACGTGCTCGCGGCGATCGGCTGGCCGCGCCTGGCGCGCGTCGCCTCGTGGCCGCCGTTCGTCTGGCTGGTCGAGCTCGGCTACTGGCTGGTGGCGCGCCACCGGAAATTTTTCTCGCGCTTCCTGTTCCGTCGCGGATGAGCGCGCCCGACGCGCTCGCGCGCCTGTTCGGCCCCGGCGCGCGGCGGCTGTGGGCCCGCTTCTTCTTCGGGCGCGCGCTCGGGATGATCTACGCGTCGGTGTTCTACTCGCTGGCGTTTCAGATCCACGGGCTGATCGGCCCGCGCGGCATTTTGCCGGCGCGCGAGTACCTCGACGCGGTGGCGGGCGAGCATGGGCTCGCGCGCTTCTGGGCGGCGCCGACGCTGCTCTGGCTGGGCGCGGGCGACGGCGCGCTCACCGCGCTCGTCGCCGCCGGTCTCGTCGCGTCGCTGCTGCTGGCGTTCAACGTCTGGCCGCGCGCCGCCGCCGCCGCGTGCGGGATCTTGTTCTTGTCGTTCATCGCCGCCGCGCAGGATTTCGCCTCCTACCAATCCGACGGCATGCTGCTCGAGGCCACGCTGCTCTCGCTGTTCTTTCTCCCGCGCGGCGCGCGTCCCGGCCTCGGCGCGTCCGATCCGCCGTCGCTCGCGAGCGTGCTGCTGCTCGGCTGGGAGTGGCTGCGCATCTACTTCGAGTCGGGCGTGGTCAAGCTGGCGAGCGGCGATCGCGGCTGGCGCGAGCTGACCGCGCTCGACCGCTACTACGAGAATGGCCCGCTGCCGACGTGGCTCGGCTGGTGGGTGCAGCAGCTTCCGCACGGCGTCCACGCCGCGTGCGCGCTGGCGGTGCTGGTCATCGAGCTCGGCGTCGTCTGGCTGGCGCTCGCGCCGCGCCGCTTCCGCCTGGCGTGCTTCGCCATCGTCTCGTCGCTGCAGCTCACCATCATCCTCACCGCCAACTACGCGTTCCTCAACTACCTGGTGCTGGCGCTCGGCCTCATGCTCCTCGACGACGACTTCTTCGCGCGCCGCGGCTGGCCGCTCCCGCCCGTCGAGCCGCGGCCGATCGCGCGCTGGCGCCTGCGGCTCGCGGCGGCGGTGCTCGGCTGGATCGCCTACGCGACCGTGGCCGGCTTCTTCGTCGGCGGCGAGGGGCTCGTCGGCGCGCCGGTGCGCGCGCTCGAGCCGTTCCGCGTGGCGTCGAGCTACGGCCTGTTCGCGGTGATGACCCCCGCGCGCTACGAAATCGAGCTGCAGGGCTCGCGCGACGGCCAAAACTGGATCGCCTATCCGCTCCGCTATAAGCCTCAGGATCCGCGATCCGCGCCGGGCGTGTTCGCGCCGTACCAGCCGCGCTTCGAGTGGAACCTGTGGTTCGCGTCGCTCGGCGACTGCGCCGACTCGCCGTGGGTCGAGCGCGCCCTCGAGCGCCTCGCCGAAGGCTCGCCGCCGGTGCTGCGCCTGTTCGCGTCCGATCCGTTCGCCGGCGCGCCGCCCGCCCACGTGCGCGCCGTGCTCTGGCAATACTGGTTCACCGATCCTGCGACCAGGCGCGCGACCGGCGCGTGGTGGCGCCGCGAGCCACGCGGCGACTTCTGCCCTTGACGAGCAGGTGCGCGGGCGCGCGCGGTGCCTATACCGTGGGCGACGGATGTCGCTCCATCGCGCGCTGCTCTTCGCGATCGCGACGCTGCTGGCACGGCCGGCGGCGGCGGGCGGCGACTCGCCCTATCGGCTGCGCCTCGACATCGATCTCCCGCTGCTCGCGCTCGGCACCACGCTGTGGGCGGGCTCGAGCTTCGTCTCGAACGCGCCGCCGCCGTCGTGCGGCGCCCCGTCGACGCCGGCCTGCGACGTCACGCAGGTCAACGCGCTCGACCGCTCGGCCATCTACTACAACCCGTCGCTGCGCGGCGTCGCCACCGGCGTCGGCCTGGTGCCGGTCGCGTTCCTGCTCATCCCGTTCATCGACGCGGGGCCGCGGCACTGGCGCTCGTGGCTCACCGACTTCGTGGTGATCGCCGAGGCGCTGGCGTGGGACGGCGCCGTGCAGGACGTGGTGCGCCGCGCGGTGCGGCGGCCGCGCCCGTTCCTGTATCTCGACGGCGCGGGCGGCTTCGAGCGCACGTCGGCCGAGGCGACGTTCTCATTCTACTCCGGCCACACGTCGTTCGCGTTCACGCTCGCCACGTCGGTGGCGTTCACGTTTCAGCTGCGCCATCCGCGCTCGCGCTGGTGCGCGCTGGTGTGGACCGCGCTGTTGTCGGTGGCGACCATCGAGCCGATCCTGCGCGTGCTCGCCGGCGATCACTTTCCCACCGACGTGATCGTCGGCGCGCTGACCGGCAGCGCGTTCGGCGTGCTCTTGCCCGCGCTGCACCGCAAGACCGGCGTGCTGCTCGGCGGCAGCGCCGACGGCCGCCAGGCGCTGCTCACGCTCTCGGTCCGCTTGTAGTTGGTGCGAGGAGCGGGAGTCGAACCCGCACGGTTGCCCACTGGATCCTAAGTCCAGCGCGTCTGCCAGTTC
>DASREC010000025.1:0-5554 GCA_035652295.1 Polyangia bacterium
CGGACGCGCTGCGTCTGCTCGACCAGCTGCGCTCGACGGCGGCGTCGCTCTAGCGGTTGGCCGCGAGCCGATCGGGCGCGGACACGACGCGGTTGCGCCCGCCGCGCTTGGCTTCGTACAGCGCCTCGTCGGCCGCCGCGATCAGATCGAGCGGCTGCCGCATCCCCAGCTCGCTCACCGCCGCCACGCCGACCGACACCGTGATCTTCAGCGTGTCCTCGGTGTGCTGGAAGTGATACCCCGCCACCATCTTGCGGATGCGCTCGGCGAACAGCGTCGCGCCCGCGAGATCCACGCCGCGGCAGATCACCACGAACTCCTCGCCGCCGTAGCGCGCGAACACGTCCTCCTGGCGAATCGCCGTCGAGACCACCTGCGACAGCGTGGCCAGCGCGTAGTCGCCCGCGAGGTGCCCGTGCGTGTCGTTGATGTTCTTGAAATGATCGATGTCGAACATCACCAGCGAGAGCGGCGATTTGTGGCGCACCGAGTACGCGAACTCGCTCTCCAGGCGATCGAGGAAGTATTTCTTGTTGAAGATCTTGGTGAGCCCGTCGCGCAGCGCCGACTCGTACATCTGGCGCTGGAAGGTCTCGTCGAGCGAGTCGTGGAACGTGAACTTGAGGATGGTGGTCGAGCCGACCTGGATCTTGTCGCCGTCGGAGAGCGCGAACTCGGTGACGCGCTCGCCGTTGCAGAACGTGCCGTTGGTCGAGCCGAGATCGCGGATCAGGATCTTGTCGCCGACGTGCACCACCTCGGCGTGGCGCCGCGAGATGCCGTCGTCGACGACGTGGATGTCGGCCTGCGTGCCGCGGCCGATGATGGTCGACTCCTTGGCGATCTTGTACATCTCGCCGACCGACGTGCCGGCGAGGACAATCAAATAGGCGCGATCGCGATCCCGAAGGGGCTTGGCGAGCTCTTCCTTGGCGGAGATCTTGGTATCGTCGTCCCAGTCCAGCCCCACGTTGTCATGCTACAGGGGCGGCGAGAATGCGTCAATGTGTCGCGGCGATCGGCGCGGTGAGCAATTCGTTCACGCGCTCGAGCAGCGCCTGCGTGTCGAGCGGCTTGATGAAGTAGCCGGCCGCGCCGCAGCCGAGGCCGGTCTGCACGTCGTGATCGGCCGAGCGGCCGGAGATGAACACCACCGGGATCGCGCGGTACGATCGATTGGCCTTGAGCGCGCGGCACAGCTCGAAGCCGTCGATCCACGACATCGCCACGTCGAGCAGCACCAGGTCGGGGCGATCGACTTCCAGCAGGCTCAAGAGGCGCAGCCCGCTCGGCGCCTGCGCGACCGTGTAGCCGGCCTTCTCCAAGACCTGCTGCAGCCGATCGCGCAGCGCGCGATCGTCGTCGACGATGACGATCTTGCGGCTACCGTTCTCCACGCGGCGGCTCCGCGGCTCCGGCGTCGAGCGGCACGGTGCGCTCGCCCTGCTCGTCGCGCAGCAGCACCTCGACGCGGCTCTCCGCGGCGTCGAGGATCTGCGCGCCCTTTCGCGACAGCCGCACGCCCTCCTCGAACGCCGCCAGCGATTGCTCGAGCGACAAGTTGCCGCCCTCCAGCTTCTCGACGACGCCGCGCAGCTGCGCCAGCACCTGATCGAACCCCGGCTCCGACTCGGCCATGATGAAAAAAGCATCCCCCTTCCCCGCGTGGCGGTCAAGGCGCGCGGACTTGACACGCCCGCGGCTCCGGTCCTTATTTGTGGCGTGGGCGAGGCGCACAACGACGTCAGCAGCTTGCGGGAGCGCTTCGAGGACTACGTGCGCCGCCACGGGCTCAAGTCGACGCAGCAGCGCGACGTGATCGTCGACCTGTTCCTGCGCTCGTCGGGCCACATCTCGATCGAGGACCTTTTGGCCCGAGTGCGTAAACGGGCTCCAAAGGTGGGTTACGCGACGGTTTACCGCACCCTCAAGCTGCTCACCGATTGCGGCATCGCCGCCGCGCGCCAGTTCGGCGACGGGCAGACGCGCTACGAGGTGATGAGCGAGGGCCACGGCCACCACGATCATCTGATCTGCACGCAGTGCGGGCTCATCCTCGAGTTCGAGAACGACACCATCGAGCAATTGCAAGACGACGTGGCCGATCGGCTCGGCGGCTTCAAGCTCACCAAGCACAAGCTCGAGCTCTACGGCCTCTGCCCCAAAGCCGCCGGCGTCAAAGGCGGCTACTGCCCCAACGAATCGTCGTAGCGAAGCGCGCGCCCCCTCGACGACGGCCGCCGGCTTGACTGCCGCGCGAGAGTTCGTTAAACCTGGGGATAGTGAAAACGGTTTTCAATTTCATTTTGACCTTGTCGCTCGTCGGTGGCGCGGTCGCGCGCGCGGGCGAGGGCGGCGCGGCGAACGAGGCGCAGAAGGCGGTCGAGCGGCTGGCGGCGCTGGTCGATTACGTGGCCGCGGACTATCCGGGCGCGGTCAAGAACGGCCGGGTGATCGCGGAGAGCGAGCTGGCCGAGCAGCAGGGCATGCTGGCGGAAGCCGAGGCGCTGATCGCCAAGGCGCGCCCGCTGCCGGGCCACCAGCTCGGCGCGCTCGCGCTCCTCGGCGAGCTCGGCGCGCTGCTCCAGGATTTTCGCGCGCACGCGAGCGAGGACAAGGTTGCGGCAGATTGCCGCACCATCCACAAGCGGCTGATCGACGACTACGGCCTGGTGCTGTCGCCGCTCGCGCCGCCGTCCGAGGAGCGGGCGCGCGCCGTGTTCGCCGCCGCGTGCGCGTCGTGCCACGGCTCGGACGGCCGCGCCGACACGCCGCAAGCCAGGACGCTCAAGCCGCCGCCGGTGTCGTTCCTCGACGGCGAGCGCATGTCGCGCATCTCGCCGTCGCTGGCGTTCCACGCGCTCACGTTCGGCGTCGGCGGCACGGCGATGGCGTCGTTCGATACGCTGCCCGCGTCGGATCGCTGGTCGCTGGCGTTCTACGTGGTGGGATTGCGCCACGCCTCGGGCGAGCTCGAGCGCGGCGCGCGGCTCGCCGCCGAGGGGCGCGTGCCGATCGCGGCGAGCGCGTCGCGGCTGGCCGAGCTCTCCGACGCGCAGCTCGACGAGAAGCTGCGCTCGACGCTGCCCGACACCGGCGATCGCGCGGCGGCGATCGCGCACCTGCGCCGCGTGGCCTCGTTCGCCGCGGCGCCGGGCGGCGACTTCGCCGAGGCGCGCCGCATCCTCGCCGAGGTGGCGGTGGCCGCCGACGATCCGGCGCGCGCGCGATCGCTGGCGGTGGCGGCGTACCTCGAGGGCGTCGAGCCGCACGAGGCGACCTTGCGCGCGCGCGATCGCGCGGTGGCCGATCGCATCGAGCGCGCGTTCTTCGAGCTGCGCCAGGCGATCGACGGCGGCCGCGGCGCCGAGCAGATCCGCCGCGAGGTGGCGCGCGCCGCGCTGGTGCTCGACGGCGCCGAGGAGCGCGGGCACGGCGGGCCGAGCGTGCCGTTCTTCGCCGCGCTGGCGATCGCGCTGCGCGAAGGCTTCGAGCTCAGCCTGCTCATCGCCGCGCTGCTGGCGTTCGTGCGCAAGAGCAGCCGCGCGGCCGAGGGCGACGCGCGCTGGGTGCACGTCGGTTGGACGCTGGCGATCCCCGCCGGCGTGGCGACCTGGTTTCTCGTCGGCGCAGCGATCGGCGGCGCGCGCCGCGAGCTGACCGAAGGCGTGCTCACGCTCGTCGCCGCCGCGATGCTGCTGTTCGTGAGCCACTTCGTGCTCGGCCGCCTGGAGTCGCGCCGCTGGCTGAAATTTCTCGAGCGCAAGGTCACCGGCGGCGAGCGGCAAAATGCCGCACCCGAGCCGCGCGCCGGCCACGCCTGGTCGCTGGCCGCCGTCGCGTTCGTCGCCGCGTACCGCGAGGCGATCGAGATCGTGCTGTTCTTCCGCGCGCTGGTGCTCGACGCGCCCGGCCGCGGCCTGGCGATCCTCGCCGGCGCAGCGACGGGAATCGCCGCGCTGATCGCGCTCGTCAAGGTGATGTCGATCCTCGGCCGCCGCCTGAATCCGCGCCCGCTGATGCTGGTGTCGAGCGTGCTGCTCACCGGCATCGCCATCTCGCTCGTCGGCCAGGGCGTGCGCGCGCTGCAGGAGGGCGGCTACCTGCACCTCTCGCCGCTGCCGTTCGCGATGCCGAGCGTGCCGGTGCTCGGCCTGTACGCCACCGTCGAGGGATTGGCCGCGCAGCTGATCGTGCTGGCGCTGGTGATCGTGCCCGCGTGGCTCGAGAAGCGCGGCCGCGCCCGCGCGCAGAACGCCAAACTCGCATAAACTCGCCGCGTGAGCCTTCGCACGCGACTGCTCCTCGGGCTGGCGGTGCTGGTCCTGTCGGCGGTGGCGTCGACGGGGTGGCTGGTGCTGTCGGTGGCGCGCGCGCGGCTGGCGGGCGCGCAGGAGGCGGACGCGCGGCTGGTGGCGGCGTCGGTGGCGCACCTGTTGCGCTTGAGCTACGACCCGCAGCTGCCGCTCGCCGATGCGCGCAACCGCGCGTCGCTGTCGTCGGCGGCGCGCGCCGCGATCGAGCGCGGCGACGCGCGCGAGCTGGTGATCGTCGACGGGCGCGGCACGCCGATCTTCGGCGATGCGCACGGCGACGGCGCGCTGGCCGCCGCGTCGACGGGCGCGCCGCTCCTGCGCCACGCCGGCTCGTCGATCCTGGTCTACGCGGCGCTCACCGGACCGAGCGGCCCCGTCGGCGCGCTGCGCGTGCGCACGCCGGGCGACGACGCGCTCGGCGCCGCGCTGGGCGACGCGCGCCTCCTGCTGCTGGCGGTGACGATGGTCGACGGCGGGCTGGTGCTGCTCTTCGGCGCGCTGTTCATCCGCCGCGTGGTCGGCCCGCTCGAGGCGCTGCAAAAAAACGCGCGCCGCGTGGCCGCCGGCGAGCTGGACGTGCCGCCCGTCGAGTCGCGCGGCGACGACGAGCTGGGCCGCTTGACCGAGGCGTTCAACCGAATGACCGCGTCCTTGCGCCAGCAGCGCGACACGCTGGTCGCGCAGGAGAAGCTCGCCACCGTCGGGCGCCTGGCCGCCGGCGTGGCGCACGAGTTCGGCAACCCGCTGCAAGCCGTCCTCGGCTACGCCGATCTGCTGCTGCGCGACGAGCCCGCGCCCGCGCCCGACGCTCCTATTAATGATCGCCGCGACATGCTCGAGCGCATCCGCCGCGAGACCGAGCGCATCCGCGGAATCGTCGCCGACCTGCTCGACTACTCGCGCCCGGTGGCGGGCGCCGCCGAGCCGGTGCGCCTCGCCGAGTGCGTCGACGTCGCGCTCTCGCTCCTGCGCCCGCAAGCCCGCTTCCGCGACGTCGCCGTCGAGACGCGCCTCGCGCCCGACCTCCCGCCCGCCGCCGCGTCATCGAGCCGCGTCGTGCAGGTGCTGGTCAACCTGCTCCTCAACGCCGCCGACGCGATGGGCGGCACCGGCCGCATCACCGTCGAGGCGCGCGCGCTCGAGCGCGAAAACGCCGTCGAGCTCTCGGTCGCCGACTCCGGCCCCGGCGTCCCCGCCGCCGACCGCGCGCGCATCTTCGATCCCTTCTTCACCACCAA
>DASREC010000026.1:0-11972 GCA_035652295.1 Polyangia bacterium
TGAAGGGCCAGATCAACGGCGCCATCAAGGCCACCGACGTGCAGACCAGCATCATCCCGGCGGTCGCCACGCTGCTCACCAACAAGGTCGCGAGCGGCATGGGCATGATGTCGACCAATCAGCAGATCCTCGACATCTTCGACACCGGCGGGCAGGACGATCCGAACATGCCGTCGGGCTGCAAGAACCCCGACGGTACGCCGGCCTGCAAGAACACCACGGGCCCCGACGCCGGCACCTGCGCTGCGGCCAAGGACATGAAGATCTCGACGTGCGAAGTGGCGACCAACTCGATCATCAAGAACGTGCTGGCGCCGGACGTCCAGATGTTCTCCGACGACGGCACGCACTACATGCCGAGCGCGACCAACGCGCACAAGGACTCGCTGTCGCTCGGCCTCGCGTTCACCGCGGTCAAAGCCGGGTTCTAGTCCCCGCCTCGCCGCGCTTTACTTCCGGCGCGGGATCGTGTTAACGCCTCTGTTGTGAGTCACCAAAACCCCCGTCTCCTCCTCGCCAGCCTGCTGCTCGTCGGCTGCGCCGCTGCTCCCACGCTCGCGCCCGGCACCGACGGCGGCGCGCCCGCCGACTCCGGCGGCCACGACCACGACAGCGACGGCGCGCCGCCCGCCAGCGACGGCGGCGCGGGCGGCGGCGATCTGGCGCCGACCGGCGTCACCACCATCCGCATCCACTATCCCGTCGGCTCGCACGCGCTCGCGCTGCGCGGCGATACCGCACCGCTCGACTGGAGCCACGGCGTCGCGCTCACGTCCACCGACGGCAAGACGTTCATCTACACGTTCCCCGATCTGCAGGCGCCGGCGCAGTTCAAGCCGCTGCTCGACGACACCGCGTGGTCGCACGGCCCGAACTACACCGTCACGCGCGGCGCCACCGTCGACGTCTACCCGCACTTCAACGCCACCGCCGGCCGCGTCGTCAACCTGTTCCCCAATTTCCACTCGACGCTGCTCAACAACAACCGCAACGTGTGGGCCTATCTTCCGCCGAGCTACGACGAGAACCCGCTCGCCACGTTCCCCGTCCTCTACATGCACGACGGGCAGAACCTGTTCGATCCGGCGCTGGCGTTCGGCGGCAACGAGTGGAAGGTGGACGAGACGCTCGACGGCGCGGCCGAGGGCGACGGCTCGATCCGCGAGCTGATCGTGATCGGCCCCGAGAACACGTCGCAGCGGATCTACGAGTACACGCCGACCACCGATCCGTCGACGCCCGGCGGCGGCGGCGGCGACTTGTACCTGCGTATGCTCGTCGAGGAGTTGAAGCCGCAGGTCGACGCCATGCTGCGCACGCAGCCGGGACGCGACACCACCGGCGTCATGGGCTCGTCGCTCGGCGGGCTGATCTCGGCGTACGCCGGCGTCACGCACCCCGACGTGTTCGGCATCGTCGGCGCGATGTCGCCGTCGACGTGGTGGAACAACGACTGGATCGTCGGCGACGTGAACAAGATGCCGGCGGCGCCGATGCGCCCCGAGCGCGTCTACGTCGACAGCGGCGACTCGCAGCAGGCCGACGACGCCAACGACACCGCGCAGCTCGCCGCCGCGTACCTCGGGCTCGGCTACGTCGAGGGGCAGAGCTTCCACCGCGTGGTGCAGACCGGCGCGCAGCACAACGAAGTCTATTGGGCGCAGCGCCTGCCGGGTGCGCTAGGATTCCTCTTCGGTCCGCGCACGCCCTGATTCGGGCTGATCGCGCGCCGCATTTCGGAGGAGCCATGTCCCCACGCATTCTCGCCGCGGCGCTCGCCGCCGCGCTCGCTTCGCCCGCGTTCGCCGTCACGCCGGCGCCGTCGGAGAGCGCGCGCTTTCGCGAGCTGGTCGATCACTACTATGACGAGTACCCGCGCTTTCACCCGTCGGCGGCGACCGAGCTCGGGCTGCACCAGCACGACGCCGAGCTGGAGTCGCTGTCGGCGGAGAGCCGGCGCGCGCTCGCCGCGTGGCTGCACGACTACGCCAGGCGGGTGGCCGCGCTCGACGCCGCGCGCCTGACGCCCGCCGAGCAGATCGATCTCGCCACGCTCAAGGCCGGCCTCGACTCGTCGCTGGTCGAGCTCGAAGACGTGCAGGGCTGGCAGCACCGCCCCGACGCGTACACCGGCCTCGCGTCGCGCAGCATCTACTCGATCATCAAGCGCGACTTCGCGCCGGCCGACGAGCGGCTGCGCTCGGTGATCGCGCGCGAAGAAAAGATCCCGGCGCTGCTCGCCGAGGGGAAAAAGAATCTGAGCGGCGTGTCGAAGGTGAGCGTGGAGATCGCGCTCGACGAGATCGACGGCATCCGCGACTTCTTCGCCAAGGACGTGCCGCTGGCGTTCGCGGCGGTGAAGGACAAGGCGCTGCGCGCGCGGCTCGACGCGGCGACCAAGGGCGTGGTGCTGGCGCTGGTCGACTACCGCGAGTTCCTCAAGCGCGACATCCAGCCGCACGCGAACGCGCCGTTCGCCATCGGCGAGGCGCGCTTCCGCAAGAAGCTGCACGCCGACGAGCTGATCGACGCGCCGCTCGACGAGCTGCTCCAGCGCGGCGAGGCCGAGCTGCGCCGCCTGCAAGCCGAGTTCAAGGCCACCGCGCAGAAGATCGATCCCAAGAAGAGCGCCGTCGAGGTGCAGGCGCTGATGCAGAAGGATCACGGCACCGCCGAGCGGTTGATCGCCGACACGCAGGCGCGCCTGGCCGGGCTGCGCAAGTTCCTCGTCGACAAACAGATCGTCTCGCTGCCGTCGGAGATCATGCCGCGCGTCGAGGAGACGCCGCCGTTCATGCGCGCCACCACGCTGGCGTCGATGGAGACGCCGGGCGCGTTCGAGACCCGCGCCACCGAGGCGTACTACAACGTCACGCTGCCGGAGAAGTCGTGGTCGGCGGAGCAGATCGAAAATTATCTCGGCGGCGCGTTCAGCCGGCCGACCATCGACGTGACGTCGATCCACGAGGCGTTCCCCGGCCACTACGTGCAGTACCTGTGGATCCCGCGGCTCTCGTCGAAGGTGCGCAAGGTCGAGGGCGTGTCGACCAACGTCGAGGGCTGGGCGCACTACTGCGAGCAGATGATGCTCGACGAGGGTTACGGCGCGGGCGACGCGAAGCTGCGGCTGGCGCAATTACAGGACGCGCTGCTTCGCGCGGCGCGCTTCGTCGTCGGCATTCGCATGCACACGCGCGGCATGACGTTCGAGCAGGGCGTGGAGTTTTTTCAGCGCGAGGGATTTCAGGAGCACAAGGTGGCGGAGATGGAGACGCGCCGCGGCACCGAGGATCCGACCTATCTGTATTACACGCTGGGAAAGCTCGAGATCCTGCGGCTGCGCGACGACTACCGGCGCAAGCTCGGCGCGGCGTACTCGCTGCGCAAGTTCCACGACGCGTTTCTCGGCGAGGGCGCGATCCCGCTGCCGCTGATGCGCCGCGCGCTGCTCGCCGAGTAGCCGAGCGCCGCGCTTCGGCCGCGTGGCCGCGTTGCCGCCCGTTTGATCGTGCGGCCGTCCTGCTTACGAACCATCATAAGGTAGAAGTGAGAGGCGCTCGCTACAGGCCTTGGCTGATCGCGCTGGTGGCGGTCGGCGCGCTGCACGCGTTCCTGCACCATCCGTCGGTGATCCGCCGCGAGCACCACGCGCGGCCGCGCCCGATGGCGGTGCTGGCGCACTCGCTCGGCGCGCCCCCCTACGACGCCGTGTACGGCAGCGCGACGCACAACTCGTACTGGGTCAACCGCGACGACGGGCCGGAGACCGAGGCGAGCGGCACCGAGGAGCGCATCCTCGATCAGCTGTTCCACGATCACGTGCGCGCGCTCGAGTTCGACGTGCACTTCGCCGCCGGGCGGCCGGGCGTATGGTCGGTCTATCACACCGATCGCGAGCGCAACAGCCTGTGCTCGCCGCTCGATCAATGCCTCGAGCAGCTGGCGCTGTTCCAGCACCTCGCGCCCGAGCACGAGGTGGTGAACGTGGTCATCGAGCTGAAGGAATTGTGGACGCACGTGTTCTGGCCCGATCACTCGATCGCGCAGTTCGACGCGCTGCTACGCCGCTACCTCGGGCGGGCGCTCTACACGCCGGCCGAGTTCCTGGCGCGCTGCGCGGGCGGCGCGACCTTGCGCGAGTGCGCGCGCGACGTCGGCTGGCCGGCCACCGACGAGCTGCGCGGCAAGTTCATCGTCAACGTGATCGGCAACTGGAACTACGACGCCAACGACTGGATCGATTACGCCGCGAGCGGCGGCGGCGTGGCCGAGCGCGCGGCGTTCCCGATGCGCACCATCCTCGACGATAGCGGCAGCGGGCTCTCGGGGCCGCTCGCCTACCCGATCCACGATCCGATCGATCGCGACGCCGAGGCGCGCGCACGCGACGCGTCGATCTTCTGGCAGGTGGAGGATCTCGACTACCCGGAGGTCGACGCGTTTCTCGACGAGCACGGCGTGGTGCGCGGGCGCGGCTCGCAGAGCTACAGCGAGCAGCGCGATCGCATCGCCAGCGGGTTTCAGCTGATCCAGAACGATCACCCGTGGCACTTCGTCGAGGATCACGCGCTCACGCCGTGGAGCGCGGCGCTGCCGACCGATCCGTCGCGGCGGCTGCGCGAGGCGGCGGGCGCGGGCGGGCGGCCGTCGCCGGCGCTGATCGAGCCGGGCGCGCGGCTGTATCTGCGCGGCGACGGCGAGCGCTTCATGACCGCCGGTCAGCGAAATGCTGCGGCGCAAAATAATGCGCGCGCCGACGAGTGGGAGACGTACCCGTCGATGGCGCGGCCGCGCTCGACCACGCGCTTCGGGCTCGACGTCTCGGCGTGGCGCTGGGACTACGACGCGTTCGATGGGCCGGCGCGCGCGCGCGGCGTCGGCTGTTTGCGCGCGGCCAGCGCCAGCGAGCACTTCATGGTGTGCCGGCAGGTGGTGAGCGGCGAAGAGTCGCGCGTGACGGTGCACGTCGGGCGCGCCGGCGATCGCCACGAGTCGGTGCGCAAGTTCGAAGCCGGCGAGCTGCTGGCGCTGCGCGTCTCCACCGGCGGCGGCAAGAGCTGCGCGGTGGCCTCGACCGCGCTGCGCATGAACGGCGGCACGCCGGCGTGGATCCCGATCGCCACCGAGTGCTTCTCCACCTCGCTCGACGAGCAGGGCCTCGCCGCCACCCGCGACGTCCTCTTCGTCGGCACCCGCCACGACGGCCGCTACGTCACCGCCCACGATCTCCCGCTACACAGCGCCACCGGCGCGCTGGTCGATCTCTCCTATTCTCCGTCGGTGGAGCCCAACACGCCCCCGATCCTCACGCAGCAAAAGCCGCGCTGAGCGCAGTGCATGACCACCGCTGCACTACGCGCGCGGGCGTGAAAATCGTTTTTCGCGGGACGTTCGCATACGCCGTGCTCGCCGCTGCTATGAAGCAGCGGCTGCGCGCGGCACGTGCTCACTCATGCTACGGCTAGCATCCTCGCCTGCGGCGAGGAGCGCCTGCGCAATGCCCGCGAAAAACGATTTTCCCGCCCACGCGCTCCGTTCCGCTGCCGCAACGCCAGTTCGTAAGACGCGTCCATTCGCCAATTCTCGCCATTTTATCCGAGCCGGCACCTAGCGGAGTGGAGCGTGCGGGCTGCGGCAATTTGCCGCCGCGCGCAGTTCCGCAGGAGCGATCGCGTGCGCCGCAGGCGCACGCCCGCGACGAGGACTGTTTGAGCACGGCGGCAAATTGCCGCAGCCCGCGCGCGGAACGCAGCGCGTTCGATCGAGCACGACGCGAGCTACGATTTTTACGGCGAGCTACGGCTTGAAGAGCGTCGGGGCGAGGCCCTTGTTGACCTCGATCTTCGAGTAGGTGACGTGCATGTTGCCCTCGTCGCCGCCCTGCGCGATGGTGTGCGGGAAGGCGATGCCGCCCTCGGGGCGATAGTCGCTGAGCTCGATGCGCGCCTTCTTGCCCGACTCGGTGAACGTCATGCGCGCGATCAGGTGCGTCTTGGCGTCGAGCAGCAGCGTGGTCGAGGCGCCGTCGGGCGAGATCACCTCGAGCGCGTCGTAGCGCGCGTCGCCCTCGGCCACCGGCGCGAGCGCGCGCACCTTCACGTTCGGTTCGCCCGCGTGCAAGAGGATGAAGTTGGGATCGCGCCACAAGCTGCGCATGATCGCCTCCTGCATCGGCTTCGGCAGCTCCATCACCTGGTCGCCCTGCTTCATCACCACCTTGCCGTCGGCGACGATCTGCACGACCTTCATCGGGCCCATCGACATCTCCTGCCGCGCCGCCTTGCCCGGCAGGTGGTACTCGTCGAGCGTCATCTCCATCGTCTGCTTCTGCATCGTCAGGCTGCCCTTGCCCGAGAGCGCCACGTCCTTGACCTTGGCGAGATCGCCCTTGGCGGCGAGCGCGGCGGCGAGCAGCTTGTGGCCCGCGTCGGCGTCCGCGTCCGAGACGTTCCCCGCCTGCGCCTTCGCCGACGCCGCCGCGTTGCGCTCGGCCGCGCTCACCGGATCGGTGTACGCCACGACGTCGCTCACCACGTAGCCGGCCTTCGCCAGCATCGGCTTCACCTCTTCCGCCTTGCCGACCACCACCAGCGCCGTCGGCTGAAGGTGCGCCGCCGCCGCCTTGGTCGCGTCGGCCACGGTCACCGCGTTGAGCCGCTCGGGATATTTCTGCACGAAGTCCTTGTCGAGCCCGTCGAGCTCCGCGCCGAGGAGCTGGCGCGCCACGTCGCCGCCGGTCTCGAGGTGCAGCCCGAAGCCGCCGATCAAGTTGCCCTTGGCCGCCGCGATCTCCTCGGCGCTCGGCCCGCCCGCGCGCATCTTCGCCATCTCGTCGAGCAGCAGCTTGAGCGTCGCCGTCGTCTCGGAGTTGCGCGTGAACGTCGACACCACGAACGGCCCCGGCTCGCGACGCGCGTCGTAGTGCGAGCGCGCGCCGTAGGTCTTGCCGCCCTCGGAGCGCACCACCTTCATCAGCCGCGACGAGAAGCCGCCGCCGCCGAGCGCGAAGTTCATCAGCCGCACGGCGTAGAAGTCGGCGTCGCCGTGCGCGATGCCCGGCCCCGCGATCACCATCGCCGACTGCGTCGCGTCCGGTTTGTCGACGAGCCGCACGCGCAGCTCGCCGCCTTTCGGCAGCCCGCGCTCGACGCGCTTGGGCAGCGCCGCCTTTTTCCAACTGCCGAACGCCTTGGTTAAAATGCCGCGGATCGCCTTTCCGTCCACGTCGCCCGACACCGCCAGGATGCCGTTGTTGGGCGCGTACCAGGCCTTGTGAAAGTCGACCAGCGCCTTGCGATCGATCTTGTCGAGCGACGCCTTCGACATCGGGCGCCCGCGCGGATCGTCGTCGCCGAAGAACAGGTTCGACGCGTGCTCGCTGGCCAGCGACTGCGGCGAGTCCTTGGCGCCCTCGACGGCGGCGTTGAGCTGATCGTGGATCTCGCCCATCTCGTCGGCGGGGAACTTGGGGTGCTCGACGACGTCGGTGAGCAGATCGAGGCACAGCGCCAGGTCCTTCGCGCGCGCCTGGCAGGCGACGAACGTGCCGTCGTCGTCGGAGGAGGCCTCCAGCTCGCCGCCGACGAAGTCGATCGCCTGCGCGATCTGATCCGACGTGCGCTTGTCGGTGCCCTTGCGCAGCATCGACGCGGTGAACTGCGCCAGGCCGCTGCGATCGAGCGGATCGGCCGAGTGGCCCACGCGCAGCGCCAGCGTCAGGTTGATGACCGGCACCTCGCGGCGCGGCACCACGATCACCTGCAAGCCGTTCGGCAGCGTGAAGCGCTCGACCGCGCCGAGGTTGACTTTCGTCGTCGGCGTCACCGTCGGCGCGACGAACAGGTCGGTGCGATCGGCCCACGGATCGCGCTCGGCGAGCGGGGGCTTGGCCCCCGACGGCGCGACCATCGGAACCGGCGGCTTGTCGGCGACCGGCTTGGGCTCGGCGTTGGCTTGCACGTCGGACTTCGCGGTCGCGGGCGGCGCGACGCCGCCGGCGGGAGCGGGCTTCTGCTCACCCGCGCACGAGCACGCGAGGAGCACGGCGAGGAGGGCGCGCTTCATTTGGAGCCTCCCTTCGGCTCGAGCATCACCAGGCTGTGGTTCGCCTTGGTGAGATATTTTTTCGCCACGCGCAGCACGTCGCCGACGGTGATCGCGTCGTACTTCGCGGCCGCGGTGAAGGCGTGCGTCGGGTCGTGCGCCACCGCGCCGTCGACGCCGATCTGGGTGGCGATCTCGGAGACGCGCTCGCGGCGATACACCGCGCGCGCCGCCAGCTGGTTCTTGGCCTTGGCCAGCTCGTCGGCGCTGACCTCCTTCGACGTCACGCGATCGATCTCGTCGGTGATCCCCGCCTGCACTTTATTGGGATCGCCGCCCGGCAGATACGCCGCGAAGGTGATGAACAGCCCCGGGTCCTCGTGGTCGTACACGAACCCGCCGGCGAACACCGCCGTCTTGTCTTTGCGCACCAGCCGCTGATACAGCCGCGACGACTCGCCCGACGACAGGATCTGCTGCAAGACCTCGAGCGCGTACACGTCCTCGTCGGTGCCGGGGCCGATGTGATACGCGCCGACGACGACGGGCAACTGCACCGGCAGCGACAGCGTGGCGGTGCGCTCGGCGTCCTGCGGCGGCTCGGGCAGCTTCGGGCGCACCGGCTCGGGGCCGCGCTCGAGCGGCGCGAAGTATTGATCGGCCAGCGCGCGCACGGTCGCCTCGTCGGTGTCGCCGACGACGATCAGCGTCGCGTTGTTGGGCCGGTAGAACATGTCGTAGAACTTCTTGCAGTCGTCGACGGTGACGGTGTCGAGCATCTTCTTCTCGCCGATCGGAAACTGGCGGTACGGGTGCACCGTGTACGCGAGGTGCAGCACCTTGTCGACCGCCTTCATCACCGGGTTGTTCTCCAGCCGCACGCGCAGCTCTTCCTTCACCACCTCGCGCTCGGAGTTGATCGTCTTCTGCGTCAGCTCGAGGTTGCGCATGCGCTCGGCCTCGAGCTTGAACGTGAAGTCGAGCGCCGACGGCGGCACGGTGTCGTGGTAGCCGGTCACGTCGTCGGCGGTGAAGGCGTTCTCGTTGCCGCCGACGCCGTCGATGAAGCGCGCGTGCGCCTCGGGCGGCACGTGGCGCGAGCCCTTGAACATCATGTGCTCGAACATGTGCGCGATGCCGCGCTTGTCGGCCGGCTCGTCCTTGCCGCCCACGTGATAGAACACCTGCACGGTGACCACGGGCGCTTTGTGATCGGCGACGAACACCACCTTCAATCCATTCGGGAGCGCCCACTGCTTCACGTCCGGCATGGGGCTCGGCTTCTTCTCCGCCGCCAGCGCCGTCGAGGAGACGGCCGCGAGGGCGAGCGCAAGGATGGTGCGTTTCATCGACACCTCCGTCTTTAGAGCGGGACTGTGTTCCGCGGCGCGGCGGAATTCAAGCTTTACGGGCAGCCGTCGGTGAGGGCCAGCGTGTAGCGGCCGGCCGCGCCGTTCTTGCCGTCGACGATGATCCAGTAGGCCTTGCCGGCGTTGGTGGTGAAGGTGACCGACTCGTCGGCGGTGCCGGCGTTGGTGCTGGAGGCGAAGCAGGCGGCGCTCGTCGAGCACGTGGGCGCGGCGGCGCTGGTCTCCTGCACGATCAGATCGAGATCCTGGTGCAGGCCGATCATCTTGATGGTGTACGTGCCGGGCGAGGGCGGCACGAACAGGTGCGCGAACTCGGGGCCGGTGGTGCCCGTGTCGCACGCGCCCCACGACGTGACGTCGCTGGTCGAGCCGAAGGCGTCGTTGCTGTTGCTGACGCTCAAGCTGGCGCAGGTGAGGTCCATCGAGCCGTTGCGGCAAATTGCCGCAGGGCACGACGCCGACGTCATCTTCAGGTGATAGGGCGAGGTGGCGCCGTTCACGCCGTCGACGGCGATGTAGTAGTAGCCGCCGGCGGTGGCGTTGAGCGTGAGCGACTCGGAGGCGGTGCCGGGGTTGGTGCTCGACTGCAGGCACGCCGACGTCGAGGCGCAGACGCCCGAGCTGCCGCCGAGGACGATCAGGTCGAGGTTGTCGGTGAGCCCGTCGAGCGTGAGGTTGTACGCGCCGGTGGCGGGCGCGACGAAGGGGTACACCACCTCCGGGCCGGTGGTGTTGGCGTCGCACGCCCAGTTGTCGACGGCGATCTTGGAGCGCGTCGGATCGTCGTTGCGCCGCGTGTCCTCGAGGTACGAGCACGACCACTGGTTCACGCCGTTGTAGCAGGACGGCCCCGGGCACAGCGTGCTCGACAGCTTGAGCGTGTAGGGCGACACCGCGCCGTTCTTGCCGTCGACGGCGATGTAGTAGTAGTTGAACGCGTTGGCGGTGAACGTGACCGACTCGTTGGCGGTGCCGGCGGTGACGCTCTGCGCGACGCAGGTGTCGGAGGAGTCGCACGTCGACGAGCCGCCGGCGACGACGATCAGATCGAGATCGGCGGTGAGCCCGCTGAGCGTGAACGTGTACGAGCCGGTGACCGTCGGATAGAACTGGTACACGACCTCCGGGCCGGTGGTGTTGGCGTCGCACGCCCAGTTGTCGATCACGTTGCTGGCGACGCCGACGGAGTCGTTGCGGCGCGCGTCCGAGGGATTGTTGCAGCTGAAGTTGAGCGAGCCGACGCACGACGGCGGGCAGTCGACCTCGAGCGTGTAGGGTCCGCCGGTCATCTGCGAGTCGACCGCCACGTCGTAGACGTTGCCCGAGTAGCCGAGCAGCTTGAGCGATTCGTCGACGGTGGAGCCGTTGACGCTCGCGGCTTCGCAGTAGCTCGGGTAGCACTGGCCCGAGTACTCGTCGAACGCGATCAGATCGAGATCGGTGGTCTGGTTGAGCAGCTTGATCTTGTAGTTGGTGGTGGCGGCGGGCGTGAGGCGGTAGACGTCCTCGGGGCCGTTCTCGAGCGGCACGATGGCGCAGCCGTAGCTCGCGTTGATCTTGGTCGCCGACGTGCCGGAGGTGTCGCCGCTCGCCGACATGTTGCAGTCGAGGGTCTTGATCGGCTTGCACGTCGAGCAGTCGACCGAGAGCGTGAAGCTGCCGGCGGCGCCGTTGACGCCGTCGACGACGATCAAGTACGACGAGCCCGACGACGCATGCCACGTCACCGACTTGCCGGGGATGCCGACGCTGGTGCCTTCGCAGGTGGCGCTGGCGACGCACGAGGCGCCGTCGAGCACCACCAGCTCGAGATCGTTTCCGGCGACCACGTTGGTGAGCGTGGCGGTGACGGTCTGGTCGCTGAAGACGTTGAACGGGTAGGCGTGCTCGGCGCCGGTGAGCCCGCTGGCGCACGCGTAGGTGTTGATGATGCTCGGGCCGAGCGTCGAGCCGCTGACGGTGTTGCTGAACGACGAGCAGTCGAGGAACGTGTTGACGTCGACCTGGCACTGCGGCAGCGGGAGGCAGGTGCCCATCGAGCAGTTGCCCGGCTGGCCGCTGTTGTCGACGCAGCTCAAGTTTTCGTTGGCGGGCATCGACAGACAGTTTCCGGTGCCGGTGTCGCAGTAGCCGTTGTTGCACGCGTCGCCGGCGCCGGTGCAGTTCTTGGCGGTGTGCAGGCAGCCCTGCGCCTGCGAGCACGTGTCCATGGTGCACGGGTTCCCGTCGTCGCAGTCGTCGTTCATCATGCACTTGGTCTGCAAGAAGCCGTCGGGGAGCGGGCGCCCGAGATCGTCGCCCGAGGTGCCCATCGACTGACCGCAGCCGGCGACCAGCATCAAGCTCAAGCCAAAGGCAAAGCGCATCACACCCTCCCGCCAAAATAAAAAGGCGGGTCCGCGAACGGACCCGCCTCGGAGTGTAGCGAAAAAGCGGCTAGTACAAGTAACGAAGTCCGAGCTGGAAGCGGAACGGGCTCTGGCGCCCGCCGACCACGCCGAAGGTGGCGATGTCGGTGTTCTCGAGGCTGGTGGGCGCGCTCAGGTTGAACAAGTTGAA
>DASREC010000027.1:0-13305 GCA_035652295.1 Polyangia bacterium
ACGTCTCGGCGGCGTTGGTGTGCCAGTCCTCGAGCGCGAGGATGTTTTGCGGCTCGGCCGACTGCTGCGCGGCGAGCGTGAACGTGTCGCCCTGCGTGGGATCGAAGCCGGCGGCCGCGAACATCGCCGGCCACGTCGCCACCTGCGTGCAGCTATCGCCGAGATCGGGCACCGCGAGATCGTCGGCGCGCGCCATATCGTGGTGAAAGTTGCCGTCGAGCGAATCGGGCAGCGACATGGTGCAGCTCGACAGCACGAGCGCGGCGCACGAAACGAAAATCTTCATCGACGTTCCCCCTGCCGCCGATGATAACCGATCAACCTCCGGCGGCGCGGCGGAAGTCGGCGATGGTGTCGTCGTCCTCGTAGCGGTGCTGGTAGCCGGTGGCCGCGCGGAACGACGAGTCGTCGATCACCACCGGGTACTTGAGGTGCGCCACCGCGCCCGGCGGCAGCCGCGGCAGACCGAAGCGCCCGAACGCCAGCCGCATGAGCAGCTCCGGCACCGGCACCGGCGTGCGCCCCGCCTCGCGGATCAGCGTCGCCAGCGGCAGCGGCTGCGGGCCGGCGACGTTGTAGACGCCGCGCAGATCTTTTTCCAGCGCCAGGCAGATCGCCTCCGCCGCGTCGGCTTCGTGCATGAACTGGAACAGCGGATCGAACCCGAGCACCGTCGGCACGCGCCGCCCGCGCAAGAAAGTCGCCAGCGTCCCCGACAAGCTCGGCCCGAGCGTGTAGCAGATCCGCAAGACCGACGTGTTCAGCTCCGGGTAGCGCCACAGCGCCGAGCCGGCGTAGAGATCGGCGGCGACCAGATCGGACAATTCCGGAAACGTGGTCATCGCCATCGGCGGATCTTCTTCGCCGTGGTAGAGCGCGGTGTCGGCCGCCGCGCCGTAGTAGGTGTGCCGCCCGACGAAGATGCAGCGTTTGGCGCCGTAGTGGTGGCAGTGATCGAACACCGCGCGCGTGCCGAACAGGTTGATGCGGTAGCGATCCTCGTCGCGCACCGTCAGGTGCGTCACCGTCGCCATGTGAATCACCGCGTCGGGGCGGAAGGTGCGGAACACGTCCTCGGCGGCGCGCTTGCGGATGTCGATCTGAAACATCTGCATGCCCTCGGGCGCGTCGTGCCAGCGGCGGCGATCGATGCCCGCGACCTCGTGGCCTTGCGCGCGCAGCCTGAGCGCGACCAGCTGCGCCAGCCGTCCGGTGATGCCCGGGATGAGCACCTTCATCGCTGCGTCCCCTCGGCGATCAGCTCCGCGACGCGCGTCTTGACCCGTTCGACGTGACCTTCGATCACCGCGTCCTCCTCGGTGGGCGAGCCGGCGAGCACGATCGGCTCGCCAAAATGGATCGAGATCGGCACGCGGCGCGGCAGCGGCACGATCCACGGCGTCACCGGAATGTACGGCGCGCCGAAAAGCTTTCCGATGCGATAGAGGTTCATCACCGTCGGGATCGCGTCGCCGCCGCCGATCACCGCCAGCGGCACGATCGGCGTCTGCGTGGCCAGCGCCAGCCGCGCGAACCCGGTGCCGAAGTCGACGAGCGAGTTGCGCTCCCAATAAAGTTTCGCCGTGCCGCGCGCGCCCTCGGGAAACACCATCAGCATCCGCTCGTCGCGCAAGAGCCGCTCGGCGTGCTCGGGCAGCCCGGTGAACTGCCCCGTGCGCGACGACCACTCGGAGGCGAACGGCACCAGGTTGATGAACTTCTCCGCCATGCCGTGCGCGAGGCGCGGCGGATCCAGCTCCAGCATCATCGCCGCCAGCACCATCGCCCCGTCGAGCGCCACGCCGCCCGAGTGGTTGCCGATCAGCATCGCCCGCCCGCGCACCGGCACGCGCTCGATGCCGAACACGCGCACGTGAAAGTAACGGCGATAGGCCCACGCCAGGATCGAGAAGAAGCGCGTCAGCGCGGTGCGCGACACGCCGTAGGGATCGAGCCCGTGCCGATCGAACGGCAGCTCCAGCCTCGCCACGCGCGCCTCGACATCCGGATCGTTCAGTAACGCCAGCGCCGATTCGAGCACGCCTCACTCTATCACCCGCGCGCGATCGTCAATTCAATAACGATCGAAACTTTGACGGCGCGCGATTTCGCGGCGTTCGCGGCTGGCGCGCGAGTTGCTGTAGGTGCGCGGCTGCATGAGACACGTCTATTTGCTATCGGCGATTCTGCTGGGCTGTAACGCCTCGAACGGCCAGATCGCGATGGACGGGGGAAACGCGCCGCCGCCCGACCTGGCGCAGCCGGCGCTCGGCTGGGCGCAGAGCGGGCTCGTGAGCCCGAGCCGCGATCACCACGGCACGTTCGTGGTGGAGGCGAACGGCGCGGCGTTCCTCTACGTCATCGGCGGCACCGACCACTTCACGTCCTACCTGCTCGACGACGTCGAGCGCGCGCCGATCGCCGCCGACGGCTCGCTCGGCAACTTGTCGCAGGTGGGCAAATTGCCGCACAAGCTGGCGTCGATGGGCGTGGTGGTCGTCGGCGATCGCGTGATCATCGGCGGCGGGGTCGCGCCGTCGTCGACGGGCGCCTTCACGCTCGCGGCCGAGACCTATGTCGCATCCGTTAAAGCGGACGGCACGCTCGGCGACTGGATCCCGGGGCCCAACCTGCCGTCCGCGCGCGAGCACCTCTCGCTGGTGGCGCGCGACAACAATATTTATTTGATCGGCGGGCTCGTCGGAAAAACCGGGACCGCGGACGTGGAGCGCGCGACGCTCGCGGCCGACGGCACGCTCTCCGACTGGATCCCGCTCTTGCGGCTGCCGGCCGAGCGCAGCCACCACGCATCCGTTATAGCGGACGGCGCGGTCTGGGTGGTCGGCGGGCTGCACGGCGACCCGACGACGGACGGCGCTTCGTACAACGACGTCTTGCGCGCCGCGATCCACGACGACGGCAGCCTCGACCCGTGGACCGTCGCCGCCACGCTGCCCGCCGCGCTCTCCACGCACTCGACGTCGTTCTACGCCGGCGCGCTGTACGTGTTCGGCGGGCTCGAGGACGACTCGACGTTCGTCGACACCGTGCGCTTCGCCGCGCTCGCGCCCGACGGCTCGCTCGGCGCCTGGCAGACCGCCACGCCGCTGCCGTCGGCGCGCGGCCACGTGCTCGAGACGCCGATCTGGCGCAACCACGTCTACTCGGCGGGCGGCTACGACAACGACGGGCTGACGCTCACCGGCGTGGTGGCGGGCAGCTTCCAATAGTGCGCGCGCTCGCGATTGCGGTCGGATTGGCGATCGGCTGCGGTTCAGCCGAGCGGACGCCCGAGCCCGATTGTGCGGGTGTGGCGTCCGCCCGGCTGTCGATCGACGTGCGGCCGATCTTCGGCGCGCGCTGCGGCGGCGCCGAGTGCCACGGGCAGAACTACGGCGGCGAGCGCGCGTTCGCCGATCTCGTCGGCGCGCCCGCCGCCGAGTGCGCCGACGGACGCCTGCTGGTCGAGCCGTTCGCTCCGTCGGCGAGCTACCTGTTTCAAAAGCTCACCGGCCAGGCGCTGTGCTCCGGCTCGGCCATGCCCAAGCGCGCCACGCCGCTCACCGCCGACGAGCTGGCCGTCGTGCGCGGCTGGATCTGCGCCGGCGCGCACGACGACTGATCACGGATTGGCGGGCGGCGCGGGCACCTCTTCGGGCGCCGCCGGGATGACCACCGACGGGCTGTTGCCCTCCTTGTACGCCTTCTTCACCGCCTTGCCGTGCAGCCGCTCGGCTTCCGACTTCTCGGCGGCCGCGCGGTTGTAGTCGCGCACGCTGCCGGCGGCGTCGGCGCGCATGTAGTGCAAGCGCGATTCGCGCTCGAGCTTGGTGGAGTTCGCGCAACCGACGGCTCCCAATCCGAGCAAGCCCACTGCTACGAGCAGACGACGCATCAGTTCCTCCGATGGCTGTTGTACCGACGCATCCAGTGCACCCGGCGCGCCACGGCGAACGCTCGGCGGGCGAGCGGCGGAATAAACGTGACGGGTGCGTGCCTTCTGCTCGACGAGGGAGGGGCGCATGAAACTTTCCGAGGCGAGAACGTCGCAGGCGCAGTGGTTCGTGGCGGCGGGCGTGGGGATGCTGGCGCTGGCGGGATTTTTTCTGTGGCAGGAGCTGGCGCTGCGTGCGGAGTACGTGTTGTCGATCGCCGCGGTGGCGAGCGCGGCGCTGGCGGTGGCGGCGCGCTCGCGCACGCTCGGCTTCGCGGGCGCGGTCGGCGTGCTCGCGTGCGTCGCCGGCGGCGGGATGTTCTACGCGGCGACGCGCGCCGATGCGCTCCTGCCGGGGATCGCGCTCGGGTTCGCGGGCGCGGTGGTGGCGGCGGCGTTCACGCTCGGGCGCGCGCAAGCGGCGGGCGACGTCGCGCGCGAGCGGCTGTTGTGGAGCGCGCTGGTGGCGGGCGCGCTGGCGGCGTCGTGGGCGGCGTACTTTCGATTCTTGACGCTCGGGTTTCCCGATCACGTCGAGCGGCGGCTGGTGCTGACGCTGGCGTGGCTGGTCACCGGGCTGGTGCTGGCGGTGACGCACCAGCGACGGGCCAACGACGCCGCGCGCTGGGCCGGCTACGCGTTCGTGGCGGCGGCGCTCGCCAAGGCGGTCGCCTACGACACCACGCACCTCGACGGCGCGCTGCGCGTGGCCGTGCTCGCGGCGGCCGGCGGCCTATTAATGGTGGGCGGTTGGCTGAGCGCCCGCGCCCACGCCGCCCGCGCGCTCGACCCGCCCGACGGAGAAATCGCGTGAGCGCGATCGCCGCGCGGAGGATTGAACCGCCAAGGCGCCGCAGACGCCAAAGAGCAAAATCCAAAAATTTCCGGCCATGGCGTCTGCGGCGCCTTGGCGGTTCTCCCCTCCGCACGAAGCGCGTCGTGACTCCGCTGGCGCTCGTCGCGGTCGCGCTGTTGCCCGCGTGCTCGAGCCCGTGCTTCGTCGCCGACGACGCGACGCCGGGGTGGAAGCGGGTGGCGCTGGCGCCGGGCGTGCCGTCGCTGTCGCGCGAGCCGTCGATCGCGCTGGCGGCGCCCGACGGCGTCGATCAATTTCGCGCGGGCGAGCCGGCGATCGTCTGGGACGACGCGCGGCCGGGTCCGCCGCCGAGCCGGCCGGGCTTCGGCGTGGTCGAGTACCGGCTGCCGGCGGGCGACGCGCGCGTGATGCAGGTGGAGTTCGCCGCCGCGCTCGACGGAGCGCGCGTCGACGTCGAGGGCGAGACCATCGCCGGCCGCGTGCCGCTCCTCGCCGGGCGGCGCGTGCGCGATCGGCGCGTCGACGTCGAGTGGGATCGCGACGACCTGCGCGCTGTCGACGTGATCATCCACCGCCACCTGCGCCCGCTGCCGATCCTGGCCCGCTGGCGCGCCGGCGCGCCGCAGCTCCTCGACGGGCCGAGCGCGTATAGCCCAGCGGATCGCCAATCGGCGCTGTTTTACCGCCAGCCGGCCGGCGCGCCCGTCGAGCTGTGCCCGGCGCCCGGCCGCCGCCTGACGCTGGCGCGCGCGTCGCTGCCGCCGTCGTGGAGCGCGGTCGCCCCGGTCGGTCTCGCGCGCGCGCCGGGCGGGCTGCAAGCCGCCGCGCGCCGCCTCACGGCGAGGTGAACGCCACCGGGTTCACCGACGACACCAGCACCTCGCCCGAGGTCGCGCCGGTGAAGTAGATCGCCACGTTCTGGTTCGTGCCGTTGATCTTCGCGTCGACGTACACCGGGTCGGTCGACGACACCACGTCGAAGCCCTGCACCTCGGCGCCCGGCTGCGCGTCGAACGCGTACTGGTTGGCGCCCGTCTGCGTGAGCGTGAAGCTGCCGGTCTGCACCGTCTGCGCGGTGTCGAACGTGCCGTCGGTGGTGAGCGTCCCCGAGAACTCGGCGCCGGTGGCCAGCGTGTCGGCCCAGAACAGGCGGTAGCCGCCGCTGCCGTTGGCGGTGACCAGGTAGCCGATGCCGCCCGACGGCAACTCGGTCACCGCGTTGGCCTTCACGTGGTAGCCGGGGAAATTTTGCGGGCCGAGCGAGACCTGCTGATCGGCCGGCGGGCCCTGCGGCATGATGGTCGCCGACACCGACGCCGGGCCGATGCCGAACGAGTTCTCGGCGGCGACCGCGAACGTGTAGCCGACGCCGTTGGCCAGGCCCTCGACCGAGATCGAGGTCGCGGCGGTGGCGTACTCGAAGCCGCCGGGCGAGATGGTCACGATGTAGTCGCTGATCGGCGCGCCGCCCTGCGCGCCGGGGCTCCAGCTCACCGTCGCGGACGCGTTGCCCGCGACCGCGTTCACGTTGAGCGGCGCGCCCGGAGGCGAGTTGGGCGAGACGTTGACGACACAGCCGGACAGGACCAGCGCGAGGCAGGCGAGTTTTTTCATCCGGCCATTTTACATCAATCAGCCGCCGGGAATGGTGACTCCGGTCATCGACGGATCGAGCAGGCTGCCGAGGTTGGCGATCGACTGGTCGCGTCCGCCGAGCTGGCCGGCGATCATGCCGAGCCAGTTCCACTCGATGAACGCGACGATCGAGGAGTGCTCGAGCGTGGCGTGCGAGATCGCGTTCGCGCGCGCGAACGGACCGAGCGCGAGCGTCGGCACGCGCGTGCCGTAGGGCTGCCCGTCGGTGAGCGCCGGCGGCGGCGCGACGTGATCGAAGAAGCCGCCGCCTTCGTCGTAGGTGACCACGATCAGCGCGTCGGGCGCGTAGGGCGAGCGGCGGATGGCGGCGATGGTGTCGGTGACGAAGCGGACGCCGTCGGACAGCGTGGTGTCGAGGCCGGCGTGCTCGCTGTGATAGCCGACCGGCTTGACGAACGCCACCTGCGGCAATTTGCCGCTGGCCAGATCGGCGGCGAGCTGCGCGTAGTCGCGCATGGTCGCCGGCTGATCGCGCAGCGACGGGAAATACTCGATCGGCACGTCGCCGGGATCCATGATGCACGGCGTGAGGCCGAGGCCGAAGCGGCAGTCGTCGGGCGCGGGCGGGCAGCCGCCGGACTTCTCCGCGTCGGCGAGCGCGCGGTAGCCCTCGGCGTACCACGCGAACGACACGCCGCGCGCCGCCAGCAGATCGCCGATGGTCGCGTCGCCGAACGACGTCGCGTGCTGCGCGATGCTGCACGACTTGCCGACGGAGTCGGGGCCGAACGAGTTGTCCTGGAACACGTAGCGCGCGCGCACCAGGTACATGTCGTTGGAGAAGCTGGCGCCGGTGGTCGGCTGGAAATAACGATCGGCTAGCGCGCCCGACGACGCCAGCGACCACAGCGGCTGCATGGTGGTGGCGTCGGCGTAGGCGAAATTTTTCGCGCTGCCGCAGCGGGTGCTCGACACGAAGCGATCCATCTTGCCGTCGTCGAGCTCGTCGGTCTCGCAGTCTTGATTGTGGTTGGGGTCGTACGCGGCGTTCGCGGCGTCGTCGAGCAGCGACGGCGCGCCGCCGGTTCCCGGATCGTGGTCGGGCGCCGCCTCGCAGCACGCCGGCCCGGCGGTACACGACGGGTTCGAGCCCGCGGGCGCCGTGCAGTAGCGGCCGAAGTGATCGTCGAAGGTGTGGTTCTCCTGGACGATGACGATCAGGTGATTGATCTTCGACGCCGGGCACGGCCCGTCGCAACTGCCGGCGGTGCGCGCCGCCCGCCCGCACGCCGCCGCGCCGCACACGAGGGCCGCGATCGCGATCGCGATTTTCATCGGCGCATGGTAGCCCAGCCGCCGCGCGCTCGCCCGAGGGGCGCGCAAATTGACCGTTTCCGACGGCGTAAGTACAATTACCCGATGCTCGATTGGTCGCGGGTACGCGAGCGGGTCGCGGTGGACCTGTTGCGCTGGACCCCGAAAGGCACGTTTTCGCGCGGCGTGGGTTGGCTGGCGCGGCGTCGCGTGCCGCGCCGGCTCCGGCGCGCGGTGTACGGCGGCTTCGCGCGCTACGCGGGCGCGGACCTTCAGGCGCTGGATCGGCCGATCGACGAGTTCGAGCGCTTCGACGACTTCTTCACCCGGCCGCTGCCGCCGGGCGCGCGGCCGATCGCGTCGGGCGAAGGCGTGGTGGTCTCGCCCGTCGACGGGCGCATCTCGGAGCTCGGCGTCGCCGAGGGCGGGCGCATGATCCAGTGCAAGGGGCTCGACTACACGGTCAAGGGCCTGCTGGCCGATCCGCTCGAGGCGCGCGCGTTCGAAGGCGGCGCCTACGTGACGCTTTATCTTGCACCGCACAATTATCATCGCATCCACGCGCCGGTCGGCGGGCGCGTGACCGGCTACCGCCACATTCCGGGCGCGTTCTTTCCGGTCAATCCGCTGTCGGTGCGCAACGTCGCCGGGCTGTTCTCGATCAACGAGCGGCTGGTGACGTACCTCGACTCGGAGCTGGGGCGCGTCGCGGTGGTCAAGGTCGCGGCCACCGGCGTCGGCCACATCACCGTCAGCTACGACGCCGGCGTGTCGACGCACCGGCGCGGCTCGGCGGGACGGCACGGCTGGGCGCAGCGCTATGCGCAGCCGCGGCCGATCGGCGCCGGCGACGAGGTCGGCATGTTCCACCTCGGCTCGACGGTGATCCTGCTGTTCGAGGCGGGGCGCGTGCGGCTGGAAGGCGCGGCGGGCGATCCGGTGGTGGTGGGGCAGCGCATCGGCGAGCGCGCGGCGGGCGCGCGCGAGTTCGCGGCGTAACGCGAAAAGGGGACGCTTGTCGGGACGCGAGCCAGGCGACGGCGACATCGACTTCTCGGAGCGCGAGCTCACGGAGATGAACGCCGACGTGGCGGGGCGCGAGCCCGGCTCGGGAGGCGAACGGCCCAAGCGGCGCTCGATGCTGCGCGTGCCGGCGGACAACGTGCCGCGGCCGACGTTCTCGACGGAGCCGTCGCTGCCGGCGTTTCCCGGTCCCGATCCGGCCGACGAGATCGTCGAGCACGCGTTCCGCAACGGCGGCGTGGCCGAGGGCGTGATCGCGGCGCGGCTGGGGCTCGAGGCGCTGCCCGACGCCGACGGGATCTCGGCGCTCGACGAGGAGCTGCTCAACGACGACGACGGCGACGACGACGTCGAGCCCGACACCGATCCGCGCGCGCTCCAGGCGCTGCGCGAGGCGGGCGTGCCGCGGCCGCTCGACGACGAGTTGCCGACCGGCCCGCTGCCGACGCGCGATCTCGAGGCGTCACCGACGGTGGTGAGCGCGCCGCCGACGCCCGCGCCGCCGCCCGCGGTGCCGTCGCCGCTGAGCGCGCTGGCCGCCGCCGCGTCCTCGCCGCCCGGCTCGTCGGCGCCGCCGCTGCTGTCGTCGTCGTCGCCCGAGTCGGCGCTGGCGGCGCTGGCGCGCGCGGTCACCACCGGCCCGTCGGTGCTCGGCTTCGCCGCGCCGACCGTCACGCCGGGCACGCCGACGGTGCAGATCCCCGCGCCGGCGATCGCCACGCCGCCGTGGCCGCCCGCCGCGTCGAGCACGCCGACGGTGCAGCTGCCCGCGCCGGTGATTCCGCCGCCGCCCAACGTCCCGCCGCCGCCCGCCGGCGACTCGGTGTGGAGCTCGGCGCCGGCGCCGTCGGCCGACGCCTCGCGTCCGGTCGCCGTCGGAGTGGAAGCCGCCGGGCGCGCCGCCGACGCCTCGCCCGCCGACGCGGTGCTCGACGCCGTGCCGCTGCCCGCTACCCGCCGCGACGAGACGCCGACCGAGCTCGACTCCGAGGAGCTCGAGGAGCTCGACGGCAAGGACGCCGCCGACGAGGATCGCCGCCGCTCGCTCACGCCGCTGCCGCCGCTGCCCCCCGAGCTGACCCAGCCGGCCGGCGATCGCGCGCGCTCGATGACGCCGCCGCCGCCCGCGTCGAATGGGCAAACGGCGGCGGTTTCACCGAGCGCTTCGCCCGCGCCGCCGGCGGTCCCCGCGCAGGCGCCCGCCTCCGCGCCGCCGCCGCCCGCCGCGCCGCCTCAGCCCGCGAGCGGCGCGCTCGCCGAGCCGGGCGGCCTGCGCCCGCGCAAGAAGCGCCGCACCAAGCAGTGGTTCGAGGAGATCTTCGACGACGACTACCTGCGCACGCTGCCGTTCCTCACCGCCAAGCAGACCGAGCGCGAGGCGGGCTTCATCGCCGAGTCGCTCGCCGTCCCGTCGGGCGGCGCGGTGCTCGACCTCGCCTGCGGCTACGGCCGCCACGCGATGGAGCTGGCCGCCAAGGGCTACAAAGTCACCGGCCTCGACCTATCTTTGCCGCTGCTGATCCGCGCCGCCGACGCCGCGCGCCGCTCGGGCCTGTCGATCAACTTCATCCACGGCGACATGCGCGAGATGACGTTCGAGAACGAGTTCGACGGCGCCTACTCGATGTTCACCTCGTTCGGCTACTTCGACGACGACACCAACCGCAAGGTCGCCGCCAACCTGCAGCGCGCCATCAAGCCGGGCGGCAAGCTGGTGCTCGACCTCGTCAACCGCGACTACCTCGTGCGCGATTTGCCGACGCGCGTGTGGTGGCAGGGTGACGGCTGCGTGATCCTCGAGGAGGTCGACTTCAACTACTTCTCGTCGCGCCTCCAGGTGCAGCGCTCGATCATCTTCGAGGACGGGCGCCAGCTCGAGCAGGAGATCTCGATCCGCGCCTACTCGCTGCACGAGATCGGTAAGGTTCTGCACCACTCCGGCTTCCGGGTGACGGAAGTCTCCGGCGGCCTCGCGCTGCGCGGCAAATATTTCGGCGCCGACTCTCGTCAGCTGATCGTGCTCGCCGAAAAGAAATAAAGCTCCCGAGCAACGTGCCGAAGTCGGGTTGTGTCCTTTACACACACCCGCTCGACGGGCGTTTGCCTTGCCTCGGCGGTCCCGGGTCTTACTTTGGGACAACGAGGGCGAATCTTCCGGCGAGCGCCGCGCGTATTAAGAGGGAGCGCGGGGAATAATGGCCCTCGTTAGATAGGTATTACTCACTAGAACGTTGATGCGACTCATGGCGAAGAAACCGAACATCAAGCCCGCCACGCGGGCTCCGCGGATGCAGCGCGGCACGCACCTGGCGAACCGCCGGTTGCGCGAACGGAAAGCTGCGCCCGACACCAATCCCGTCAAGGAGGACGAAATCATCACGACGCCCAGCGAAGCGGCGAACGAAGCCGAGCCCCAGGTCGACGACGCGAAGACGACGGAGGCGCCGGACGCGGTGGCCGAGCTCGAGGCGGTGGTCGGCGCGGCCGATGACGACGAGCCCGTCGAGAAGCGCGAGTCGGAGGAGCCGTCGAGCTTCCTGGCGATGTACTTCCGCGACATGGCGCGATTGGCCGTGCTGCGGCCGCAGGAGGAGTTCGACTCGGCGCGCAAGATCGAGGGGCTCGAGATCGCGCTGTGGGCGCACATCTTGAGCTTCCCGCCGATGATCGATCACATCCTGCAGGTGTGCGAGCGCACGCTCGAGAACTCGCTGCCCGAGTTCAAGACGCTGCGCAAGCTCGGGCCGCGCGCGGCGCAGGCCAAGCTGGAGAAGGCGGTGATCAAGACCTCCGAGCGGCTGCGCGCGCTCGACGTGGACAAGCGCATCCTCGACGTGGTGCTGTCGGAGCTGAAGAAGATCGTGCGCGGGCTGCCCGGCCGCATGGTCGACGACAAGCTCGAGTTCTCGCCCAAGTCGCGCGTCTTCAAAAATTATCTGCGCGACGTGGCGCGCGCGTACAACCAGGCGCACGGCGCGAAGAACGAGTTCGTCAAGGCGAACCTGCGGCTGGTGGTGTCGATCGCGCGGCGCTTCAACTACGGGCGCATGCCGCTGGCCGATCTGATCCAGGAGGGCAACATCGGCCTGATCAAGGCGGTGGAGCGGTATGACTACCGCCGCGGCTATCGCTTCTCGACGTACGCGTCGTGGTGGATCCGTCACGCCATCTCGCGCGCGCTCGCCGACAAGGGGCGCGCGGTGCGGCTGCCGGTGCACATGATCGACGCGTACCACCGCGTGGCCAAGTCGAAGCGCGAGCTGTCGGGCAAGCTCGGGCGCCAGCCGACCAGCGAGGAGCTGGGCGAGGCGACGGGCATCGCGGCGGCGAAGATCGAGAAGATGCGCACGTTCCTGCTCGATCAGTCGTTCTCGCTCGACAAGACGATCTCCGACGAGGACGGCCGCAAGTACATCGACTTCATCCAGGACCCGAACGCCGAGAACCACTCGGCCACCGACGTGCTGGTCGACGAGGCGATGACGTCCGAGGTGCGCGCGCAGCTCGATCACCTGAAGCCGATCGAGGCGGACATCCTGCGGCAGCGGTTCGGGCTCGACACCGACAAGGAGCTCACGCTCAAGGAGATCGGCGAGAAGTACAACTTGTCGCGCGAGCGGATCCGCCAGCTCCAGGAGCAGGCGCTGCTCAAGATGCGGCGCGCGCTGCAGCGCAAAGACCTGATGTAGCCGGCCGGCTGCTTTCGCTCGTTACTCCAACTTCACCGTCGCCGAGCCCTCGAGCGTGACCGCGCCCTTCTGGTTGCGCGCGGTCAGCTTGAGCTCGGCGGTGCGGCGCGCCTCGTCCTTGGACGCCACCTCGCCCTCGACGGTGATCACGTCGCCGGGAAACGTCACCGCCTTGAAGCGCGCCTGGAGCCGCGCGACCGACTCCGCCCCGGCCCACGCCGCCACCAGCTCGCCGAAGAACCCCATCGACAGCATGCCGTGCGCGATCACCGACGGAAAACCGCCCTCGCGCGCGAACGGCTCGTCGTAGTGGATGCGGTTGAAGTCGCCCGACGCGCCGGCGTACTCGACCAGCTGCCGCGTGGTGATCGCCGGCTTGACCAGCGGCGGCAGCGCGGCGCCGATTTGAACATGTTCAAATTTCATCGGCGCACCAGCACCACCGAGCGGGCGCTGAACACGCGCGCGCCGGTGTCGTCGGTGGCCAGGGTCTCGAGCACCAGCACGTCCATGTCGCCGGCCTTGCCGCTCTTGACCTGCGCGTCGGCGATGCGGCCGACGATGGTCAGGCGATCGCCGGCGTAGATCGGGCGCTCGAAGAAGAACTCCTGCTCGCCGTGGAGCAGCTTGCGCCAGTCGATGTCCATGCCTTCGCGCGGGTCGTTGGCGCGCAGGGCGGCGGCGAACGTCGGCGGCGCGGGGACGCGGCCGTCGAGCTGCTGGTAGATCGGGTTGTCGTCGCCGATCGATTGCGCGAACCGGCGGATGTGGCCGCGCTCGACGTCGACGGTGAGCGGGGACGACTCACGCCCGACGAACGCGGCGAAGCGAGACGAAGGATCCATCGGCGCAGCGTTGCTCGCAGCGGAGGCGGCGTCAAGCGCGCGCGTAGCCGATCTAACGTTCGCTGCTCTCGCGGGCGGGCGCGAAAA
>DASREC010000028.1:0-14384 GCA_035652295.1 Polyangia bacterium
TGCACGCTGATCCTCTCCGACCTGGGGGCCTCCGTCGACAAGGTGGAGGATCCCCACGTCGGGGATTACCTGCGCGTGTTCCCGCCATTGAAGAATGGTTTGGCGGGACGCTTCAATGCGCTCAATCGCGATAAACGATCCATTTGCATCGATTTGAAGCGCGATGAAGGGCGCCGCGCGCTGCTTCGGCTCGTCAAAAGTTACGACGTTCTCGTCGAGAGTTTTCGTCCCGGCGTGATGGATCGGCTGGGCGTCGGTTATTCGGCGTTATCGGAATCGAACCCGAAACTGGTAATGTGCTCGATATCCGGTTATGGCCAAACCGGTCCATTGAAAGACCGCGCCGGGCACGACATCAACTACGTCTCGCTGGCGGGCGTGATGGGGATGAGCGGGCGGCAGCCGGCGCCGCCGCCGGTGGCGGGCGTGCAGCTGGCCGATCTCGCGGGCGGCGGATTGTGGGGCGCGGTCGGGATCCTCGCGGCGCTGCTGGCGGCGCGCGCGGGCGGGCGCGGGCGCCACGTCGACGTCTCGATGTGCGAAGGCTCGCTGGCGTTCCTGATGCCCGATCTCGGCAACTACGACGCCTCGGGCAAACCGCCGGCGCGCGGCGCCGAGCTGCTCAACGGCGGCGCCGCGTGCTACGGCGTGTACCGCACCCGCGACGGGAGATTCCTGTCGGTCGGCGCGCTCGAGCCGAAGTTCTGGACGGCGTTCAACCAGGCGCTCGGCCGCAAGAGCGATCTCTCGGAGCTGGTGGCGCCGCCCGAGCAGCAGGAGAAGGTGCGCGCCGAGATCCAGGCGATCCTCGAGACGCGCACGCGCGACGAGTGGGAGGCGGTGTTCGCCGGCCCAGGTTGTGACGCGTGCGTCGAGCCGGTGCTGTCGCCCGACGAGCTCGAGCGCCACCCGCAGCACGTCGCGCGCGGCATGTTCTTCTCCATCGGCGATCTCAAGCAGGTGCGCACGCCCTTCGGCTCGCCGAGCGGCCACCGCCCCCCGCCCTCACTCGGCGGCGACGGCGCCACGATCCTCGCCGAAGCGGGATTCTCCGCCGACGAGATCGCCGCGCTCAAATCGGCCGGCGCCACGCGCTAGACGCTTTCACGTGGCCGTGGCCGTAGCCGTGGCCGTAGCCGTAGCCGTAGCCGTAGCGCCAGAAAGATCGTTCACGGCCACGGCCACGGCCACGGCTACGGCCACGCTCACTGACGTTTGTCAGTGACGTTCGTCAGTGGAGATCGGGTACGGGCCGCCGGCGGCGTCGAGGAGGAATTGGCCGTCGCGCTCGATCAGGCGTTCGGACAGCGCGTTCCACGCCGCCGTCGAGAAGCGGGCGTCGAAGCGGCCGGCCTTGACCTTGGCGTAGGCGACCGGGCCGCGCAGCTCGAGCGTGCGGGCGTCGAGCAGCTCCTCGCTGTCGTCGGAGAGCCGGGCGCGCGCGCGGCCGCCCTCCCAGCGCAGCGAGCGCACCACGTACGGCGCGTCGTCGACGTCGAGGTACACGAAGCGCCGCTCGTCGAGCCGCAGCACCCAGCGCCCGTCGGGGTTGCGATCGAGCCAGCGCCAGAACGCCGCCAGCATCCCGCGGTGCGTGACCTCGGCGCCCTCGTGCCAGAAGCGCCCGTCGGAGTCGAGACGGATCCCGCTCCGGCGCAGCGCTTCGATCTGCGCCTCGGTGAGCTGCAAGCTGCCCTCGCTCGGGGAAGTTAAGCCCGAGCTTGCTGCTGCGACAGGTGCAGGATGTCGTCCTTGAGCTGCAGCTTGGCCTTCTTGATGCGCGCCCGCTCCACCTGCTCCTCGGGGCTGAGCGACAGGTGGCGGTCGAGCTCGCGCAGGCGCGACTCCAACCGGGCGTGCTCGGAACGAAGCTGCTCGAGGTGTGTTGCGACGTCCGGGACGTTCTTCAGCATCCGACGAACCCTCCCAACGATCCGAGGATAGCGGATCAGCGCTTCAATTTCATCAGCTCCGCCTCCGACGGGCGGATGTACGTCGGGCCCGACGAGGCGAGGTCGGCGCGCTCGCCGGCGGCGAAGCGGAGCGCGCCCAGCCGCGCGACGTCGCCCGGGCGCGGCGCGCCGTCCTCGTCGAGCGGCGCGATGTCGAACAGCGCGCGGTAGCGAAGCGCGCCGTCGCCGAGCAGCCCGACGTTCGCGCCGCGCAGCTCCTCGGCGAGCGCCGACGGCGCGAGCACCCGCTCGGGCGAGAGCGCGCGCGGCACGCCGTCCTCGACGGCAAACAGCCCGGCGTACACCTCGTCTTTGTGCGCGTCGAGGATCGCGCACACGCGCCCGTCCGGCGCGCGCGCGGCCAGCGCGGCCAGCGACGAGACCAGCACCAGCGGCCGCCCGAGGGCGAAGCAGAAGCCTTTCGCCGTCGACAAGCCGATGCGCAGGCCGGTGAACGAGCCGGGGCCGGCGCCGCACACGATCGCGTCGAGCGCGCGCGGCTCGACGGCGGCCTCGCGCAGCGTCTCGTCGATCAGCGCCAGCAGCGACTCCGAGTGCCTGGTCACGATCCGCCGCCGCTCGGCTAAAACGCGTCCGTTCGCCCAAACGGCCGCGCCGGCGGTGAGCGTCGCCGTGTCGATCGCCAGCAGCGTCGCGGTCACTTGAAGTGGCGCATGATGTCGTTGCGCGACGCCAGCAAGAGCAGCGCCAGCAGCAGCGCCACGCCGATCACGCGCGCCCGATCGCGCGCGCGCGGCGACACCGGGCGGCGGCGCACCGCCTCCAGCAGCACCAGCGTCGCCTGCCCGCCGTCGAGCAGCGGCACCGGCAAGAGGTTGAGCAGCCCGAGGTTGAGCGAGATCAGCGCGGCCATCACCAGGAACTGCTCGACGCCGTGCTGCGCCGCCACGCCCGCCACTTGATAGATCAGGATCGGCCCGCCGATCGCCGTCGACGGCAGCCGGCCGATCGCGGTCAGCCCGAGCACGCGCACCAGCGTCGCGGTCACGCTCATCGCGCGGCCGATCGCCTGCGTCACCGCCGAGGCGTAGCGCGGCTCGAGCGGCACCTCGGGCACCGGCTCGACGGCGCGCGCGGTCTCGGCGCCGAACACGAACAGCGTCGCCTCCGACTGGTACTCGTCGAGCTCGCGGCGCGGCTGCAGGCGAAAGCGGCCCTGGCGCTCGCCCGCGCTCCCGCGGCCGCGCCACGTCAGCGCGTGCTCGAGCTCGGGGTGCTCCTCGAGCGCCTGCGAGAACAGCTCCCACGACGAGAGCTTCACGCCGTCGAGCGCGATCAGCACATCGCCGGGCTCGAGGCCGAGCTGCGCCGCCGGCGTGCCCGGCTCCACCGCGTGCACGAACAGATCGGCGGGACGCAGGCCGGTGTCGTAGCCGCGCCCGCTCGCCGACGGCGTCGGGTAGATCTGCGCGGTGCCCGGCTCGAGGCGCGCCACGCCGGCGAAGCCGAGCGACGACGACTGCGGGCGCAGCCAGGTCACGATCAGCATGCCGCCCGAGCGCGGCTGAAAGAACGGCTCCAGGTCCGCCGCCGTCGTCACCGGGCGCCCCTGCACCGACGTGATCAGATCGAAGCTGCGAATCCCCGCGACGTACGCCGCCGAGGATTCGTCGAGCACGCCGACCTGGGGCAGCCGATAGTGCGGCGCCACGCCGATCAGCCCGACGCGCTCGTGCGCGCCGAACGCGTCCGAGCGCAGGTGCGGGCGCGGCGTCACCACCTTCGTCAGCGGGCGCGTCTCGCCCGGCCGCTCGACGGTGATGCGCAGCTCGCGGCCGGGCGACGCCAGCACGCGGCGGTTGAGATCGTCCCACGACTGGATGGTCTCGCCGTCGACGGCGATCACGCGGTCGCCGACGCGCAGATCGGCCTCGCGCGCCGGCTGCCCGTCGAGCACCGTGCCGAGCGTCGCCGAGCGCGCGCTGTCCTGCCGCGCGTAGAGCTGCGTGAACACCAGCACCGGAAAGATCAGGTTCGCCGTCGGGCCGGCGAGGATCACCACCAGGCGCTGCCACGCGGGGCGCAGATAGAACGCGCGCGGCTCGTGGCCGGGCTTGACCTCGTCGTCGCGCTCCTCGCCGTAGAGGCGCACGTAGCCGCCGAGCGGGATCGCCGACAGCGCGTACTCGGTCGAGCCGCGCGTGAACGACGCCAGCTTGGGGCCGAAGCCGATCGACACCTTCACCACGCCGACGCCGAGCAGCTTGGCGGCGACGAGGTGTCCCATTTCGTGGACGGTGATGAGCCCGCCGATCAGCAGGATGAACCAGACGAGCGACACGCGAGAGAATGTAGCAGCGTTATAAGGTCGGCCCAACTCCCGTCGGGACGAGCGGCGGCGTGACGTGCGGCGGCGGCAGCGGCAGCGGCGGCACCGACGGCGGGTTGAGCATCGGCGAGAGCGCCATGCGCCACAGGACGCCGTTGAGCTTCGCCGTGCCGAGGATCGCCGACTGCGGCACGTGCGTGGTCAATTCGTAGCGCGCGCCCGAGGCGTTGGTGGTGGAGACGATCGCGCCCGAGCCGGCGTGCTCGACGAGCGCGGCCAGGCTGGAGCGGTGAGTCTCGTCGAGCTCGCTCACCTGCGCGATGAGGCCGGCGGCGAAGCGCGCCATGCGGCCGGTCTCGAGATACGACAGCGAGACGCGCGAGCGATCGTGATAGGCGAGCGCCTCGGCGAACGCCGGCTCGTCGTTCACCGACGCCGCGGTCTCGCCGCGCGCCGTCGACAGCATGGCGCCGAGCCGCTCGGACCAGTCGGCGCCGAGCGCGAACAGCGCCTGGTCGCCGACGTACGCGGTGGCCATCGTCAGCTTGGGGCCGAACAGCGCCTCGAACGCGCGCCGCTCGCTCTCGGCGCCGGTCGGCCAGCGCAGCGCGACCTCGACCAGCTCCACGTCGGCGCCGCCGAGCCGCGCGGCGCGCTGGTGCACGGCGGCGCGCGGCGCGAAGCGCGCGGGATCGAGCATCAGCGCGCGCACGACGACGGCGCCGAGCGCGGGCGCCAGCTCGCCGTACATCTCGCGCATCGCCGCGCGCGCCGCCTGCGGATCGCTCAGCCGATACGCGCCGCCGATGCCGACGCCGCCCTTGCGGCCGGGCCACACCGCGTACGCCAGCTCGCCGTCGGCCTGCGCGGCGCCCTTCTCCAGCGCGCGCCGCCAGCGATCGAGCTGCTCGGGCCGCTCGGCCGATTTTGCCGCCTGAGCGCCGTCGAGGTACGCCACCGCGGCGCGCACGTCGTCGGCGCGGCCGCGCGGCGAGGAGCGCGTGGTGTAGACCATCACCGCGTCGCGCGGGAGGAACTGCACGCCCCACGCGGGACCCGGCTGCTGCGCGCGCACCCACTCGTGCCACGCGCCGTCGCGTTTTCCGTCGAGGCGCGCGGTGAGCGTGAGCCCGCCCGAGTCGACGTCGGCGAGCAGCTCCAGCGACGAGACGCTGTCGAGCGAGCGCGTCACCTGGCGCAGGCCGCGCAGCGCGTAGACCAACTGCGGATCGGGCGCGCCGGCGCTGGTCTCGGCGACGCGCAGCACGTTGCCGACGATCCCGTCGAGCTGCTTGCCGAACGACGCGTAGACGTTTTCCAGATCGACGTGCAGCATGATCGGCGCGTCGGCGCGCGCGGCGAGGTGCGGCACCAGCTGGCGGCGCGCGGCGTCGAGGAGATCGGCGCGCCACGCGATCAGCGCGTAGCCGTCGGCGAACCCGACGTAGATGCGCCCCGCGCGCGTCGCCACCGCGAAGCCCCACGGCTCGCGCTCGAGCGGCGCGCCGCGCGCGATCAGCGCCTTCTCGACGGCGTCGCGCGAGACGATCGGCAGCATGGCGACGTAGGGGCGCACCGTCGGTGACGCCAAGAGCCCCGGGTTGAGCAGCGCCAGCGCGGCGGGGCGGCGCAGATCGACCAGCTGCCCGATCAGCGGATCGACGCCGAGCGCGGCGAACACTTCGCTCTGCAATTGCGGCGCGGCCACCTGCGCGTTCGACGGCAGCAGCGCGCGCATCACGCGCAGCCCGTCGGAGAGGACCAGCCAGCCCATGACCTCGCGGTTCACGTCGGGGCTGCGCGGCAGCGGCGGCTCGGCCTCGCGCGACGACGGCGACGACGACGGCGCGAGCGGCGCGTCGAGGCGCGAAGCGGCGAGCGGGACTCTTTGTCGGGGAGGTTGAGGAGCGCAGGCGGCGAGCAGCGGAACCAGCCAAATCGGGAGGAGCGCGCGGCGATTGATCATGGGCCAGGGCTGCCTTTCTTCGGCGGCGCGCGCGTCCGGGCGGCGGCGACGAGCTCGGCGAACTTCGGCAGCGAACGAATCGCCGCGAAGCTGTCGTCGCGCTCCACCGCGTCCAGATCTTCGATCCCGCGGTCGAGCGCGACCGCGAGCTGCTTGAGCGCCTCGTCGCTGCGGCCGGTTGCGGCGGCGGCCACCGCGCGTCCGTAGGGCGCGTACGCCTTGTCGGGCGTGACGCGCTCGAGGCGATCGAAGATCACGCTCGCCTGATCCTGGTCCTTCTTTTTTGCAAGCACGAGGCCGAGCGTATAGAGAGCAGAGGGATCGTTCTGCGCGTAGACGAGCGCTTCGCGCAAGTTACGCTCGGCACCGTCGAGATCGTTCCTGGCGTAGAGGATCTTGCCGAGCGCGGCGCGCGCCTCGGAGTCGCGCGGCTCGTTGGCGATCATGCGCTCGAGCGTGGCGCGCGCGGCGTCGTCCTTCTTCTCGCGCAGGTCGATCATCACGGTGCCCTGGAGCGCGGCGCGCGCTTTTCCGTCGAGCGCGAGCGCGGCCCCATACTCGCGGCGCGACTCGTCGTATCTGCCCTGCTCGAAGAGCGCGTTGGCGAGCAGCGTGTGGCCGTTGGCGTCCTTGGGGTTGGCCTTGATCGCCTCGCGGTACTCGCGCGCCGCGCCGTCGAGATCGCGCTGCTTGAAGAGCACGTTGCCCGCGGCCTTGTGCTTCGCCTCCTCGGGACTGCACGCACCAAAAATCAAAACTCCGACGAGAAAAACCGGTTTTGCGCTCACGATGGCGAAGCGGTACCACGCCGTCGTGGTACAATCAAACCGTGCCGGATCCAAAAGGTCCCGTCGCGCAGCCCCCCGACATCGGCGAGCTGCTCGCCGAGCTCGCGATCAAGATCGAGCGCGTCAAGCAACTCTACGAGCAGTACTTCATGGGCATCGAGAAGCTGGAGCCGCTCGTCGCCCGCAAAGAGGTGACGCGCGCGCTCCTGCTCCTGCAGCAGCAGCAGATCCGCAACACCGGCGTGCGGTTCAAGTTCAACACGATGCTTCAGAAGTGGAACATCTACATCACTTATTGGAACCGCACGCTCCGCGAGATCGACGCTGGGACCTACGTCAAGCACCTCGCCAAGGCGCGGCGCGCGGCCGAGCGCGAAGGCAAGGAGATGCCGATCGAGCTGGTGCTGCGCAAGCGCGGCTCGTCGGGCGAGCTGCCGCAGCAGCCGGTGGAGGCGCCGTCGATCCTGCCGCCGAAACCGCGCAGCGGGCCGCCGCCGATTCCCGGATCGCACGCGCCGCCGACGGGAGCGCCGCCGCCGCCGTCACGCGCGTCGCCGCCGCCGGTGCCGGGCAGCGCCGCGGCGGGACCGCGCACGACGCCGGTTCCCGCGGCCAACATTCCCGGGATGAGCGAGGCCGAGCTGCGCGCGCTGCACAAGAAGTACGTCGACGCGCGCGCGCAGGCGGGCGAAGGGGGAAACGTCAGCTACCAGTCGCTGGTGAACTCGCTGGCGAAGCAGGTGCCGAAGGTGCTCGAGCAGCCGGGCGTGCGCGGCGTGCGCTTCGACGTGGCGGTGCAGAACGGCAAGGCGGTGCTCAAGGCGTTTCCTCAGAAGTAGCCGCCGGCCTCGGCGGCGCGCCGGCGTCGACGAGCTTGTTCTCCGACCACAGGATCCGCTCCATCGCCGAGAGCAGCGGCTGCATGGTCTGCTCCTGCTTCGCGCTCACCGCGATCGAGCGCTCGCGCTCGGCGGCCAGCTCGATCAGCTGCTCGTCGGCGAGCCGATCGATCTTGTTGAACACGATCAGCCGCGGCTTCTCCATCAGCTTCAGCTCGTCGAGGATCCGTTCGACGGCGGCGATCTGCGCCTCGCGCGCCGCGTCCGCCGCGTCGACGACGTGCAGCAGCAGGTCGGCCTCGTCCAGCTCCTCGAGCGTGGCGCGAAACGCCGCCATCAGATCTTTCGGCAGGTCGCGGATGAAGCCGACGGTGTCGGTGACGATGATCTCGCGCTCGTCGGGAAAGCGCAGCCGCCGCGACGTCGGGTCGAGCGTGGCGAACAGCTTGTCCTCGACCAGCACGTCGCCCTTGGTCAGCGTGTTGAGCAGCGTCGATTTGCCGGCGTTGGTGTAGCCGACGATGGAGACGATCGGGAGCGCGCTGCGCGTCCTCAGCGCGCGCCGCTGCCCGCGCCGCTTGCCCAGCTCCTTGATCTGCTGCTCGAGCAGGTGGATGCGATCGCGCGCGCGCCGGCGGTTGAGCTCCAGCTTGGTCTCGCCCGGGCCGCGGCCGCCGATGCCGCCGGTGAGGCGCGACATCATCGTGTCCTTCTCGTGCAGCCGCGGCAGCGTGTACTTGAGCTGCGCCAGCTCGACCTGCAGCTTGCCGTCGCGCGAGTGGGCGTGCTGCGCGAAGATGTCGAGGATCAGCATGGTGCGATCGAGGACCTTGAGCTCGGTGGCGTCGGAGATCGAGCGCGCCTGCGCCGGCGTGAGATCGTGATCGAACACCAGCATCGTGGCGTCGGCCTGGAGCGCGCGCGTGACCAGCTCCTCCAGCTTGCCCTTGCCGACGAGAAATTTCGGATCGAGCTGCGGGCGGCGCTGCGTGACCACGTCGAGCGCGCGCACGCCGGCGGTGCGGCACAGCTCGCGCAGCTCGTGGACGCGCGCCTCGGAGACCTCGGGCGCGTCGGCGCGGCTGCGTCCGACCTGCAGGTGCACCAGCAGCGCGCGGTCGCGGCCGTCGTCGACCACGCGCGCCCGGGCCGCGGTGGCGGCGAACTCCTCCTCGAGCGAGCGCACCAGCTCGCGAAAATCCAGCTCGTGCCCGCGCTGTAGTTCGTGCGCCGAGATCGGCTCGAGCGTCCGCCACTGCTCGCCCTCGGGATTCGGCGGCAGGAGGTGCGCGGCGCTGAGCGGACCGAGCGTGCCGTCGGGGCGCATCTGGATCGCGGCGACGAGATCGAGGCGCAGCTTGGCGAGATCGATCAGGTCGTCGCGCGTCAGCGGCTCGCCGCGCAGGTGCGTGTGCACCAGCCGGACGCCGCGAAACCGCCCGATGCCCGCGCGCCGCGGCCCGAGATCCGGCAGGTACAGCTTGTGATCGTCGCCGACGATCACGTACTCGATGTTGCCCTTGCGATCGACGAGGATCCCGATCTGCCGATCGATCTCGCGGGAGCACTCGCACAAGAACGTCGCCAGCTCCGGCGACACGATGAACGACGGATCGATGCGCCGCCGCCAGATGCGGTCGAGCAGCCGCTTCTGCGCGGTCGAGAGACCCTGGACATTTCCCGAGAGCTGCTCCACGGCGGCGTAAGGTAGCGGAACCGCCGCGCGCTGGCACGTGCTATCCTTGGGACAGTGGGAAGTCGCGCGCTCATCGTTCATCCGAGCCCCACCGCGCTCGCGGAGATTCGCGAGGTGCTGAAAGCCCAGGTCACCTCCGACGTGGCGCACACCGAGGTGGACGCGATTCACCGGTTGGGCGCGGCGGAGTACGCGGTGGTGATCGTCGATCAGAAGCCGCCGCTCGACGCCGCGCGCATCGTCGCCGAGACGGTGGCGGCGCAGCCCGACGCGTTCATCGTCGTGATGACGCCCGACGATCAGGTCGGCCGCGACCTCGACAACGCGCTGCCGGGAAAAGTCTTCCGCTTTCTCGCCGGGCCCGATCAGCGCTGGCAGCTCACCGGCATCGTGTCCGAGGGCCTGCGCCTGCAGCGGCTCGAGCGCGATCAGAAGGAGCTGATCAAGAAGCTCGGCCTCGAGTACGGCAAATTGCAGAAGCGCGAGAAGCTGCTCGACGTGGTCGTCAAGGAGCGCACGCGCGAGCTGCAGGTGGCGTACGAGAGCTTGAAGGCGGCGTCGCGGCAGGCGCTGCTCGGGCTCGCCGAGGCGATCGAGGCGAAAGATCCGTACACGAAGGGCCACTGCGGGCGCACGGCGGTGTACGCGATGGCGCTCGGGCGCGAGCTGAATTTGTCGGAGAGCGAGCTGGAGACGCTGGAGTTCGGCGCGTTCTTGCACGACATTGGAAAGATCGGCGTCAAGGACGCGGTGCTGCTCAAGCCGGGGCCGCTCGACGACACCGAGTGGACGCACATGAAGATCCACCCGGTGGTCGGCTATCAGATCGCGGTGCAGCTCGACATGCTCAAGCCGATGATCGCGTGCATCCGCAATCACCACGAGCGCTGGGACGGATCGGGTTATCCCGACAAGCTCAAGGGCGAGGCGATCCCGATCCTGGCGCGCATCGTGTGCCTCGCGGACGCGTACGACGCGATGGCGACCGATCGCCCGTACAAGCGCGCCATTCCGATCGACGAGTGCCGCGTCATCATGAAGCGCCAGGCGGGGCCGCAGTTCGACCCGGGCCTCGTCGAGACTTTCCTCGCGCGCGAGATCATGGAGTCGTTCGCGTAGCTACGGGACGAATTCGCCGATGCCGTGGATGATGCCGGCGTCGAGCGGCGCGCCCGAGCCGCCGTCGAAGGCGAACGGGAAGATCTGATCGGCGCTCAACACCGAGTCCTTGGGATTGAGGTCGGTGGTGAACAGGCCGTAGAAGACGCCCTGCTTCTTGGTCCAGGCGATGTCGAGGCAGTGGAGGTAGCCGGCGGCGGCGAGCGCGGCGGGCATGCCGAGCGTGGCGGTCTGCGTGTACGTCTTGTCGAAGACGAAGAACGACGACTGGCCGAGCGCGTCGTGCACCGCGACGTAGAGGTTGTTGCCGTCGGAGGCGCAGGCGGTGGCGAGGACCGCGCCGAGCGGCACGGTGCCGATCTCCGTCGCGCCGTCGGGCATCAGCCGGTGCAGCGTCGACGACGAGTTGCGCTCGACGACGATCAGCTCGCCGTTGAACACGCACACGTCGCGCGTCGCGTAGCCGCTCGCCGGGTGATAGTCGGTGAACGCGCCCGCGCCGCCGCCGCCGTCGGTCAGCTCGATGCGCCGCACCTCGGTGCCGTTCTCGACGGCGAGGAACGCCGCCGAGCTGAACGCGCGCCGGTACTCGCCGAACGCGCCCGCCTGCACCGGGTTGCCGTCGAGCACCACGATGCGCGGCTGAGGCTCGAGGATCACGCGGCCGAGCGTCGGCGAGCCGGCGGCGAAGGTGACGATCATCTGCGTGGTGCACGCCGGATCGTCGTCGTCGACGTAGCCGTTGCGATCGTCGTCGCAGCCGTTGCCGCAGATCTCCGGACCCGCCGGCGCCGAGCACGCGAGATCCGGCACCACGGTGAAGTCGACGCCGTACAGATCTTCCGGCGGCGCGAGGTCGGGCACGCCCGCGTCGCCGCCGCCGTCGTACTGATTCACCGTCGCGGTCGCGCGGCAACCGCCCGACGCCGCGCCCACCGCCGCCGCCAGCAGGAGTCCGCAAACCGCGCGCGGACTCCCGAACGTCACGAGCTGGCCTCGTCCGAGCCGTCGGCGGCGCTCTCGTCGAGCAGCGTGAGCGCGATGGCCAGCGCCTTCTTGGCGCGGCTGACGATGCTCTCGTCGCTCTTGATGCGCTGGTACGCCTTCAGGATCTGATCCTGGTAGCCGGCCGACTCCTGCTCGAGCTCGGCGATCCGCTGCGCGCGCTCGGCGAGCCGCTGATCGCGCTCGGCCACCTCGGCGATCGCGGCGGCGAGGCGCGCCTGGTGCTCGGCCAGCTCCTGCCGCAATTGCCGCGTCGTCTCCTCGGCGCCCGACAGCCCCGTCTCCAGCTCGGCGATGCGCGCCTGTCCCGAGCGGATGATCCCGTCGCGCTCCTCGAGCGCCGTCTGGAACTCGGTGACGTTCTGCGCGTGCTGCGCCTTGAGCTCCTCGAGCTGCGTGGCGTGGCGCTGCTGCATGCCGGCCTTGAGATCGGCGTGCGACTCCTCGAGCGCCTGCAACTTGCGCTGGTGCGAATCGCGCGCGGCCTTCATCTCGTCGGCGAGCCGCTGCTCGAACTGCGTGGTCGCCTGCGCGATGGCGCTGGCGTGCGACTCGGCGGCGGCGCGCAGCTCCTCCTGGCGCCGCTCGTCGAGCGCCGCCACCGCCTGCTCGTGCTCGGCCTCGAGCTGCTGCTTCTCGCGCAGGTGCTCGCCGATCACGCTCTCGACCTCGGCCTTGTGCTCGCGCGCGCGATCGCTCAGCTCGCGCTGGCGGCGCTCGTCGGCGGCGGCCAGCTCGCCGCGATACGAGTCGTGCAGCTTGGCGGTCTCCTCGGCGTGCTTGCGCTCGAGCGCCTTCGAGTCGGTGGTGTGGCGCGCGCGCAGGCCGGCCAGCTCGTCGGCGTGCAGCTGATCTTTTTCGCGCAGCGCCTCGTCGTGCTCGCTCTGCAACTGCCCGACGATGCCGGCGTGGCTGTCGCGCAGCCCGGCGACCTCGGTCTCGTGCTGCTGCGTGAGATCGGCGACCGTCGACTCGTGGCGCAGGCGCAGCGCCTCGCGCTCGTTGTTCGACGCCTCGCGCAACTGCTGCAGCGCGCGCGCGTGCTCGGCCTCGAGGCGGCCGCGCTCGGCGTCGGCCTTCTCGGTCAGCTCGCCCTTCTCGTGCTCGTGGCGATCGACCAGCTCGCGCAGCTGCGCCGCGTGCTCGTCCTGCTTCTGCTCGAGGTTCGACGCGTGGCGCCCGCGCAGCTCCTGCAGCTCCGACTGGTGCGTGGCGATGGTGTCGTTGTAGCTCTGCTCGAGCGCGGCCACGTCGTCGGCGTGCTTCTTCTTCCACGCCTCGATCTCGCCCTCGTAGCGCGTCATGGTCTTGAGCGCGTCCTCGAGGCGGCCCTTCACCTGCTTCTCGCGCTCGACCACGCGATCCTTGTCGTGCTGCAGCGCCTCGATCTTTTCGCGCGCCGCCACCAGCTCGCGCTCGGTGCCGAGCTTGGTCTCGTCGAGATCGCGGGCGCGCCGCTCCAGCTCGCGCAGCTTGTCCTTGCCGTCGAGGAGCTGGCGATCCTTGGCGTCGACCGAGTCGCGCAGATCGAGGATCTCTTTTTCCTTCTTGTTGATGATCTCGCGCAGGTTGAGAAACTCGCGCTCGCGCGAAAATCCCGACGGCGGCGCGGCGTCCGATTTCGCCGGGCGCGTCTTCAGCTCCTCGTTCTCTTTTTGCAGCCGCTCTTTTTCGCGGCGCAGCTCGGCGATCACCGCCTGCGTGGTGTCGTGCGCGCCGGTGTCGTGCGCGCCGCTCGGCGCTGCGCCGGAGGGCGGCGGCGGCGCCGACGCGAGGATCTGCGGCGACGACGCGCGGCGCGGGCGCTGCGGCTCCTGCGACGCCTGCTGCGCCACGGCGTCGAGGCCGAGATCGAGATCCACCGACGGCGCCTTGGCCGGCAGCGGCTGCGGGACGGGCGGCTCCTCGTGCTCGTGATCGAACGGGCTGTCGGGCAGCGCGAACGGATCGTCGGTGGCGGTGGCGTCGTGGCGCGCCGACGTGTCGTTGCGCATCGGCGTCGCGGGCGGCGGCGGGGCGAGCCCGAGGTTGCGCGCCGGGTTCTGGCTCGGCGGCACCACCAGCGTCGACGGCTCGACGCCGCCGTGCTCCACGCCGATGGCGGCGAACGCGGCGTCGGTCTCCATGTCCACTTCGCCGTCGACGTTCATCACGCCGACGCGCGTGCGATCCTCGGAGTCGTCCATCAGCAGATCGTTCGGCTGCGACATCAGATCGAACGCCGGCGCCTCGTCCTCGACGACCACGCCCGCGTCCTCGACGGAGATCTCCTCCGACTCCATCGGCAGCTCGAGCTCCTGCGACACGCTCGGCTCGGGCAGGCCGATCAACCCGGAGACTTTTTCCACCAGCGCCTCGACGCCGAACGGCTTGTGCAGGTACTCCTCGGCGCGCGTCTTGAGCTTCTTGTGATCCTCGAAATCTTTCTCCGTCGCCTCGGCGCTGGTGATGATGAGCGGCGTCGACTTGAGCGTCGCGCTCTTGCGCAGGCGGTTGCAGACCGCCCAGCCGGTGCGCTTGGGATCGATGCACAGGACGATCAGATCGGGCAGCCCGTCCTTGCGCGCCATGACCTCGGTGGCGTCGGCGAACGACTCGACGCGCAGCCCGAGCCGCGACAATTCCTGTACGAGATGACTGGCGAGCGCGGCGTCCGAATCGATGACAGCGACGGAGCGGGACATGGCAGGGGCACCTCTGGGGGCAAAGGGACCAGAAACCCGCCAATT
>DASREC010000029.1:0-10915 GCA_035652295.1 Polyangia bacterium
GCGCCGGCGTGAAGATGTTTCCCGCGTCGCCGCCGTCGCCGCCCGGCGTCGGTTGGGTGCGGCAAGCGTCGCCGATGCCGTCACCCGCCGTGTCGGTTTGATCGGGATCGGAGACCAGCGGGCAGTCGTCGATCGAGTCGGGCACGCCATCGGCGTCGCTGTCGAGCGGCAGCGGTTCATTCAGCGCGAGCGCGAGCGTGACCTCGTTGCCCGGATTGACAGCGACCTGTCCCGCCGCGCCGCACGCGATCTGATCGTTGGTGACGCCGAACGCATACGCGCGCGCCGAGCCGGAAGACGCGGTGAGCAGCACCAGCACGTCGCCGGGCAGGTTGCCACCCGGCCCGAGCACCGCGCCGTCGATCACCTTGCCGCGCACGTCGTAGACGTTGATCGCGACCTGCTCCGGCACGGGCATGCCGTCGGCGAGAGACAAGTTGACGCGAACGCTGGTGGGCGGCGCATTGCACGCGGCGAGCGCCAAGGCCAGGAGCGCGGCGCGCCTCATCTGCGGCCGTCGAGCAGGCCGAGCGAGCCGGCGCGCGGCGACTGCGGTTGCGTCTCGATCACCGCCACGGTCACGCCGGCGGTGACCGCGCCCGCGGCGGCTACGCCGACGATGGTCCACAGCCACCAGCGGGTGCGCTTGGAGCGCGCGGTGAGAGTCGGTGGCGACGCGGGATCGGGCAGCGGCGCCATCGCGGCCGCCGGCACCTCGCTTCGCATCGGCCGCGCCTCGACGGAGTGCGCCGTTTCGACCGGCGCGGCGGCTCGCGCGGCCGGCACGCGCGAGGTGTCAATCGACGCCAGCAGGTCGCGGCGTGATTGATCCTCGGCGCGGCGGCGTTTGGACTCCGCGTCGCTCCGGCGCTCCAGCTCGGCCTTTACCTCGCCGAGCGCCTCCTCCACTTCGTCGCGCAACTTGCGATCGCCGGTGTTCGAGTCGAGAAATTTCGTGAACGCGGCGGCCGCGTCGTCGAGCCGATCGAGCTTGCGATAGCACTGGCCGATGTTCACCTGGAAGCCGGGCAGCGGAAAACTGGAGTAGCCGGCGTCGAACTCCTCGAGCGCCTCGACGTAGCGTTCCTGATCGTAGAGCGCGCTGCCGGCGTGGAAGTGTTGGGCCGCCGCGCGCTTGTCGCCGCTCGCCGCGCGCGCTTGCGCGGGAATCAAGATCGCCAAAGCGAGGAGCAGCGTCGACGGGCCGCGCATCAGTCCAGCCCGGCGAAGGGATCGACCAGCCGGCCCTCCTTGACTCCGTGCCCGGACGTCTCCGCCGCATGCACGCGCGCTCGATGCGGCCTCACCGAAGAGGCGGCTGGGACGAGCTGCGGCTTGACTGACTCAAGCTGCGGCTTGACCGACTCAAGCTGCGGCTTGACTGACTCAAGCTTCGGCTTGACTGACTCAAGCTTTGGCTTGACTGAGTCAAGCTTTGGCTTGACTGACTCAAGCTGCGGCTTGACTGAAGCGAGCTGCGGGTTGATCGGAGCAAGGGGCGTCACGATTGGCGCGGTCGCGACGGCGGGCGCGGCGTGCTGCGGAGACGGTGCGCGACGCACGACGACGGCGATCGCCAGCGCCAGCAACCCGGCGACGACGCCGACGGCGATCGCGCGTCCCCACGCGGTGGCGCGCGGCCGCAGATCGAACACCAGCGGAGACGGCTCGACCGGCGTGGGCAGGAAAATCCGCGGCGCGCCCATCGCCGGAGCCGGCGGATCGCACGACGCGAAGTCGAACGACGCCGAGCTCACCTTGGGACGCGGCTCGGTCTTGCGCTCTTCGGTCACGCGCTCGAGATCGTCGTCATCGCGCGGCGGCGGCTCGCCCGCGACCTCCCACGGCCGCGACTCCTCCCACGGCGCGGGCACCGGCTCCTGCTGCGGCACGACGAACAGCTTCGGCGCGGCAGGCGGCGGCAGCGAAGCGGGCTCGACCGGCGTCGGCTCGCTCGACTGCGGATGCATCGGCTGCATCCACGGCGACTCGGGATCGACCTGCGTCTCCAGCGGCGTGAAGTCGACGGGCTCGGTGTACGGGCTCTCGGGCAGCGGCGTACGCACGACGCTCAAGCGCGGCGGCAGGCGCGGGGCATCGGGCTCGGGATCGGGCGGCGGCGGCAGGGGCGCGGGCTCGTCGGCCTCGATGGACGCGAACAGCGGCGCCACCGTGCTGCACTCGGAGCACTCGTCGCCTCGCACCACCGCCTTGCCGCACACGTCGCACGTCACCGTCTCGACGGGAACCAGCTGCGCCAGGCACGCCTTGAGGCGCACGCGCGAGAACGCGACGCCGTCGAGCTCGTCGAGCGCAGCCGCCAGCTCCGCGCCCGACGCGAAGCGCTGCTCGGGATCGCGCGCCAGCGCCTTCTTGACCACCGCGTCGACGGAGCGCGGCACCTCGGGGTTGTCCACCGACGGCGCGACCACCTGCGCGGCCGACACGCGCTCCAGCGTCTCGAGGTCGCTCGGCGCCGCGAACAGCCGCTTTCCCGCCAGCAGCTCGTGCAGCACGATGCCCGCCGCGAAGACGTCGATGCGGCGATCGATCGGCTCCCGGTTCACCTGCTCGGGGGCCATATAGGCGTACTTGCCGCGGAACGATTGCGTGCGCTCGTAATCGAACGCTCCCGAGACCTTCGCGACGCCGAAATCGAGCAGCTTCACCGAGCCGTCGCGGCACACCATCACGTTCGAGGGCGACACGTCGCGATGGATGACCTGGCGACGAACGCCGGCGCCGTCGACGAACTCGTGCGCGTAAGCCAGCGCGTGCGCCATCTCGCGTGCGATCGCCAGCGCGGCTCCGACCGGCAACCGCTTGCCGTTCGCCTTGAGCACGTTTCGCAGCTGCGTGAGGTTGTGGCCGTTCAAGTACTCCATGACGATGAACGGCACGTCGTCCTGCACACCGAAGTCGTGCACCTGGACGATGTTCGGATGAGACAGCTGCGCCGACAGCTTGGCCTCGGCGTAGAACAGCTCGACGAGGTCGCGCCGCGTGGTCAGCGCCGGCAGCATGCACTTGACCACCAGCGTCTTCTCGAAGCCCGCCGGACCCTGCCGGGTGGCGCGGTAGACGACCGCCATGCCGCCCTGACCGATGCACTCGGAGAGGAGATACGGTCCGATCTGGACCGGACGGGCATGTGCGAGGGCGGTGCGCAGCATGGGTCCGCGCGAGCGTTCTGCCAGAGTCGCGCCAGCGACGGCGAAGGACTTTCCATATGTTTAGGAGCGAAGGCTGCGTCAGCTGGGTGGGGCGGCCCCCCTCACCAGTAGACCGCAGCGCTCGGCGACGCCGCCCGCCATGTCGGTAACTTGACACCCTGACGCGGGGGCATTTACCGTCGTGGCATGCGCCACGCCATCGCCCCGGTGTTTGCGCTCCTCTGCGTGACCGGCGCGCAGGCGTGGGCCGCCGACGTCACCGACGTGGCGTCGTCCTTCGACGAAGGCAACAAGTTCGATTTCCGCTTCCGCCTGAGCTACGACCACATGGAGAAGCGCGCGCAGATCAAGCGCGAGGTCGAGGAGCTCTCGCCGACGCAGGACACGATCGCGACGCGCAAGGACCTCGTCTACGATCAGCACCGCGACACGGTGCGACTGCGCGCCGAGTTCGGTCTGTTCCACGACTTGATGCTGCACTTCGAGCTGCCGATCATCATCGAGGAGCAGGAGAGCTACAGCTTCGATCAGTCGGCCGGCAAGAACTGCATCTTCCCCGGCGACCCGGGCGGCGCGACGCCGACCTGCGTCAACCAAAGCAACTCGACCACCATGCTCGACGGCCTCGTGCCGGTCGGCGGCTACGACGCGACGCTGATGGGACGCTCGCTGCCGCCCGGCCCGGGCGTGTTCCGCGGCGTGCTGCGCGGCGCGCGCGGCGGCTCGGGGCTCGACGGCTTCGACACGTTCAACGTGGGCCTCACCTTCGCGCCGTTCTCGCAGGCGCGCGACGACACCAAGCCGACGTGGACCATCGCGCTCGAGGGACAGTTCTCGATCGGCAACATCAAGCAGTTCAACCGCGGCGTCCCCGACGCCAACCACGCCGTGTCCGAGGGCGTGCACCGACTGATCGCGCGCACGGGCCTCTCGAAGCGCTTCAAGTATCTCGATCCCTATTGGGAGCTCTGGTACCTCCTGCCGATCGCGCGCGGCGACTCGCTGTTCAAGGACTACGGCCCGCAGCAGAAGACCAAGAACCCGATGATGCAGGGCGGGACCTACTTCGGTCTCGAGATCGTCCCCATCGATCGCCCGGTGCAGCAGTACAAGTTCACGATCGATCTCTCGGGACGCATCGAGGGACACTTCACCGGGCGCGGCTACTCGGAGGCGTGGGAGATGCTGGCGTCGGCCGACGTCCTGCGCTGCGACGCCTCGACGGCGGGCTACAACCCGGCGTGCGATCCGGCGCAGGTGAAGAACCAGTACCAGAACCAGCCGTTCACCGGCGTCACCACGATTCAGAACTACGCCACCGTCGGCACCGGCGCGGCGCTCGCCGGACAGATCGGTCCCTACGTCCGGCTGCGCGTGGGCTTCGACTTCACGCACGACCAGTCGCACCTCATCACCGGCGACGACATCGGCACGCCGATGCCCGGCGGCTCGGGACGCGTCGAGCGGCCGAACGAGTTCAATCCGGCGTATCGCGCGATCATCGATCAGCCGGGCCGCCGCTACAAAGTCGACAACGTGAACTACTACGACGTGTATTGCTACGGGCAGGTGATGTTCTAGCGCTTCAGTCCTCGAGCCCCATCGCGATCTCGACGGCGTCGCCCAATTCGGCGCGCAGATAAGTCTTCAGCTTGGTGACGAGGCGCTTCTCGAGCTGGCGCGCGCGCTCGCGGCTGATGCCGTACGTCTCGCCGATCTCCTGCAGCGTCTTGGGCGAGTCGTTGAGCAGCCGCTCGCGAAAGATCGTCTGCTCGCGTCCGCGCAGCGTCGCCGCGAACGCCTCGAGCTTCTGCCGCAGCAGCGTCCGAAACTCGTCGCCCTCGGCGCGCACGTCGGGCCGCGTGTCGCCCGCCGACTCCAGCAGGTCGAGGTGCGAGCGCCCGCCCTCGTCGTCGTGGCCGAGCGGCGCATCGAGCGACAGCTCGCCCTGCCCGAGCCGCCGCTCCATGTCGATCACTTCGCGCTCGGGCACGTCGAGCGCCTCGGCCAGCGCCTTCGACGACGTGTCGAAGCCGAGCGACTCGAGCCGCTCCTTCTCCTTGCGCAGGTTGAAGAACAGCTTTCGCTGCGCCTGCGTCGTGCCGATCTTCACCAGCCGCCAGTTGTTCAGGATGAACTTGAGCATGTACGCGCGAATCCACCACGCCGCGTACGACGACAGCTTCACGCCGCGATACGGATCGTACTTGTTGACCGCCTGCACCAGCCCGACGTTTCCCTCTTGCACGAGGTCGAGCAGGTTGCGGTGCGCGCGTCGGTACTCGTGCGCGATCTTGACCACCAGCCGCAAGTTCGCGGTCACCAGCCGGCGCGCCGCCTCGAGGTCGCGGGTCTTGACCAGCTTGACCGCCAGCTCGTGCTCCTCCTCGCGCGTGAGCAGCGGGTACTGGCGGATCTGGTTGATGTAGATCTGCAGCGGATCGACGCGCGCGAGCGAGCGGCCGGTGCGCGTCAGCGCCTCGGCGGGCTGCACCAGCGGCTCGGCGGCCGGCTCGTCGTCGTCGGCGGGCGGCAGCTCCACGTCGGCGGGCGCCTCTTCGTCGACCAGCTCGTGCGCCGCCGGCTCCGCCGCTTCGACCGGATCGTCCGCGTCGCCCGACTCGTCGGGCTCGGCGGTCGTCGGCTCGTCGGGCTCCGCGCTCGGCGGGCTGGTGCGCTTGGGCGCCATGGAGTGGCCAGTATAGTCATCCCGTCGGCGATGCGGTAGAGTCCGCGCCGTGCGCGTCGCGCATCACGCCATAGACGTAGTCGCGTCCCCCGACGAGTGTTGGCGGGCGCTCGCCGATCTCGGCTCGTGGCCGCGCTGGTTTCCCTTCCTGCGCTCGGCCCGCTCGCTCGACGGCGCGACCGCCAACGACCCGTGGCGCGTCGGCGGACGCATGAAGCTGGTGTTCGGCCTCGGCCCGATTCGAGTGCCGGTCACGACCGTGGTGCAGGAGATCGAGCCGCCGCACAAGGTGCGCTGGCTCGGCAAGGGCTTCGGCGTCTCGGGCGATCACGCGTACACCATCGAGGTGCGCGCGAAGGACGCGACGCGCGTGACCTCGCACGAAGAGTTCACCGGCCTCGGCGCGCGCTTCATGACCGAGGGCATCTTCCAGCGAATCGACTCGGAGGCGCACCGCTCGATGGAGCGCTTCAAGGCGTGGGTCGAGCGCAAGACCGTGCCTTGAACCTGGTCGAGCTGCGGCAGGTGGTCGTCGGCTACCACCACGAGCCGCTCTTGCCGGCGATCGATCTCGCGCTCGCGCCCGGCGCGTTCCTCGGCGTCGTCGGGCCGAACGGCTCGGGCAAGACGACCATCATCCGTACCATGCTCGGGCTCAACCAGCCGCTCTCGGGGAGCATCGTGTTTCCCGCGCGCCGGCGGCCGCGCTTCGGCTACGTCCCGCAGCGCGCGTCGGTGGACCTGACGTTTCCGCTCACCGCGTTCGAGGTCACGCTGATGGGCCGCTACGGGCTCATCGGACCGGGACGGCAGCCGAAGGCGCGCGATCACGAGCGCGCGCGCACCGCGCTCACCGACGTCGGCTGCGACGATCTCTCCGGACGGCCGTTCCACGCGCTCTCGGGCGGCCAGCGCCAGCGCGTGCTGGTGGCGCGCGCGCTGGCGAGCGAGCCGGAGATCCTGGTGCTCGACGAGCCGACCACCGGCATGGATCTGCCGTCGGAGCGCGCCATGCTCGACCTGGTCTCGTCGTTCACGTCGCGGCAAATTGCCGTCGTGATGGTGAGCCACCAGCTCGGCGCGGTCAGCGACTACGCGCTGGAGCTGGCGCTCGTCCCCGGACCGGGGCAGCACGTCGAGATCGGCTCGCGCAAGGAGATTCTCACGTCGGCGCGGCTGACGCGCATCTACGGCCGGCCGATCGCGGTGCGCTCGGTCGACGGGCACGCGGTCATCTTCGTCGAGCACGAGTGCGACACCGGCCCGGTGGAGAAGGTCTGATGGAGCCGGCCGCCGGTTTCTTCGAGAGCTGGTTCCTGTGGCGCGATCCGCTGGCGGTCGCGATCATCGCCGCCGCGCTGTGCGCGTTCGTCGGCGTGTACATCGTGATGAAGCGCATCGTGTTCGTCTCGGCCGCGCTCTCGCAGATGTCGGGCGTCGGCGTGGCGATCGCGTTCTATCTCGCGTCGGTCGCGGGCGTCGATCCGCACCACGCGCCGCTCTACCTCAATCCGCTGTGGTACGCGCTCGGCCTCGCCGCCGCCGGCGCGGCGCTGTTCTCGCTCAACCTGAATCGCCGCCGACTCGCCGGCGAGACCGTGGTCGGCCTCGGCTACCTGATCGCCGCCGCGTCGGTGATCATGATCCTCAACAGCCCGCGCGTCGGCCAGGAGGCGCACGAGGTCAACGACCTGCTCTACGGAAACGCCGTCGCCGTGCCGCCCGAGCAGCTCAAGATCATGTCCGGCACCGCCATCCTCATCGGCCTGGTGCACGGCATCTTCGGCAAGGAGTTCGTCTTCACCACCTACGACGCCGAGATGGCGCGCACGCTCGGTGTCCGCACGCGCTCGTGGAACCTGCTCCTGTTCCTCACGTTCGCGGCGGCGATCTCGGTGTCGACGCGGGCCATCGGCGCGCTGCCGGTGTTCGCCTTCATGGTGATTCCGCCGGCGGCGGGCCTCCTGCTCGGCCAGCGGCTGTGGCAGGTGTTCGCGATCTCGGTCGTCGTCGCGGTGCTGGGCGCGACGCTCGGCTACTACGCCTCGTGGCACTGGTCGCTGCCGACGGGAGCGTCGATGGTGGTGGTCACCGCGCTGTTCCTCTTGCCGGGCATTGCCCGTCTGCGGATGAAAGGCGGCTCCTGATGACTCGCCGATCGCTTTCGTTCTCGCTCGCGCTCGCGCTCGCGTTCACGCTGCTCTCGTCGATCGCGCGCGCGCAGCCGGCGGCGAATCCCGACGGTGGCGCGCCACCTCCTCCGGCCACGCCCGACGAAGCCGAGATCGAGAAGGCGCTCAAGGCCGATGTTGCAGCGCAACAAAAATCGCAGCCCGCCGCCGCGACGCCGCAAGCCGCCACGCCCGCCGCCGTCGCGCCGCCTCCGTCGACGCCCGCGCAGCCGACCGCCGGCGGCTGGGCGTCGTTCGGCCGCTTCATCCAGTCGATGAACCCCGATCTCTCGGCCATCGTCGACTTCGCCGCCGGCTGGTACTCCGACGATCAGGGCACGCACAAGTCGGGCGACGATCCGGCCAAGACCGGCTTCAACGTGCAGGAGGTCGAGGTCGCGCTGCAGGCGGTGGTCGATCCCTACTTTCGCGCCGACCTCTTCCTGACCATTCCCAACCTCGGCGGCCTCGAGGTGGAAGAGGCCTACCTGACGACCACGCACCTGCCGTTCAACCTGCAGCTGCGCGCCGGAATCTTTCGCGCGCCGCTCGGCCGGCAGAACACGCAGCACCTGCACATGCAGGACTTCACGCGCCGCCCCGGCATCAACTACGCGCTGCTCGGCGTCGACGGGCTGCGCGCGCCCGGCATGGAGCTGAACTGGTTGGTGCCGCGCGTGCCGTTCTTCCTCACGCTGTCGTTCTCCATGTTCTCCGTCGGGCCGGCCGATCCCGACGCGCCGCTGCAGACGTTCGGCGGCGGCAAGCCGTGGGACTTCACCTACGTCGCCAACGCGCGCGCCTTCTTCAACACCTCGCAGAACACGTCGCTGTACGTCGGGCTCAACTACGCGCACGGAAAAACTTCGCAGCACGCGACGCAGAATTGCTTGATCCCGACGATCGCCGGCGGCATCTGCGCCACCGCGTTCGACAACTGGTACGACAATCTCTACGGCGCCGATCTGTACTTCAAGTGGAAGCCGCCGAACGTCGCGCAGCACTACCGCTCGGTCGCGTGGACCACCGAGTGGTTCATGCGGCAAATCCCCGATCTGAAGATCCTCGGCGTGGGCCACGCGCAGCTCGAGGGCGGGCTCTATACGCAGGTGGTGGTGCAGCTCGCGCGTCGCTGGCTGGTCGGCCTGCGCGGCGAGGCGCTCGGCGTCCCCAAGGGCGACAACCTGCGCACCGAGCTGGCGGCCGCGGGCTCGGTGACGTGGACGCTCTCCGAGTTCAGCCGCATCCGCCTCTATGCCGAGGTGCGCGGGCCGGTCGGTTGCGCTGCGCCGCCGCTCGGCTGCGCGACGCCGAACGCGCAGTTCGTCAGCGCGCCGCAGCCGCAGCACGTGACGGGCGCGCTGTTCACGCAGTTCGAGATCGCCATCGGGGCGCACGGCGCGCATCCGTTCTAACGGATGAGCGGCGATGAACAGCGGCGCCCGAACGCCGTCCTATCGGAATGAGGGACTCATGCGCAAACTGATCCTCGCGGCCGCGGCGCTCGTCACCATCGCCGCCGCGCGCCCCGCCTCCGCCAAGCTGCACGTCGTCACCTCGATCGAGACGTTCGCCGATCTGGCGAGCAAGATCGGCGGCGATCGCGTCGAGACCAAGTCGCTGTCCCGCGGCTACATGGACCCGCACTTCGTCGAGCCGAAGCCGAGCTTGATCGTCACGCTCAACCGCGCCGACCTGCTCGTGCACGTCGGGCTCGAGCTCGAGATCGGCTGGCTGCCGCCGCTGGTGCTCGGCTCGCGCAACGAGCGCATCGCGCCCGGCCAGCCGGGCAACCTCGACGCGTCCCAGCGCATCCCGGTGCTCGACGTGCCGATGACCAAGGTCGATCGCTCGATGGGCGACATCCATCCGCAGGGCAATCCGCACTACTGGATCCCGCCGGACAACGCGCTCATCATCGCGCGCGAGATCGCCGAGCGGCTCGAGGCGCTCGACGCGAGCGGCACCGCGACCTATCAGGCCAACTTGAAAAAGTTCGAGAGCGAGATCGCGCTAAGGCGGCAGAAGTGGGAGGCCGAGGCGGCGCCGCTGCGCGGAATGAAGATCGTCACCTACCACAAGAGCTGGTCGTATCTGTCGCGCTGGCTCGGGCTCGAGGAGATCGGCTACGTCGAGCCGAAGCCGGGCATCCCTGCGCCGCCGTCGCACATCGCGTGGCTGATCGGGCTGATTCAGCGCGAGCACGTGAAGCTGCTGCTGATGGAGTCGTTCTATCCGCGCAACACCGTCGAGCTGGTGGCGCAGAAGTCGGGCGCGCGCGCGGTGGTGCTGCCGTCGGACGTGGGCGCCGACAACACGGTCGCCGACTATTTCTCGCTGGTCGATCGCGTGATCCAGAAGCTCGCCGACGCGGCGAAGTGACGCGCGCGCGCTACTTCAAGCCGAGCGCCTGCTCGACTTCCTCGCGCCGCCGCGTCAGCGCCTCGAAATCTTCGCAGACGATCTCGGCGTAGCGCAGCGCGAACGCGGCGATGCGCCGCCGCATGGCGCGGTCGCGTCCCTCGATGCGCGCCTTCAGGTTGCGGGAGCCGCGGCTGTGCAGCCGGCCGAGCACGCTGCCGCACGAGGCGCACAGCTCGTCGCGCTCGCCGCCCTTGAGCGTCTCGGAGTCGAGCTTGGCGTCCGTCGGCTGCAGCTCGCGCACGGTGTACGACGTCCCGCCGATCTTGGTCGTGCCGAGATACGCCGGCGACGCGCCCTGCAGGAGCCGCTGATTGGCCACCACGCGCTCCGCCTGGTCCGCGGTGTCGTCGGGAGCGAGCGACGACGGCATCGTCTCCTTCAGCTCGAGCACCAGCTCCTTGCCCTTCTCTTCGTTCTTGCCCGGCATCAGCACCGAGTAGCGGAACCGCCCGAGGCTG